>SMLU01000001.1:310865-621730 GCA_007859745.1 Phycisphaerae bacterium RAS1 | reverse complement strand
CCCACGCGAACCCGGCGAACACGCGGCTCCGCGGCAGTCCCAGTTCCCAGAACATGCAGCCCAGCAGAACGACGAGCGTCAGCGGCAGAATCACCTGCACACACGAGTAGAGCACCTGGTCGATGCGCAGCCGCGGCAGCGTCCAGCGCAGCCACATCTGCACGTAGACGAGGAACATGCACTTGAGCACGAACCAGATCGGCCCGCTGAGGAAGATTCCGTCGATGAATTGCCGCCCGAGCGAACCGCTCGCCGCCGGCGCCAGCCGTCCGCCGGCCCAGGGTGCGTCCCAACCGCCCAGGAACAGGATCACCAAAACCCCGCTGACAACAAACATCGACGCGTATTCGGCGAAGAAGAACAGCGACCAGCGGAAGCCGCTGTACTCGGTGTGAAAGCCGGCGACGAGCTCACTCTCCGCCTCGGGCAGATCAAACGGCGCCCGCTTGCAGGAGGCCAGCGACGCGATGAAATAGATGAACGTCGCCATGAATGTCCACGGACTGTGCCACGCCAGCCAGTTGAACCACCCGCCGGCCTGGTGCGCCGCGATGTCATTGAATCGCAGCGAGCCGACCACCATCACCGGCACCAGCAGCGTCAGCCCCATCGGGATTTCATAGCTGACGACCTGGCACGCTTCGCGGATCGCCCCGTAGACGCTCCACTTGTTGTTGCTCGCCCACCCCGCCAGCAGCACGCCATGAATCTCAAGCCCCAGAACCGCGAGAATCATCAAGAGACCGACATCAAGGTCGCGAAAGACCCACGACACGCCGAAGGGCAGGCTCACAAACGCGAGCAGCGCCGGCACGAACGACAGGTAGGGCGCGAGACGGAACAGAAGCCGGTCGGCCTTGTCCGGGACGAGGTCTTCCTTGGCGATCAGCTTGACGCCGTCCGCCAACGACTGCGACCAGCCATGCCAGCCGCCGACCCTCATCGGCCCGAGCCGAGACTGAATATGCCCGGCGACTTTGCGCTCCCACCAGATGGCGTACATCGCCAGCACGGACACAAATCCGATCACGGCGGTGATGCCGACCACGTCGCGCAGCAGCAGCGATTGGAACAACCACACCAGCGGCGCGGGCAGACTCCATCCGGACTTCGCCAGACCGTCGCGAACGGCGTCAAGCGTCAGCCATGATGCCCCGCCGCTCTGACCCCATCCGGCGTGTCCCTGCACATCCGCAACCGCTCGGAACAGCAGCGCGACGGCCCACGCCAGCAGGCAGGCAGCGATGGTCGCGGCCGCCAGAATTCCCGCGGCGAAGCGCTGCACGAGCGGCGCCGTCGCGCGATACAGCGCGAGCGCCATGTCGGCGATGCCGGCCGAGAAGCCGGAAAACCGCTTGGCTGGGCGCTGCGGCCAAGGCTGATAGACAGCGGCCATCTTCCACTCGTTTCAAACCGCAGTGCCAGACTATAGCGCCGACGCGCGAGCGTAAAGCGCCCCGCGGCGGCGCGGCTTACGGCGGTGCCTGCGGTGCTGTGACCAGAGTCTCTGGCAGTCTTGGCGCGCCTGACTGTCCGAACCCGCCGCGCCAAGCTGCGGGTCGACGTCTCCGGCACGTGTAGCACCGATCGCCCACGATCGTCAACCCGCCGCTTGGCGCGGCGGGTTTGGAAAGATGCCGTTGCTCGCAACTTTGATCGCCGCGTGATCCGCGCGCTACCGCCGCAGCGCCGCGGCGGCATCCACGAGGTGGCCTACCCGCGCCGGATCGACCGGATTGGACCAGACGCCCGCCTGCTTGAGATAGGACCCCACGATGAACACGTCCGCGTGCGGCCAGAGGGCCGGCAGTGTTTGCGGCGTCACGCCGGAGCCGACGCACACGCTGCACTTCACGGCCTGCCGCACGGCGGCCACGTCCTCCGGCGAGGTGGGCCGGCCGGTGGCCGAGCCGGTGACGATCACGCCGTCAGCGCCGAAAAACTCCGCCGCCGACGCCGCCTCGTCAAGCGAGATGTCCGCCGTAATGGCGTGGCTGCTGTGTTTCTTCTTCACGTCGGTGAGGATGCGGACGGCGTCGGCGCCGATCTGCCGCCGATAGCGGAGCAGCGGCCCGGCGTCGGCGGTGGGCATCAGCCCCTCATCGGCGACGTGCGCAAAGGCGAAATTCTCGACGCGCACGAAGCCCGCTCCGCAGGCGTGTGCGACCGCCAGCGCCTCGCGATTGGCGGCCGCCAGGATTTGCACACCCAGCGGCAACGGTGAGGCGGCCCGAACGGCTACGCCGACGGCGGTCATGGCCGCGACGATCTCCGGCCCGACCGAGCCGCACAGGTAGGGCACGTCGTGCATGTTCTCGATCAGGAGGCCATCGACGCCGGCGTCGGTGAAGATGCGCGCTTCGTCCACGGTCTGCGCAACGACTTCGCTCAACGGACGTGTCGCCCGCGGCGTGCCCGGCAGGGCGCCGACGTGGATCATGGCGAGCAGCGCCTTCGCACCGGAGAAGAGGTTCATGCGGCGGATGATACGGCGTGAGGCGGTGAGAATCTCGAATGTCGAATGGCGAAGATCGAATGCCCCGCTCACGCCTCTTTCGCGCGGCGACCTTCTGAATTCGACATTCGACATTTTGCCTGCGAAGCGCCCCATCTGCTATAACGCGCCCATGATCCGCCGCGCGCTGATCAGCGTCTGGGACAAGACCGGGATCGTCGATTTCGCCCGCGCCCTGCACGAGGAATTCGGCATTGAGATCATTAGCACCGGCGGGACGGCCAAAACGCTTCGCGAGGCGGGGATTCCGGTCACGCTGATCGAGGTCATCACCGGTTTTCCGGAGATGCTGGACGGGCGGGTCAAGACGCTGCACCCGGCGATCCACGCCGGCATCCTGGCCGACCGCGACAACGCGGAGCACATGCGGCAGCTCGCGGCGGCGGGGATCAAGCCGATCGACATGGTGGTCGTGAATCTCTACCCGTTCGAAAAGACCATCGCCGATCCGAACTGCACGTTCGAGCAGGCGATTGAGATGATCGACATCGGCGGCGTGGCGCTGCTCCGCGCGGCGGCGAAGAATCACAGGCATGTGCTGGTTGCGTGTGCGGCCGATTCGTATCACGTCGTGTTGGAGGCGCTTCGCGACCCGAATGGCCTGCTTGCGAAGCTGCGACTCGGCGAGCCGGAGCAGCTGTTTCTTGCCGGCCGAGATATCGGTGCATTCGCCGCGTACTACGCCACTTCCGACTATGACTGGGACATCGCGGCGTGGCTCAGCCGCGCGCTTGATCCCCAAGCGCAGCCGTTTGTCCGCGGCGCGGCGGGCGTTGTCGTCGACCGGCTGCGATACGGCGAGAACCCGCCTCAATCGGCCGATGCCGTTCAGATCGAAGGGGTGTTCGATCTGGCAGTCGCTGACGCCGAAACCACGGACAGCAGCGGTCAACCCAAGCTGTCGTACAACAACTACCTCGACGCCGACGCCGCCCTCGGCCTGTGCGCCGAGCTGACCCGCGCCGCGGCGACGGGGAAGAACTTGTGGCACCGGTCCCTGTGGCACCGGTTTCCAACCGGTGACTGTTTTCACGGGTTTCCAACCCGTGCCGCGGCCGAAGGCCGCCCCGTTGCAAACCGCATCTCGCAGGAGCAATGGACCGAGCGCAACCTGCCGCACCTGCAGGTTCCCGGCGCCACCTACTTCGTCACCTTCCGGCTCCGCCAAGGCCAGCTCAACCCGGCCGAACGCGACGTCGTCCTCGCAGCCTGCACATATTGGCACGGCAAGAAGCTGACGCTGCACTGCGCCAGCGTCATGCCCGATCACGTGCATCTGCTGCTGACGCCGCATGAGGTCGCGCCCGGCCGGTGGGTGTCGCTCGGGGAGCTGCTGCACAGCATCAAGCGGTACAGCGCCAAGGAGATCAACCTGCAACGGGGCGTGACCGGGGCGATGTGGATGGACGAGGCGTTTGATCGAGTGATGCGCAATGAAAAGGAATTCGGCGAGACGTGGGAGTATATCGAGGCGAATCCTGTTACTGCGCGGATCATCGAGCGGTTGCCATATCAGTGGTTTTGGCGGTCGGATTATGGGTTTCAGGAATGGGCGGGCAACCCGCGGAGGCACGGGTTGGAAACCCGTGAAAACAGTCACCGGTTGGAAACCGGTGCCACAGGAACCGGTGCCACAGGAACCGGTGCCACTGGAACGGGTGCGACAGGAGCCGGCCCCGGAGTAGCTGCGTGCGTTTTCGTTAAGCACAACAACCCCTGCGGGACGGCCGTGGGTTCGAGCGCGATTGAGGCGTATCGCAAGGCCTATCTCGCCGATCCAAATGCCGCGATGGGCGGGGTGCTGGCGTGCAACTTCGAGATCGACGCCGAGTTCGCGGCGGCGGTGATGGAGACCTACGACCGCCTCGGAAAGCCACTGAAGGAAGCGGGCGCGGCGAATGCGCCGGGCGGGTTTTTCGTGGAGGTTTGGATCGCGCCGAGCTTCACCGAGGCGGCGATCGCGGTGATCCGCGGAAACGCGGAGCTGTTAGCCGCGGCGCAGGATCGCGGCGGCGCCGCGATCGACGAGGATCGAATCCGCGCGCTCCGCGAGTTGCCGGCGGTGCAAGCCCCCAAGAAATGGGGCCAGAACGTCCGACTTCTGGCCGTCGGCGATATGTCCCAGCCGCTCGACCCGAACGAACTGCAATACCGCAGCATCGCCGGCGGGATGCTGGTACAGACGCCGGACCTGCTCGGCCTGAATGAGGAAGAGTGGAAGGTTGTGACGGAGCGCGCACCGACCGAGGCGGAGCTGGCCGACCTGCGGCTGGCGTGGCTGATCTGCAAGCACACGAAGTCGAACGCGATCAGCATCGTCCGCGACGGAATGCTGATCGGAAACGGGGCGGGGCAAATGAGCCGGGTGATGAGTTGCCGGGTTGCGGTGTGGCTGGCGCGCGAGAATGGGCATTTGGGGGAAGGGAACAGGGAACAGGGAACAGGGAACAGTGAGCAGGGAACAGCGAACAGGCCGGTTGGGGTCGCTCCGGTGGCCGCCTCCGATGCTTTTTTCCCCTTCCCGGACGGCCCGACGCTGCTCATCGACGCCGGAGTCACCGCCATCATTCAGCCCGGCGGGAGCAAGCGCGACGAGCAGACGATCGCCCTGTGCAACCAGCGCGGCGTGGCCATGATCTTCACCGGCACGCGCCATTTCCGGCACTGACGGGCGGTGGAAGAAGCGATTATTATTTGAGGGCCGCCGGCTCGGATTGCGTATGAATAGGACGCGGACCGCGATCGTCCTAGTCCGCGGCCCAAAACCACGGCACACGGTCGGCCGTTTTCGACCGCCGCACAAACGCCACTCTGGCGAGGAGCAACATCGATGACGCTACGGAAGGTGCTGGGATCGACCCTCGTCCTGCTTGCGACAACGGCGATGGCCGACACGCTCGAGGACATCGAGAAGAAAATCGACGAGGCGTACAAGAAAATCACGTCGTACAGCGCGAAGATGACGATCGACAGCAAGACGGATTCGGGCCAGGGCATGAGCTTCGCCTACCAGAGCAAGGGTTCGCAGGAGTTCCTGCGCAAGGGCGGCAAGCTCTACTACCGCTATGAAGCGCAGGACGCCACCACCACCAACATGAGCGGCAAGGAGGAGAAGACCGAGGCCAAATCGCTGGTCATCGGCGACGGCGAGTTCACCTGGATGCTGCGCGAGGAGCTGGCCGGCGCAAACAAGGGTACCAAAACCTGCACCAAGACCAAGGCCACGCCCGACACGAACGGCTTCAAAGAGATGAAGCAGATGATGACGCTCAAGGCCCTGCCGGACGAGAAGGTCGACGGGGTCGACTGCTGGGTGGTCGAAGCCAAGGTCAACATGCCCGCCGGCACACCCCCGGCCGGCCGCAGCGTGATGTACTACCGCAAGGACTCGGGCCTGGCGTCAAAAGTCGTGCAGTTCGACGGCAACGACAAGCAGGTCGGCACGACGCTCCTGACGGACATCAAGCTCAACGCCGGCGGCGACGAGAGCCAGTACAAGTTCACGCCGCCCGCGGGTGTCACGGTCCAGGACTTGACGAAGGAACCGGCCGCGACCGAAACCGGCGCCCAGCCGGCCGCCGAGCCGAAGACCGAAGAGCCCGCCGCCGAGCCGAAGGCGGAGGAGCCGAAAAAGGACCAGCCCAAGAAGGAAGAACCGAAGCAGGAAGAGCCGAAGAAGGACGACAAGAAGCCCAAGCTGCCGAAACTGCCGGGAAAGAAGCCGTAGCGAAGGGAACAGGGAACAGCGAATAGGACGACAGGGAACGGCCTCGCCTGGCGAGGTTCGTTCCCTGTCCTGTTTCCCAGGAGTTCTCCCCTCCCGGTGAACTACGTCCGCACGCTCGCCAGCTTATACACGGCCAGCGACCCGAAGATGATCACCGGCGACGCGGTCGCGAAGCGCGTCAGCATGTCTTCGCCGCTCAGCGTCTGCATCACGAACGCGGCAAAGAACAGCGCCCCGCACATCAGCAGCGCTTTTCCTCCGGCGCTTACCACCGTCGTCGGCGCGCGGCATAGAAACGCCGGAACCGCCAGGGCAAGCAGGATCCACTGAAGCAGGGGCTGCATGAACCGCCCATCGCGGCTGTGAACCACCGCGGCCCGGTTGGGCAGGTTGCCGGTGGACAGCAACTCGTTCATCTGCGCGAGGCTCATCAGGTCGGCCCACTGCCCGGACTGCTGCAACAGGACCTGTGCCGGCGTGAGCCCGAAGGCGTACTCCACGAGCGGTTCGCGCCGAATGCCGCGGCCCAACCCCTCATCCGCGGCGGGATCGCCCATCGCAACGCGAAAGCCGTTGCTCAGCCGCCACACGCCGCGCGACGCGTCGTAGTCCGCCGAATCGGCCTGAATCAGCGAAACGGGGCGTCCGGCGTCGTCCGGCTCGATCAGCAGCACCTTGGCCAGGCCGCCGTCGCGGGCATAGAACCGGGCGGCGGTGAGGATCACGTTTCTCTCGTCGCGGGCGCAGTGAACCGCCTGGGTTCGCGTACCGGTCAGGTCATCGTGCGACCGCGCGATCTTGCCCGCGATCCGCGGCATGAGAATCTCGCGGTTGGCCATCCACACGATGACGATCACCAGCGCCGCCCCCAGAATCGGCGCCGCGAGGCGCGGCAGCGGCACGCCGGCGGTGATCAGCGGCGCCAACTCGTTGCCCTTCAGCATCAGCCCGAGCGCAAAGGCGCCGGCCATGGCCATCACCGGCCCGTTGAGCTGGGAGAAATAAAGGGGGATATTGTACCAGTAGTAATCGGCGATCGCCGCCAGCACGGCCCCCACCGGCAGCGTGGCGTTCTCGGTGAACTCGTCGAAGTTGAAAAGCAGATCGCTCAGGATGTACAGCCCGATGCCGACGAACATCAGCACGCTGTAGCCGCCGAGAAAGCTGCGAATGATGTAGCGGTCAATGACGGTCAACGTGCATCGCTCCACGAACGCGGGGCCGACTTCTGAGTCAGCCAACCAGATGGGCATCTCATCGTCGCACCCCGAAACGCAGCAGAACGCCGTCCGCGACCGCCACGAGCACCAGTCCGCCCCAAATCACAAACGGCCCGATCTGCTCGGTTCCGCCTTTTTCCGTGAGTTGCCGCCCGAGGGCGATGACCACGCCGACCGCGCCGAACGGGATGAACGCCAGCGCGAACGCCGTCAGCGCCCGCGACCCGCGGAACATCAATCCGAGAACGGCGCCCATCACGACCGTCACGATCGCGCTGGTCGACGACGCCAGCCGCCAGTGAATCTGCGACGTGACCTTGCGGCGAAGCTGGGCCGCGTTTGCCTGAAGTTTTTTTCGCTGTTCCCGCAGCGCCTCCGAGATCGGCATCGGCGTCTGCGGATCGATCATCGCCGCCGGCGGAAAAGCCTTCAGCCCGGCGACATCGTCCGGCGACAGCGTGATGCCCGCCAGCGTCTCCTCGGCCTTGTTCCGTCCGGCGCGCGGGTTCGACGAGCGCAGGTTGTATTCCACGACGTTTTGCGACCCGCTCGGCGTCAGCGACACAGCGGCGTGCAACTCTCCCGATTCCTGCGGCCGGATCACCAACTGCCCGCGCGGCGCGTGGTACTCCAGCAGTTTCACGCCGTCGCTGCGGCCGTCGATGACGCGCACACCCGCCAGGTTGAGGCAGCGCGGCGTCGCCTCCGCCTCGTCGGCCGAGAGCTCGTACACGTGATTCGCCTCGGCCGGCAGCGAAACCACCCCTCCCTTCGCCAGCCGCTGGGCCGCCTCGGCATAGTACAGCTCACACGCCATGGCGAGACGGAACCTGTCCACGTCGAGCCGGATCTCGCCCGCGTTCTCCGGCTCGCGGCGCCACTGCATGAGCGTATCCAGATCGACGAACGACGGACGCTCCTTGATCCGCAGCGGCACCTCCAGCACGTCGATCTGCTGCTGATCAATCAGCGCCGCGCTTCTGCCGATGTCGAAGTCGCGGCCCTTGGCGACGTACAGCGCAATCTGCATCGGATCGTGCCCGGCGTCGAACTTGCACAGCCCCCACTCGGCCGACGTGAAGCGCACCAGGTTGTCGTGCCGATCGCGATGAACGAAAGACGGTCCGTTGACGAAGAGATAGCTGATCTTCGGTCCGACCGGGAAATTCTTGGTCCGCAGGTCGTCGTCGCTGACGGCCTCAACCCCCTCCGCCGTAATCAGGAACTTCTCCCCGCCGGGCGGCTCGATCCGCACGTACCCTTTCGAGCGCAATTGTCCGGCCGCCAGGTCGCGCAGGTTCGTCCGCGCGAAATGGTCCAGCGCGCGCATCAGCCCCGGCGCCACGTAGCTGGCGAAAACCGCCGTAAAGAGCGCCACGAAGACGCCCAGCAGCGCCACGGCCAGAAACAGCCGGTGCAGGTTGATCCCGGCCGCTTTGCACGCCAGGAACTCGTTGTCGGCGGCCATTCGGCCATAGGTCATCGTGGCGGCGAAGAGCGCCGCCAGCGGCATCGTCAGCGTCAATGCGATCGGGATCAGCATCGGCATGACGCGCACGACGTCCGCCGCCGTCACCCCCTCGTATTTCAGCAGGTTGAACAGCCCGCCGCCCATGCTGAACAGGGCCGTCAGCGCCAGCAGCGTGAGCAGGAACGTCTTGACGAGCTCGCGCAGAATGTAGCCGTGCAGCGTCGTCATCAGGCGTAGAGCCCGCGCAGCCGCATCACCCGATCGACCCGGTCGATCGCCACGCACTGCGACGCCACGCGATTGCTCAGCTTGCGCTTCTTCGCAAACTCTCGCACGCGGCGAAAGGCGGGCCGCAGCACGTTTGAGAGCCGCGTGTCGATCTCGTCCTCACTCCAGAAGAAGTTCATGCCGCCCTGCACCCATTCGAAGTAGGACACGGTCACGCCCCCGGCATTGCAGAGAATGTCGGGAATCGTGAAGACGCCCATCTGGTCGAGAATCACGTCGGCGTCGGGCATGGTCGGACCGTTCGCGCCCTCGGCCAGAATCTTGCAGCGGACCTTCGGCGCGTTCTGGGCGGTGATGACGTGCCCGGTCGCCGCCGGCACGAGGATGTCGCACGGGACCGTCAACACATCGTCGCCGGCGATCTTGTCGGCATTCTTGTAGCCCGCCAGCGAGCGGTTCTCGGCGGCGTAGTGGATCAGCTCGGCCACGTCGAACCCCTTCGGATTCAGATAGCCGCCTGAAATGTCCGCCACGCCGATGACCTTCGCTCCGCGCTTGACGAACGTTTCAGCCGCGTAAGTGCCGACGTTGCCAAAACCGTGCAGCACGACGCTGGCGCCGGCCAGCTTCAGCCCGATCTCGCCGGCCGCTTCCTCGACGCAGTAAACCACGCCGCGGCCGGTCGACTCGCGCCGCAGCGCCGAGCCGCCCACGTCGACCGGTTTGCCGGTGACGACGTTGGGAGTGAAACGTCCGGCCCGCTGGCTGTAGGTGTCCATGAACCAGGCCATGGTGCGCTCGTTCGTGCCCATGTCCGGCGCGGGGATGTCGACGTGCGGGCCGATGACCGCGGAAATCTCGGCCGTGTAGCGCCGTGTCAGCCGCTGCGTCTCGGTGTAGCTGAGTTGCATCGGGTCGCACCGGACGGCCCCCTTGGCCCCGCCCAGCGGCAGCCCCACCAGGGCGCACTTCCAGGTCATCTGCATCGCCAACGCCGTCACCTCGCCCAGGTCCACCTCCGGATGAAAGCGAATGCCGCCCTTGAAAGGACCGAGCGAGTCGTTGTGCTGCGCCCGAAAGCCGGTGAAAACTTCGACATGCCCATCATCCATCCGCACCGGCACGGACACGATCAGCACACGTTCCGGCCGCCGCAGACGGGCCGCAACGTTCGGATCAAGATTGATCTCCCGCGCGGCGGCCTCGAAATTGACCAGGGCGCGTTTCAGGGCCGGGGATTCGCCGAAAAGCAGATCGACGTCGGGCATGGACTTGTGCATGACGGATTCCTTTCGGTCATTGGAAGGCTCACGCTCGAATGCCGAGTGCCGAATGTCGAATAGCGAATTTCGCCCCGGGAGCGCCCTTCGAAATTCGACCTTCGACCTTCGACATTACTCGAGGTATCCGAGCTCGCTGAGCCGCTTTTCGAGAATGCGGCGGTCGGCCTCGGAGTAGACCTCGGCCTGCTCTTCGAACACTTTCTTGATCGGCGGCTCGCGTTCGACCGTCGGCTCCGTGACGAACGCCTCGCGCAGCACGCGCCCTTCCATGTCGAGCGGGACGCGCAGCCCCAGCCCCGCCAGCACCGTCGGCGCGATGTCGATGATGTTCGCGTCCAGCCGCGCCCCGCGGCGCACGCCCGGCCCGCCGACCGCCAGCACGCCCTCCTCGCGGTGCGTGCCTTCCATGCGGTGCGGGGGCATCCAGCGGACGGCCTGCGTGCCGCGAATCTTGCGGACGACGGCCAGCCCCGGATACGGCGAGAGCAACAGGTCGGGCAGGTTCGGATTCTCGTCGCGCTGGCAGCCGTAGAGCTCTTCGGTCTTGTAAATCTGCGGGAAGACGCGGATCGTCTTGCCTTGCGGGTCGATGGCCGTGACCGATGCGAGCTTGGCGGCGATTTCGCTGCGCAGCGGCTCATACTCGCCCGGCTCGACGACGCCGTGCGGCCCGCGGCCCTTGAGATTCAGATAGAGGAAGCCGTAGATGCCGGCGTGCATCACGCAGGCCTTGGTGCGCGGCCAATCGACCGCCAGCTCGCGCTCGATGCCGCGGCTGCCCTGCTCGAAGCGCGTCACCTTGCCCTTGGTGAGGCGGTGCATCCAGTATCCGGCGCGGATGCCGGCCCGGTCCCAGGTGCTTCGCAGCGACAGGTAGCCCCAGTTCTTGAGCAGCAGGTTCGGCTGGGCCTTTCCGTCGAGGCTGCCGTGGCCGTGATCCGACATGATGATGACGGTGGCGTCGTTGCGCTCGGCGTACTTGAACAGCTCGCCCAGCACGCGGTCGAGGCGGTTGAAGCAGCCGGCGGTCATGTCCGCCCGCTGGCCGTACTGCGGCGCGGTGCGCGGGTCGAGATACTTCCAGGCCTTGTGCTGAAGGTTGTCGACCAGCTTGAAGAGCACCATGAGCACGTCCCACCCGAACTTGTCGCCGCAATGCTGGGCAAGCGTCAGGCCCTGGTCGAAGCTGCGGCAGATGTACTCAAGGTTCTCCGCGAGCGTGGCGTCGCCGCCGAGGGCCTTGCGCTTCCAGTTGGTGCGATAGTTGTAGTCGGGCAGGACTTTGAATATCTCCTGCTTCAGCTCGTGCGGCCAGGTGAATTCGGAATCGACGCTGGGCGTCTCGAAGCCGCTGATGGTGAAGCCGTTGACCGGCTTGGGCGGATAGGTCATCGGCACGTTGATGCTGCCGACGCGGAGGCCCTTCTCGGTGAGCAGCTCCCAGAGCGTTTTCTCGCGGATTTCGTACGTGCTATTGAACGATAGCGTGTGCGTGAAGGGATCAAACTTCTCGAAATCGAGAATGCCGTGCCGGCCCGGCCCCTTGCCCGTCATGAACGTGGTCCATGCGGCGGGCGTGATCGGCGGGCGCGTCGAATAGAGGATGCCGCGGACGCCGGTCTCAATGAAGCGCTTCAGGTTCGGCATGCGCCCGGCGGCCATCATGGGGTCGAGCACATCGAACGTGGCGCCATCGAGGCCGATGATGAGCTGCCTCGCCGCGACCGCCCGCAGCGGACGATTGGCGGCGGGCGCCGGGGTCGGCGCGGGGACCGGCGCCGCGGAAGGGAGGGCGGTGGATGTCGTGGCAACGGCGCCGTTCATAACGTCACTCCCTCCAGAACGGCGACGGCCAGACCGCGCCGAAGCCGCCCGAACTTGACACGGGGTTAATATAGCGGCGCGGCGCGGGCGTGGGAACGGGCGTGGGAACGTGCGCCGTGTGCCCCGTGCCCTGCCGTTGACAGCGCTGTGAACCGCCGCATATGGTCCGCAGATGGTACGGATTTGAACGCTCCATCGAGATCAGGGTAGCGCCAATGGCAGTCGAACAGTGGTCCGACACGATCGTTCTGGGCGAGTTGCAGGACGACCCCCAGTTTACCGACGACCTCCAGGGGGTCATCGACCAGTGCACCGACAACAACCGCCTCAACGTCCTGCTTAACCTCGGCGGCGTCAGCTATCTCAATTCCTCGAATATCGCCAAGCTGCTGAAGCTGCGGAAGCTGCTGACCATCACGAACCAGCGCAAGCTGAAGCTGTGCGGCGTGAATACGCACGTGTGGGGTGTGTTCCTGGTCACGGGGCTGGACCGCATCTTCGATTTTGTCGACGACGTCCCCAGCGGCCTGGCCGCCCTGCAGATGGGGAAGTAAGCCCCGGCCGACCCTCGTGCAACTGAACGCGGCGCTCCCATTCAAATGTCGCGGGTCTGACCATAAGTTCTTGGGAGGCTCCGCGGAAATTTCTTTCCGAACCCGCCGCGCCAAGCGGCGGGTTGACGTCTGCGGCCTATCAGGCGTCGATCGCTGACGATCGTCAACCCGCCGCTTGGCGCGGCGGGTTCGGAAAGAACGGCCCGGCCCGCGGCGTCTGCCAGGGAACTTCGGCCACGCCCGCCTTCGCCATCCCACGCCCGTCATTCCCTCCGCCGCGCGTCGCGCGGGTATCATATGGAATGCGATTCCGCTGCGCCGCGCCGAGGGCCCGCATCGGTCGCACGAGGCCGACGCTTGGACGCCTTCATCGAGCTGACATATACGCGCCGCATCGACGACCGCGATGTCCACCTCGTGGCCATCCTGCCCACGGTGCGCCCGCTCTCGATTGGCGGCAACCCGAGCGACCTGCGCCTGCCCGGCGTCGCCGCCGGCGTTTCATACGCCATCATTGGCCATACGGACGGCCGCTTCACCATCGAGCGCGAGGCCGCCGGCGACGCCGTCCGCGTCAATGACGACCCACTCGACGATCCGCCGCGCGAGCTCCGCGACGGCGACATCATCGCCATCGACGGCTACTGCCTGCAGTTTCACGAGGGCGAGCTGCCCGAAGGCGAGATGCACTTCGACACGCCCCTGCGCTGGCGGCTGCGCATTCCCGGCGTCGTCCAGCACGGGGAGTCAATCGAGATCGAGGACGCCTCTTCGCCCTACACCACCGAATTCCAGACGCTCGCTCAGCCGGCCTGGCAGGCCAAGGACTTCGACGCCATCGAGCGCGAGGCGGCCCGCGAGCTGCGTCGAATCGACCGGCTCGACGAGGTGAACCAGCTCTCCCGCTACTGCCAGTTTCTCTGGCGGGCGCGGATCACCGCCGCATCGCGCGCCGAGCGAGCCGACGAGGCCGAGCAGCTCTGTCGCGAGGCGGTCGCGCTCTACCCGGACAGCGCCCCCTTGCTGGTCTGGCTCGGAATGTCTCTGCTGCGTCGTAAGCAGTGGCAAGAGGCGGCGGAGGCGTTTCGGCGGGCGCAGCGGACGGCGGGCGTGGTGGACCTGTTTGAGCTGCACGTGGCACGGCTCGGGGCTCTGCTGGCGCTGGACGAGGCCGCCGCCGCGGCGCCGATCGCTTCGAGCCGTTCACGCGCCGACGCGGCCGCGGCTGAGCCGGCGCCGCTGCGCACCGACGCCCCCGGCGACGAGGCGCTGCTGTTTTTCCTGGCGCGGGCGAACAACGTCTACGGCCCGGAGGATTTCGTGCAGTTCCGCTTTCTGGGCCGAATCGAGAAGCCGGGGGAAGCCGAATTCGTGCAGCGCTGGGAGATCATCGACCGTTCGACCGGCACGACGAGGCAGCGGCGCGTCGTCGCGCCGGGTTTGCCATGGGCCGATCCGGCCCTGGTCACCGAAGTTTCGCTGGTCGCCAAGATGCTGACGCGCGACGAACCCGAGTGGTCGCGCGGCCTGATCGACGCCTCTCACGAAACCCGCATGCTCCGCGTCCAGCCGGTTCAGTTCGAGGACGCCGCCGTCGAGTTCATCTGCCGCTCGCGCCCCGCCGGGGCCGAATGCCTGCGGCTGTCGACGACGTCCGCGTCCGGCGGGATCGTGCTGGTGGTCGCGTGGCAGCCGAAGCCGCACTCGGGCGACGTGGTATATCAGCAGGGGCGGCTGAAAGTCGCGGTGGCGGAGTCGGCGGTCGAGACCGTCACCAACGCGCGCATCGCGGTGGTGAGGGTGCGCCGGCGGCCGACGCTGGTGCTGTGGAGCCAGAGCTTCTCGCCGATCATTATCGACCAGATCGGGGGCGCGGTGCGCGCCACCCGCCGCCTGGGAGCGCAGATTTCCGTGCCGTCCTGGCTGCTGATCGGACTGGTGCTGATCGGGCTGCTGCGGCTGGGGATGACGCTGCTAGGCCGGTAGGGCCTCGACGAACCCGCGGATGAGCACGTTCTGCCGCTTGTGGTAGCCGAAGCAGACCAGCGGGTAGACGGTTTTGCCGAAGCGGCCGACGGCGCGGGTGATGACTTTCTCCCAGAAACTGCCGGTCTCCGCCAAGCGGCGCTCCACGTTCTTCTGCAGCACGATCCACACGTCTTCGCGGAGTTTTTCGGGCGTGCCGAAGGCGCCGCAGATGGCGGCCTTCCCGGCGAGGATGCTGGACAGGACCTCGCGGCGGGTGCGCCCCTGCGTCAGGGTGTAGGTGGTGCCGACGCGATGGGTGTGCGAGTCGCTGCCGGCCACCAGCACCTTGTTTCGGCCGCGGGTGGCGTACCAGGCGAAGGCGTTGTGCGGGTAGCTGCGGGTGCCGTTGATTCCCTCGAAAACCGGGAAGAGCTCGAGCATGGTCTCCAGTTGCCGGGAGGTGAGCACGCGGTGCTGCTCGGTCCAGGTCAGGTGGTTGAGCACGAAGAGCTTGCCGATGCCGCCGACGTAGGCGACGAACTCGTGAATATTGCGGCGGAGACGCTGGATTTCGCGATGCTGGGCCTCAGTATGGTCGAACACGTTCACGTGCACGACCGTGCCGTCATCCGGAAACTCGACCGAGACCTCCTCGCCGACGATGAAGTCAGCCAGGTCGCCGTGCTCGTCGAGCAGGGCCTTGCAGCCGTCGATGGTGTCGTGGTCGGTGATTGTGACGAAGTCCATGCCGCGCGATTTGGCCAGGCGGTAAACCTCGTGCGGCGTGAGCAGCGGGTGATAGACGATGCCGGGCAGGAATTGAAGCGTTTCGTCGGAGTAGGTCGAATGACAATGCAGGTCGATGCGCGTGCCGGCGACCTTTTCCCAGTGAGGGGGCCGGTCAACCTCGCACTGCCGGGCGTATTCGAGGATAGGCGCCAGCAGGTCGTTCATGCGCTCACTCTCCTGCTGACAGTATCGGGATGAAATGTAGCCTGCAAGCCAGCGCCGCGCAAATATTTGATTGATTCTTCGGAACATCTACCATATCTAGAGCAGGCGCGGCGGGCCGCGCGGCCCGATAGTATTCCTGCCTGCCCGCCGCGGCCGAATACCCGCGCGCGAAAGGGAGACGTCCATGCGAACCGCCAACCCGGCCCTGAACTCGACCACCTTCGACAACCTCGTCTATGCCGAGCGCGACACAGACGCCATGTCGCTCCAAGGCTGCGCGTTCAAGACGCTGGTGCTGCTGGGGCTGGTGGTGCTGTCCGCGTCCTACACCTGGGAGCGTTTCTTCAACGCCGGCCTGCAGGCCGTCGTGCCCTGGGTCTGGGGCGGGGCGCTGGCGGGGATGGTCCTCGGGCTGGTGACGTCCTTCCAGCGCGGCTGGGCGCCCTTCACATCGCCGTTCTACGCGGTCGCCGAGGGGCTGTTCCTGGGAGGCGTGTCGGCCCTGCTCGAGGAGCGCTTCAAAGGGATCGCGTTTCAGGCCGTGTTTCTGACGTTCGGCACGCTCCTGTGCCTGCTGCTGGCATACGTGACGCGCCTGATCCGGCCGACGGAGAATTTCAAGCTGGGCCTGGCCGCCGCCACCGGCGCGGTCTTCATGCTCTACCTGGCAACCTTCGTCCTGAGCTTCTTCGGAATCCAGATGCCGTACATCCACAGCGGCGGCGTGATCGGCATCGCCGTCTCGGCGGTAATAGTGGTCATCGCCGCGCTCAACCTGGTGCTCGATTTTGACTTCATCGAGTCCGGCGTGCAGCGCCGCGCGCCCAAGCACATGGAGTGGTACGCGGCCTTCGGGTTGCTGGTGACGCTGGTGTGGCTCTACTTCGAAATCCTGCGGCTGCTGGCCAAGGCCCGATCGAATCGCTGAATCAGCGTGGGCGAGTTGGCTCGATCTTTCAGAACGCGAAGCGCAAGCGAGCGTCCACCGCCACGTGCGCTCGCTTGCGCTTCGCGTTCCGACGGTGCGCGAGGTAGCGCCGCCGGGTCCGATCGTCAGGGGGCCGGGTAGACCCGGTAGGCCACGGTCGAGCGCTTGTTCTTGTCCACCTTCTCCGCCGCGCCGCAGCCCGCGGCGCGGAGCAGCGAATGCCAGCGGCTTTTCGGACAGTAGAAATGGGCCACACGCTCTACCAGGACCGAACGGCCGTACAGCGTCAACGCCTGCGGCTGGTCCGCCGGCGGTGCCCCGGCAGTCGCGGCGGACTGCGTGGCAGCGGCCTGCGATGCGGCGCGCGGGAACAGAACCGGATGGAGCAGGGCGTCGAGCGGCGCGCGGCGCAGCACGGCTCGCAGCCGCGCCTCCGGGAAGAGCTCAAGATACACGAACCCGCCGCGGTCGAGCCACTCGTCCACGCGAGCGGGGTCCAGGTCGTCGCCGAATTCGGCCGGCGGCGACGTGTCGAGGTAGAGCGCTCGCAGATGTCGCGTGAGCGTGCCGGAGAAAACGACCGGCCTGGCCCAGTTCGTTTCCGCGGCGCGGATTGCAGGGCGGACGATGTCGCCGCGATAGAGCCACTCGGCCCCGTAGGCGACGCGGCGTTGCTCCAGCGCGAAGTACGCCAGACCGCCGACCACGGCCACGGCCGCGACAGCCCGGCGAACGGTGAGCGGCGCGCCGGTCGTGATGAATCGATGCGCGCGCACCAGCGCGAACGCGACCATGATCGCGATCAGCGGCAGGATGGGCGTGTAGTAGCGCACCTGGAGCGTCGTCGGCAGATACTGCGTCAGCTTGGTGGATCCCCACGTGTGATAGGCGAAGAACCAGGCCGCAAACAGCAGCGGCAGCAGCCGGCCGCGCAGCAGGGCGTATGCGAGCGGCCCGGCGACGAGCAGCACTTTGTCAACCTTCGAGAACCAGGGGGCGGTCACGTTGGCCCATACGTTCTTGAGCCGCTCCCACGGGTGGACGCCGGATGGGAAACTCTGAAGGCCGCTCGAGAATGAGTCTTCGCCGACCGTCCAGGCCATGCGCGTGTAGGAGCGGCCGATGAACGTGCTGAGCAGCGCCCACTCGACGATGAAGACGACCGCGACGCCGATGCCCAGCGCAATGACGCCCGTCGCCCCGCGGCGCCACACGTCGCGCCGCGAAGCCCAGAGCCACGCCGCGCCGAAGAGCGGGAGCACAACCAGGGCCGATTCCTTTGCGGCGTAGCCGATGCCGACGCACACGCCGGAAAGCGCCATCCTGGCGACCGCCGCGGCGCTGCGACCCGCGGCGTGTGAGCGGGCGGCGCCGTCGCAGAGCGCGAGGCCGGCGAGCAGACAGCAGGCCATGGGATTGTCGGGCAGGATCATGGTGCTGGTGAGCGCCAGCATCGGCAGGATGGCGACGCCCGACGCCGCCAGCCACGCGGTCGGGTCGCCGTGCCAGCGGCGCGCGAGGTGCCAGGTCTGGAGCACGAGCAACAGGTGAAACAGGACGTAGCTGCCGGCGATCACGGGCGTGCGGAATCCGGCCAGCGCCGCGACGGCGACGTTGTAGAGCACCGGCGTCATGCGAATCTGGCCGAGCGTCGGCTCAGCCGGGAGCGAGGCCTGGTGGTAGATCTGGTGTGCGGCGGTCAGGTACTCGATGTCGTCACTGGCGTAGTAGCCGGTGTAATAGATGAAGTCGAGGGCCGCGGTTGTGACGAGCAGCGCCAGCAGATATCCCGCCGTTCGTGGCGACGGGCTGGCGGCGGGCGTACATGCGTTTGCGTGAGCATGCCCCGGCGAGCCGACGACGAGGGTGTTCATCGGCGCCATGTATAATCAGAACGCGACGCGCAAGCGAGCGCGAAAGCAGGGGGCGCGTGCGCGTCGCGTAGACGGGTTTGGGGGAACTCCCAAGCGGCGCGCGAAGCGCATCGGCGTGCGCAGCGGCGCAAACCGGCGAGACGCCGATGCTCCGCGAATGGAAAAAGCGGGCGAGTCTAGTCCCCCAGACGTTCCGGCATGTCGGCCAGCACGTACGCCACGACCGCCATCGCCGCGACGTTCTTGTCGAGCAGCTTCGGATCGACCTTGTCAATCGTGTCCGCGTGCGTGTGGTGGTAATCGAAGTACGTCGCGCCATCGACGTCAGCCCCGAGGAGCGGAACACCCGCCGGGCGCATGGCGCTGATGTCCGCCCCGCCGCCGCCGGGCGTGGCCTTCATCGGCCCCAGCGGCTCCAGCAATTTCACGATCTGTCCCAGCCGCTCGACCGCTTTCTTCTGCTTTTCCTCATCGGCGAGCGAAACGCCGAAGCCCTGCGGCTGGAACACGCCCGAGTCGTGCTCGATGGCGGCGACGTGGCGGGCCAGTTCGTCCTTGTGGTCTTCGGCGTACTGCTTGCCGCCGGCCAGGCCGTTCTCTTCGTTGGTGAACAACACGACGCGGATGGTGCGGCGCGGGGTCAAGTCGAGTTTCTTGAGCACGTTGAGCACTTCCATGCACGTGACGCTGCCGCCGCCGTCATCGAGCGCGCCCTGGCCGACGTCCCACGAATCCAGGTGTCCGCCGATGACGACGATCTCATCCGGCTTCTCACGGCCGCGCAGCTCGGCGACGACGTTGGCCGAGGGGACCAGGCCTTCGTCGCGAGCCTCCATCGAGATTTTCACGCGCACCGGGACGCCGCGCTCCTGAAGGCGGGCGATCATCTCGACGTCTTCGATGCTGAGGGCGGCGGCCGGAATTCGCTTTCGCACGTCGCCGTAATCCATCGCGCCCGTGTGCGGCGAACGCAGGCTGCGGGCGGTGCAGGAGCGGATGAGCGAGGCGACGGCGCCGTATCCGGCGGCCCAGCGGGCCCCGACCGAGCGGAAGCGCACGGCGCCGCCATAGCCGCTGCCACGGACCGGGTCGTAGGGCGGCATGGGAAAATTGAAAAGCACGATCTTGCCGGCGACCTTTTCGGGCGTCGCTTCGGCGATGCGTTTCAGCTCGCGCTCGTTCGGAACGCAGATCACTTCGGCTTCGATGCCTTCCGGCGGCGTGCCCACCGAGCCGCCCAGGCCGAGCATGGGCAGGCTGACTCGCCGCGGGGCGAGCATTTCGATCGACTCCCGGCCGCGAACCCAGCGCGGCACCATCACCTTTTCGGCGCGGACGTTTTCCAGGCCATCGCGGCGGAGCTCTTCCTGCGTCCAGGCGACGGCCTTTTCCAGGTTCTCGGAGCCGCTGAGCCGCGGGCCGATGTCGTCGCACAGGTGCGCGAGCTTGCGATAGCCGTCCGTGCCCTTCTCGCAGTGCGCGATGATCCTGGTTGCGGCGTCGCGGTAGGCGGCGATGTCGTGCTGAGCGGGTTCGTCGGTGCGGGCCACGACGACTGAAGCCCAGAGAACGCAGGCTGCGAAAGCAAATGACTTTAGAGCACACCGAACCATGGAATCTCCTTCGCCCAGCGGGACACCGGACCGCCGCAAACGCCGGCAGAGACGATCTTCCGAGCAGCCGAACCGCCGACCGCCGCGCCTACGACCTGGCCTACCAGTCGAACGCGAGCAGATGCAAGTCGTTGCCGCGGCCGTCGTGCTCCGTGTGCACGACCCGCATCCGGCTCGCGAAACGCCTGTCGCTGAGCAACCGATCAAGAACCGTCCGGTTACCGACGCGCTCGAATCCACCGCCGGTTTCCACCGCGAAGTAGGCCGGCCGCTGCTTGACGATCATATCGCAAAGCGCGGGGTAATAGCGGGGCTGCTCGTTCCATTCGCTCCAGGCGGCGCCCGCGTAGAAGGCCAGCCGCTTCGTGCTGGCGCCGCCGAGAATTCGCTTGTCGGCGATGGACGGATCGTAGCTCTTCAGCCAATCCGCCGACGTTCGCATCCAGCGCTCAGCGTGGTTCGGGAGGCGCAGGGAATACACCGCCAGAGGGATCAGGCAGGCGACCGCCGCGGCTCGCCAGACGGCGCTGCGCGGGCGGCGCGCGCGCGCGATCATCCAGTCCAGCGCGGCCGCGGCAGACGGGATCAGCAGACTGACGACGACCAGCGTGTGCCGCGGCGCGAGATATCCTTCGCGTTCCAGCAGGACGATCAGCAGCGAGAAATGCCCCAGCGCGCAGGCCGTCAGCATCAGAAGCGGCGGCCGCAGCCAGCTTCGGCCCAGAAGGACGAGCAGCGGAATCGCGAGCAGGATGACGATCACGCGCCCGCCGCGGAAAATCTCCAACAAGGCCCGCGGGGCTAGTTCAAACCAGCGCAGGTCAACCCGCTCGAGCTTCGCGATGGCGAAACCCGAGGGCGGTTGCGATGCCGAAGCAGGCGCCGGTTCGAACCAATCCAGCGGGTTCTTCTTCGCGGACAACTTGCCGGTCAGGAGCCAGTAGGGCGATGCGATGACGGCGGCGCCCAGCAGCAGCGCCAAAACCTGTGCCGCGCGCCTCGCAATGCTCTGTCGCGTCAGAGCGCTCGTCAGCAGGCCCGCCGCCGCCGCGACCAGTCCCTCCGGGCGCGTGAGGAACGCCAGTCCCGAAAACGCGCCGCACGCGGCGGCGGCCGGGATGGCAGGAGCTGCCAGGGCGCAGCGGATCGCCAGCAGATAGAAGGCCAGGTGCAGTTGGTCCGACATGGCGTCGGCCGAGAGCTCAATATTCAGCGGCAGCAGAGCGGCGATCAGCATCGCCAGCAGACCGACGCGTCCGGGATCGCCAGCCGCTCGTGAAACGAGCGCGATTCGCCGGGCGATCGCCCCGGACAACAGCACGACCGCCAGCCCGGCAAGGATGGCGACGACCTGTGCGGCTCGCTGCCACAGCATCGGTGAGGGCGCCGCGCCGACCCATTCGGCGAGACGCTCAAACATCAGGATCAGCGCCGGGTAGAGCGGATGCTGAATCGCCGCCGGGCTGCGGAGATAGTCCAGGCCGCTGGTTCCGAGGTCTCGGGCGTACCAGCAGAAGGTGACGCCGTCGCGCGAGATGGTCGGAAGATTCCAGGCGATGACCCCGCGCCACGCGGCGGCCGGCAGCAGGATCGCGATGATCCAGCGCGACGAGGAGCCCGGGTTGGGGATCGCGGCGCTGCTTGCTGGAGAATTCGCCATTCGCACGTGGACAGTCGCCCCTTGGACGCCGGCGCGCGGCGCCGATTCAACCGGCGCTGACGACGGAGCTTCGCAGCACACCGATGCCGCCGACTTCGACCTCGATCGTGTCGCCGGGCTTGAGAAACACCGGCGGCTTGCGGGCCATGCCGACGCCTTCGGGCGTACCGGTCAGGATGAGCGTGCCGGGCAGCAACGTGAATTGGTGCGAAACGTAGCTGATCAGGGCAGCGGCGCTATGGATCATCTTCGACGTATTCGAATCCTGCATGGTCTGGCCGTTGAGCCGGCTGGTGACGCGGCAGTCGTCGGGGTTGAGGCTGTCGCGCGTGACGATCCACGGCCCGAGCGGGCAGAACGTGTCGAAGCCCTTGGCTCGGGCCCACTGCTTGTCGTTTCGCTGGCAGTCGCGGGCCGACACGTCATTGGCGCAGGTGAAACCAAGCGCGTAGCTGAGCGCGCTGGCGGCATCTACATTTCGGGCCGTTCGCCCGATGACCACCGCCAGCTCGGCTTCGTAGTCGATCTCGTCCGGCGCCGGCGGAGGAATCACGATCCGACCGTCCGGGTCGTTCAGCGCGGTGGTGGCCTTCATGAAAATCAGCGGCGCCTCGGGAACAGCCGAGCCGGTCTCCTCGGCGTGGGCTCTGTAGTTGCGACCGATTGCGAAGATGTTCGGCGGCACGACGGGCGCAAGCAACCGCCGGATCGGCACGGGCGTCGATTCGAAGCGGAGCGGCGCGTCGAAAATCGACCCGACGACCGGGTATGCGGCGCGATCCGACTCCATCTTGCCGTGCAGGATGCGGCCGTCGGATGATTCGAAGCGGGCGATGCGCATGGAGCTCCTCATGGGTGTGGGCGGCGGCATTGTAAGGGGATAGAGGGAAAAGGGATAAAGGGAGAGAGGGATCAGCGGATCGATGGATCGAGGGCGCGCGAGGTTGGGCAACCGTTCACGCCCGAGTTGCCTGCCTCTCTATCCCTGTCTTCTCTGTGTCTCTGTGCCTCTGTGGTTCGTTTGCTTGGCAGACGAGGGCATCTCCCCGGTCCGCGCCGTGCGCACCCAGCCGCGCTGCGGGCGCAGCAGGAAGCGCACGTACAGCGGCAACTTGGCCAGCACGTACAGCGGCGCGGAAAGGAGAGCTCCCAGCGAGATGATCTCGCGCCCGCAGCGCAGCCAGCCCAGCACGACCGCCAGCGACAGCGTCGCCAAACCCGCGAAAGCGATGTAACTCGGCGTCCACAACGCGCTGGCGACACCCCATGCGATCGCGATGGCGAGCATCGCCGTCTGAAGCGCGACCAGCAGTGACAGCGGCGGGACGGACAGATCGAGCGCCAGCATCGCCAGTGCCGGGCGAAGCGGGAACATCGATTCCCGCAGCAGCCGCGGCGCATGCCGCATGAGTGCAGCCAGGTGTCCGTGCTCCCAGCGTGTGCGCTGCGAGCGCCAGGCGGCGTCGGTTTCGGGTACGCGGCTCGTCACCCGCGCACCTTCGACCAGCGTGGCGCCCTCGCCTTTCCGAGCCAGGTCGAGCGCCAGCACCATGTCCTCAACGATCTCGCCGCTGGCGAGCGACACGCGGCTCAGCGCGTTCCACGAAAACGCCATGCCGGTGCCTGTCAGCAGACACGGAACGCCGAGCCGCACCAGACCGGTCGCCCGCACCTGGTTCTTGAAGCGGAACGCGAACGCCGAAATCCGCTGTTTGAGCGATGCGCCGGGCGATGCTTCCACCCAGTTCAGCGACTGGCAGGCGCCGTCCCGCGCCGCGGCCTCCATCGCCAGCGCGTCGAGCGAGCCGGGATGCAGCGTGCAGTCCGCGTCGATGATGACCACGACGCCCGGCGCGGCGGGCGCCAGATGGCGGAGGCCGAAATCGAGGGCGTAGCCTTTTCCGCGATGAACCAGGTCCGCTCTTTCGACGACTTCGGCCCCGGCGGCGCGCGCCAGCGAAGCGGTGGCGTCCGTGCAGTTGTCGGCGACGACGACGATGCGGTCTGACTCGCGGCATTGCTTGCGAATCGTCTCGATCGCCTGCGCGATGCCCGTCTGCTCGTCATGCGCCGGAACCAGGACGGCGACGGTTGGGCGAACGGCCGCAGTGCCGCGTGCTGCCCGCCGTGGAAACAGCGACGCGAGCGTCTCAAGCAAGACGATGCCCGCGGGAACCAGTCCGATCACGGCGACGACGACGATGACGGTGTTCATCGCCGCCATCACTCCGCCTTAACTGCCCGCAGGAGTCGCTCCAGCCGGTCGACCTCCGTCGGCACATAATGCCGGTCGCGGACTCGGGCGGCCCCGGCCGCGCCCAGCTCGTCCAGCCGTGCGGCGGACGCATCCAGCGCGGCGCGCATGGCTCGGGCCAGCTCCTCGACGCTGCCGGCCGGCACGAGCCAGCCGTTTTCTCCATCGCGCACGAGTTCGGGAATCCCGGCGACATACGTACTGATCACCGGGCGGCGCAGCGCGAAGGCCTCCATGATGACCATCGGCAGGCCCTCCGCGAAGCTGGGCAGCACCATCGCCCGCGCGGCTTCCAGGCGGCGGCGGACTTCGGCGCCGCTGATCCAGCCGGTGATCTCGACGCACGGCGCGATCTTGAGCCGGTCGATCTGCTCTTCGATCGCGCCGCGAAGTTCGCCATCGCCCGCAAGGACCAGCCGCGCGTCGCCGCCTGCTTGCATAAGCCGGGCGAAGGCGTCGACGAGGACGCGATGCCCTTTCTGTGCTGACAATCGGCCGACGCAGACAAATGTCCGCGAGTCGCCGACGGACGCCGCGTCCGTCCGGAAAAACGCGTCGTCCACGCCGCAGCGAATGACCTGGATCCGCGGCCAATCGGCCGGCGCCGCCCAGCGGCGGAGTTGGGCGGCGGTGTATTCGCTGATGCCTACGACGAACGCCGCGTCGTGGATCTTGCCGGCCAGGTCGAGAGCGCGCGGCGCGTCGAACTCGTCGGGGCCGTGAACCGTGAAGCTGTACGGCGGCCCGCCCAGGCGGTGCATCAGCCGCGCGACGGCGGCCGAGTTCGTGCCGAAGTGCACGTGCACGCGCTGCACGCCGCCGCGGCGCACCACGCTCAGCAGGTAGGCCGCTTCCACGAGGTAGACCAGGTGAATCAGCAACCCGCGCTCGCTGCGGCGACCCATGCGAATCGCGACGCGAAGCGCATCAAAGTATCGCAGCGGATGCCGCAGCGGGGCGACGATACTCGCCAGCAGCAATCGCCAGAGCGGCTGTGACAGGCAGTGCAGGGTTTTGTCCGCCTCGTCGACGTCGACGGGATCGACCAGCCTTCCCTCCGCCGGCCGGATCGCCAGGCGAAGGACGCGATGCCCGCGACGCTCCAGTTCGAGAATTTCGCGACGAATAAACGTATGGCTTACCGCCGGGTATTGCGTCGCCAGGTACGCCAGGTTCATGGTGTACGCCGCGGCCGCGTCGCTTGAGTTTTCCGCACGGCGGAGCGACGTCTTGAGATCGTTGAACGCGGTCGATCGCCGCTGACCGCGGGAGAAGGCGAACTGAAGCTGGCCCTGCAGTTCCGGCCACTTCGCCAGCATGCAGGACGCACTGTAGAGCGTGCAATCCGCGGGAGGCCAGCCGCGGCGGCGGGCGAAGCGCCGGATACGAGTGAACGAGGCGGCATACGCCAGCAGGCCGGCCGCCGCGGCAAGCCACGCGGGCCAGTACCACGCCGCCGCTGTCAGCGATGCGACCAGCAGCAGTGGGAGCACGCCCGCCCACAGCCTGCGCGCGGCGATCCGCCGGGCGTAGGGCCGCGGCATTCCGGACGCGGCGCGCGAGTACGCCGCCGCCTCCCAGAATCCGGCGCGTGCGGCGCGGCGCCACCACTCACCGAAGCGCGTCATGCCTGAGTCGTGTACGCCCATGTCGGCCGCGATTCGACGAATGCGCCCACCCGAAGCGCGCACGCGCGCGCAGAATTGCGCCTCTTCGCCGGCGATCAGCGAGATGTCGAACCGCCCGGCGGCCTCGAATGCAACCGCGCGGACGAGCATGTTTCCGCCGCAGGACTCGATGTCGCCGATCGGGCCATCCCATTCCATGTCGCACAGGCGGCGGTAGATGGAATGTTGCCGGTCTTTTTCACGCAGGCGCCCGCAGAGGATCACGAGGGTCGGATCGTGGTCAAACTCGGACAGCGCCGCATCCAGCCATTGCGGTGCGATCTCCGTGTCGCCGTCGACGAAATGCACTAGCGTCAAGTCAGGCCGCAGTTCGCGCAGCCGGTCGAAGCCGGCATTGCGAGCTCGCGCCGCGCTTTGCGGCTGCCGCGGATCGAGCCGGACGACGACGGCGCCCAGTGCGGCGGCGGCGTCTGCGCTGCCATCGGTTGAGCCGGAGTCAGCGAAGACGATCAGCCCAACGCGGGTTTGCAGCGCGCGAATGCAGCGTAGCAATCGCTCGCCTTCGTTGCGGCCGATGCACACGGCGCCGACCCGCTCGCGGGCGGCCGGCGTCGCACCGCGCGGCTGCGCGTCGTCGCGCACGGCGGTGGGCGCCGCGGTGCTCATACCGACTCCGACGCGGGCTGCTTCATTTTTGCGACGCGGGCCGGCACGCCGACGGCGGTGCTCCAGGCGGGCACGTCGTCGATGACAACCGCTCCGGCGCCGATCCGCGCGCCGTCACCCACGTGGACCGGCCCGAGCACGCAGGCGTGGCAGCCGATCATCACATGATCGCCGATCTGCGGGCCGCCGGGGCGGTTTCCGGCGCCGATGGTGACAACATGGTGGATGGCACAATCGGCTCCGATCCTGGCCCAGGGGAAAATCTGAATCGGGCCGACGTGCGGAATGAGCAGGCCGGGGCCGATCTCGGCGGCGGGGTGCAGGTTGATGTGCGTGACCGTTACGAACATCTTTCGCCAGAGGGCGACGAGCGCGATCAGCGGCAGCCAGAGCACGCGCGGGCGAGCCGTGTGCAGGCTGCGCTGAATGCGGTAGATCGTGAGCGCCCAGAACCCCTCGCTGAAAAAGCCGCTGTAACCGGCCTTGCGGAAGCGCGCCAGGTCGGCCCGCCAGGCCCGCCACTGGCTGTCGCCGGCCCATTGCCGAACTGTGTCGCCGTCGTAGGTCATCGCGTTCTTTCAATCAAACCACAGAGGCACAGAGACACAGAGAACACGGTGATTCGGCTTGGGCGGAAGCGCCCGTGCGCCCTTTACACCTGTGTCCGTCTGGTCATTCGCTTCGCATCCTCCCAGTCCTCTGTGCCTCCGTGGTTCAATCACCTCAGCTTCAGCAAGCCCGAATAGTACTCGGCCACGGCGTCCCACGCCGCCGGTTCGTGCCATTCGCTCACCAGCGACGTGGCGGGTGTCGTGTTGATTCGAATTCGCGGCTCAGCCCAGTCGGTTTGCCGGCACTGCTCCAACCCGCACGCCAATCCCAGCCGCGGCCGCATCGCCGCCGCGAAGCGCTCGGCAAACGCGCCCTGCGACTCGACGTACGCGCTCGGAGCGCACTTGTCGAAGCCGTGGTCGGCCGACTGCGAAACGCACACGGCATACGCCCGCGCCAGCAGCGACACGTGGATATTGTCGCGGACGTACTCCGGCGTCTTCACCGCGGCGACCTGTCCGGCGGCCCAGGTCTTCATCAGGTAGGCGGTGAATCGCGGCTCTTCGAGCGGACCGAACGGATTCGGAATCACGAACTTCGTCAGGCCGCAGCCTTGACGATCGCAGTAGTAGCGAAACATCTCAGCCGTCAGGCCTTTGGAGAGGCCATAGGGCGAGAACGCGGGCAGACCCTCGGACCCGGCGCCTTCACCGGGCTCGAAGACGCTGCCGGTCAAAACGACGCGCCGGCAGCCGCGGTCCCGCAGCGCTTTGAGCACTCGCGCGACGCTGCGCGTGTTACTTTCGACGGCGGCCACGACGTTGAAGTCGGGGCTCTTGTAGTCTGTCACGTCCGCGGCGTGATGGCACAGGACGTCCCATGGGCCGCCGCACTCGATCAGCCCGAGGAACCGTTCATCGCCGAATTGCAGCTCGAACTGAGGCGCGGCGTGATTGCATGCGCGATCGACGCGCTCCCTCCGCACGCCATCGTAGGCGCCGCGCGGCTTCTGAAACACGGCGACGACCCGATGTCCCGCGGCCGCAAGTTGCTCGACGAACCAGCAGCCGGTGAAGGAGCTGGCGCCGGTGAAGAGGATCCGCATGTTGATTCTCCCGGCGATTGAATGCCTGTTCTCCGCGCCTCTCTGGTTTAATGTCCCGGCGGCAGGTGCCACGCCGGATCAAAATCGCGATGCGCCCGGTCTTTATCCGAAAGCACAGTCGGCTCCAACGGCCACTGGAGCTTGAACTTCGGGTCGTTCCAGCGGACGCCGCGCTCCTGTTCGGGCGCGTAAAAGTCGTCCACGAAGTAAAACGCCTCGGTATTGTCCGTCAGCGTCATGAATCCGTGGCCGAAGCCCTTGGGCACGTACATCATTAGTCGATTCTCGGCGGAAATCTCGGCGCCAAAGCTCTGGCCGAAGGTCGGAGAGCCGGGGCGAAGGTCAAGAATCAGGTCGTAAAGCGATCCGCGGATGCACCTCACCAGCTTGGTTTCCGCATGCGGTGGCAGTTGGTAGTGCATTCCGCGCAGAGTTCCTTTCTGCGCAGAGAGCGAGTTGTTGACCTGCACGAAAGACGTCACGAGGTCATGCGCGGCGAATTCCTTCTGGCAGAACGCGCGGGCGAAAAAGCCGCGCTCATCGCCCTTCTTTTCCGGTTCAATGACGTACGCGCCGGACAGCGGCGTCCTGTGAAAAATCACGCCATGTGCTCCGTCGGAAGAAGACTAACCACAGAGGCACGGAGGCGCAGAGAATACGGGACGTGAAAGCGCCGACTCGCCGCGCGCAGCCCGCGTCGCCCTCTATCTCTATGTTCTCTTATCCCTATTTCACGCATTCTCTGTGCCTCTGCGCCTGTGTGGTAGGTTCTGTATTACGTCGCGCCGGCCGGTTGCAATCCCAGCCGGTCCATTCGCTTTCTGAGCGTCCGCAGGCGGACGAACTGGTCGCCCTGGAAATCCGCGGCGCTGAAGTTGTGCTCGCGATATTTGCGATACAGCTCCTCCATGCCGGAGGCCAGCGTGTACTCGAGACGGAACGCCGGGATCAGCCGGTTCAGCAGGTCGAACTTCACCCGGTAGTTGCGCGGGTCGGCGCCAACCTCGCCGGTGTACGTAATCCTGGCGGCCGGAATGAGCCGCTGCACCTGGTCGGCGACGTCGCGCACCTGGAAATTCTCCACATTGGCACCGACGTTGATCGCCTTGTTGAATATCGCCTCGCGCGGCGCATTCATGAACGCGACGAATGCGTGGGCGATGTCCTTACAATGAATCAGCGGCCGCCAGGGGGAGCCGTCGCTCTGAATGCGAATGTCTCCCAGTGCCACGGCGCAGCCGAGCAGGTTGTTGACCACCAGGTCGATCCGCAGCATCGGCGAGTGGCCGTAGGCGGTCGCATTGCGCAGAAAGGCCGGACAGAACTGATTGTCGGCCATTTCGCCGAGTGTGCGCTCCGTGTCTATCTTCGAGCGCGCATAGGCCGTGAGCGGGTTCAGCGGATCTTCTTCGGCCAGGTCCAGCTTGGAGCCGGCGCCGTAGATCGAGCAACTGCTTGAGAACAGGTAACGCGGCACCCCGTTCTGCTTGGCGAGCCGTGCGAGATGGATCGAGCTGTCATAGTTCGCCTTGCGGGTGATCGCCGGACTAAGCTCGCCCATCGGGTCATTCGAGATCGCGGCCAGGTGCATGACGCAGTCGTGGCCGGCGACGTCGCGCACCGTCAGGTCATTGACATCCTTCACCAATTCCCGGTCGGGCGGCGTGACGGGTTCCCACTCGCAGCCCTCATACAGATTGAGATCGCACCCGGTCACGGAGTGGCCGGCGCGCTTGAGCAGGTCCACCAGGTGCACGCCGATGTATCCGCGATGGCCGGTGACAAGTACCTTCATGTCAACCCTTTGTTCTAAAGCAATTGAACCACGGAGTCACGGAGACACGGAGAGGAGGGGATAGAGGGACAAAGGGACAAAGGGACAAGGGCGCTGAGGCGTGCCACACGCTGTGCGCCCTTTATCCCTTTGTCCCTCTATCCCTGCCTTACGCATGTCTCCGTGTCTCCGTGACTCCGTGGTTGTTCTCACTTCGTCCACGGCGCCGCGCCCGACGCCCACACTTTCTCCAGTTGCTCACGGTCGCGCTGCGTGTCCATGCAGGCCCAGTAGCCGCGGTGGCGGTACAGGCTGAGCTGCCCATCGCGCGAAAGCTGCGCCAGGGGCGCTTGTTCAAGCACGCAGCTCTCCTCGCTCGACAGGTACTTCAGAAAAACGCGATTGAAGAAGAAATAGCCGCCGTTGATCCACTTGTCGTGAAACTCGGGCTTCTCGTCGAACTCCAGCACCTGCTCGCTCGCGGCGCGCAGCTCGCCGAATCGCGACGGCGGATTGACGCCCAGCACCGTGCCGATGCGATTCTGCTGCGCGTGGAACTGCAGCTCCGCCGCCAGGTCGGCGTCCGTGAGGCCGTCACCGTAGGTCACCGCCAGGATCGGCGCGTCGCCGAGGTAACGGGCGGCGGCCCGCGCGACGCGGGCGCCGGTCATGGTCGCCTCGCCGGTGTAGGCCAGCGTAACCTCCCAGTCGTGCTCGTGGTCGACGGAGTGGACCTTCACCTCGTGCGACTTGAGATGCACGGTGAAGTCACTGTTCATCGAGTCGTAGCTCAGAAAATACTGCTTGATGACTTCTGCCTTGTAGCCCAGGCAGAGCACGAACCGCTTGAAGCCGTGCCGCGAGTACTTGCGCATGATGTGCCACAGGATCGGGTAGTTCCCGATCGGCACCATCGGTTTGGGACGCAACTCGGTCTCCTCGCGAATGCGAGTCCCCAGCCCGCCGCACAGCACGAAGACCGGCACATCCCGGGGCTGGATCATCGAGCTCTCTCCCGCTCCGGCGATGAAGAAAGGAAACCACAGAGGCACAGAGGCACAGAGAAGACAAAAAGAGAGGTATGGCAGGTCAGACGCCATAATGGGCTGGCGGCGCTGCCGCGCCGCCTACCGCAATTCTCGGTCACGAGCTCTTTGCGCATTCTCTGTGTCTCTGTGCCTCTGTGGTTCCATTGCATTCGCCGCCGGGTTCGGCACATCACGCACGTCAAATCCCGTGCAAAACACGCTGTACACCAGCGAGTCCCACAGCAGCTTCGGCGGGTCGTTGTCCGGCTTGCGCTGAATCAGACGCCGCAGCCGCCACGTCGCGAAGCCGAGAATGAACGCCGCGTCCACCAGCGCCGCGTGCAGCCGGCCGTAGCTTTTCAGAAAAAACCGCCGGCGAGCCAGATGATAATAGGGCGGGACGCGCTTCGGGCGACAATTGCGCTGATCCACGCCGGTCGACTGACCGCCGAGATGCACGACCCGGCTTGCCGGCAAATGCCAGACGTCCCAGCCGCTGCGTCGCGCACGAAAACACAGGTCTATATCGTCAAAGTACGTGTAATACCCCTCGTCGAGCAGGCCGACCTGTTCGAGCACGCGGCGGCGGATGATCATGCTCGCGCCGGACACCCAGTCGGTGGAGATCGGGCCTGCCGGAATCGGTTGCGGCACAACCCAGCGGCGCAACATCCGCGTGACAATGCCCAGCTTCATGCCCCGTTCCAGCTCGCTCAGCGCTGTCTGAAACCGAAACGCCGAAACCTGCGGGCTGCCGTCCCGGTCTTCGCAGCGGCTGCCGGCGATCCCGACGGTCGGGTGGGCGTCCATGAACTCCGCGAGCGCGCCCATGGCTCCCGGTCGAACGATCGTGTCCGCGTTGAGCAGAATGTAAAACTCCGGCGGCTCAGGCCGGCTCAGCCATTCACGCAGAACGACGTTGTTTCCCCCGCAAAAGCCGCGATTTGGAAATACCTCGCTGACCGTGCACCACGCGTCCCAGCCATTTTCAGCGACCGCCGCGGCCAGGCGCCGCGGCGCATCGCCGCCCGTGCCGTTCTCGCACACGGCGACGTGAAAGCCGGGCGCAGCGCGCAGCTCGGCTTCGAGCGAACGAAGGCAGTCGATCGTCAGCTCGGTGACGCGGTAGCTGACAATCACGATCAGCACGCGCGGCGACGCGGCCCGCGTGGGCGCGGCCTGCCGCGGCGTGTCGGTCGCCGGCTGATCGGCGCGGGTGGCGGCGGGCGTGATTTGCGCGCGGCTCATGGCGCCACCTGCCAGCCATACGCCGCCGCGGCGCCTGTGCGCCGACTCTGCATGATCCGCGCGGCGATGTCGCGCGGTTGGCTGGCGGCGACGCACACCAGCCCGCCCGCGGCGAGCAGGAATGCCGGGTTGGGAAATCCGTTGAACAGATTGTCGACCATGGACATCACCACGAGCGTCGCGAGCAGCGCGCCGACCGTGATGTCGGGATCGCCCCAGGCGGCTGCGGGATAGCGCCGGACAAAGAGCAGGGGCGGACCCAGCAGGGCCAGCGTCAGCGCCGCCAGCCCGATCACGCCGTTGATGCCCAGCGCGTTGACCCAGATGCCGTCGATCAGGGTGATGTCCTGCCCTTGCTCATTGACGATGCGGTTGCGCCCCCAGCCGCCCCAGCCAAACCAGGGCCGCTGGAGCGCCTTGGCGGCGAGCATGTCCTCGTTGATCAGTCGCGTTTGGAGGGACTCTGCGCGGCGCTGATGGAACTGCGCCACGGCGGTGACAAGCGGCTCGGCGGCCCAGCTTCCGCTGGCGCGGATCAGCATGTAAGCGGGCGGCAAGGCGATCATTGCGTAGAGCGCCGCAGACTTGAAGCCGTTTCGCCAGCCCAGGTACACGCCGGCGCCCATCAGCAGGATCAGAAGCGCCCCGAGGTTCTTGCACAGGAGGGCGGTGATGACGAGCAGAATGACGAGCGGCTTGGTGGAGTATTGCCCGAGCCGGCGCAATCCCGCCGCGCTATACAGCCAGATTCCCGACAGGCAGGCCGCGCTGAGGAACATCCCGCAGGCCAGGGCGTTGCCCATGAACACGCGCGGGCGCGAGCCGAGCACGCCCAGCTCCTTGACGTATTCGATGCCGGCGCCGCCGAAGCCGTAGAGGTGATAGTTCAGGTTGGGGCTCATGCGGATTTCCCACCAGCACAGCGGCATGTAGATCAGCCCGCCGACGAAGGTGAGCACGGCGAGTTCGCGCAGGGCCGCGAAATTGGTGAGGTAGAGCCGGGCGACGAAGTACGGTACGCCCCAGAGCAGCGTCTGGCGCATTGCGGACGAGAGTCCGTCGTAGACGCCAAGCTGGTTCGAAACCGAGCTGGCGATCGGCGCCAGGCAGTAGACCAGCATGGGAACGTCGATCCAGCGCGGCCGAAAAGACAAGTAGCGCAGCGGATCAAAAAACGCGATGCCGATGAGCACGGCGAGCGACGTCACGGAGACCTTGGTCAGGTCAGGCATCCCGGGTAGCGCGATGCCGGCCGGCGGGAGAAACATCCACCCCAGCAGAAACGCGAGAATCACCGCCCGTCGCGGCGAGAACGCGATGAAGATGATCTGCGTGATGATCAGCCAACCCGCGAGCACGGAAATGAGCAGCGTTTCGTTCATGGCCGCGCCGCCTTTTCCGCGCCGCGCGGTGCGCCGCCGCGCTCGAGCACGCGACGATAGAACGCGACCGTGCGACGGGCCACCGGCAGCGGGTCGTACTGCGCGGCGGCGTCGATCGCGGCCTGCGCGCCGAGCCGAGCGGCCAGCGGCCGGTCGTCGAGCAGCCGCTCCACGCATTCGACCAGCATTGCCGGCGACCCGCTTTCAAAGACCAGGCCGTTGCGGGCGTGCTGGACGATTTCGGCCAGCCCGCCGACGTTTGAAACCACGAGCGGGCAACCCATCGCCATCGCTTCGACCGCGACATTGCCGAAAGTTTCGTAGCGCGACGGCACGACGCACACGGCGTGCCGGGCGCGCAGCTTCATCAGCGCGTCGGCCGATTGGTAACCGAGGCAGCTTACGCGAGCGCGCCGCTCGGGCAAGGGCAACGCCCATTTCAGATACGCCGCCAGCTTGATCGGCTCGTCCGCCGGCCCGGGCGCTGCGGGTGCGGCGCCGTGCGGCTCGCGGACGCCGCGGTCGGGGCCGACGAATGTCAATCGCGCCGCCGGCCTGCGCTCCAGCAGCTTTGCGAACGCGCGCAGCATGACGTCGCCGCCCTTGACGTCGTCGAAGCGGCCGATGAAGAGCAGGCTGTCAGGCTCCGCCGCATCCGGATTCCATCGCATCGACGGCCGCGGAACAGCGCCGCCCGTCGCCTCGGCCCGATCCAGCGAAATCCCATATTGCCCGGACACGCGCGCCAGGACGTCGCGCGAGGGCGCCGAGACTCCCGCCACCCGCCGCAGCGCCCGCCCCTCGCGCGCCACGCGGCGGACATTCGCCGATTGCGTCATGTCCTGCCCGTCGTGCGGGCCGACGATGCACCACGGGCCGTGAAGCCGCGCGATCACCGGCAGGTCGAGCCGGGCGGCCACGTCGCCGACCCAGCCGAACGATTCTTCCATTTCGAGCAAGTCGAGACCGAACTCGGCGTCCAGGTTTCTGACCGCGCTCACGATCGCCGGAACCTGCCGCCAGAGGTGCGACCAGCGCGGACCGGCCACCCTCCAGAGCGCAGCCTCGGAAAATCGCCCGAGTGCGGTCGCGGCCGGCCGCTTGTAGCCCAGATCGATGACATGCTCTTCAGAGGAACCGCGCACCTCGCCGGCGAGCACGAACACGCGGACGCCGAGCTCCTTCAGGCCGGGCAGCAGCCCCGCGAAATAGGTCACAATTCCCGAGGGATAGGATGCGCTCGGCCAGCCGGGAACGACGTAGGCCACATGCAGCGCGTCGCTGCGCCGCGCGGCCGCTGCGGAATGTCGTTCAATGGTCGCTGTCATGGCGCCGCGACATCCCTTCGGGATTCGCCGGGCTTGCGGACCGCCGCCAGATGCAGCAACCGGCCGCGATACAGGTAGATCACGACGGCCAACAACAGCGTCTGAATCGCGGGCGGCGCAAGCACGTGCAGCTCGGCGGCTGCGCGTGCGGTCAGCCCAGCCGCCGCATACAGCGCCGGCACCGCCAGCGCCGGCGCGATGCTCCCAAGCGCCAGCAGGCCGTTTCGGGCCGCGCCGACGGCGATCAACAGCAGGAACGCAGCGGCCGCAACGGCCACCGCCGCGGCGTATCCGCCGACGCCCATGGCCCCGCCCAGAAGCGGCGCGGCGCCGCAGAATACCGCCAGGCGCAGGACCGTCGCGCCGGTCCCGAATTGCGGATGGCCGGCCGCCATGAGCGGTGCGTTCACCACGTCCGCCAGGCTGCTGAGCGTGAAGCCGGCCAGCAGCCACTGCAGGGCGGCGGCCGCGTCCAGGTAACGATCATCGTACAGCACGCGCACGACCAGGCCGGCGTTCAGCGCCAGCAGCGTCACGCCCGGCAGGATGAAGATCGCCGCGGCCCCGATCACTTCCGCGGTTCGCTCGCGCAGCAGGCGCGGATCATCCGCCCGGCGGCTGAGGGCCGGAAAGAGAATCTGCCGCCCGATGCGGGAAAAGAGCAGGTCGGTGAACGTCGCGAGCGTGACGGCGATGTAATACACGCCGGCGCGTTCCATTCCGAGCGTCCGCGCGACGAAGAGAGAATCCACGCGCGTCGCGAGAAACCCGACAATGCTGGACATCATCACGAAACGGCCAAAGCGATAGAGCGACGAAAAGGCCTCGCGGTCCCAGGTCCAGCGCGGCGCCAGCGGATCCATCGTGTAGGACAGCAACGAGCGGGCCGCTTCGCCCAGCAGCAGGCCGAGCACCAGCGCCCACACGTTTTGCAGCCAGATTGCCGCGAGAATCGTCAGCGCGATGCGCGCCAGGGCCCATCCGAGATCGAGCAGCGTCAGCTTGCCCTGAGCCAGGTCGCGCTCCCAGCGGAGCGTGTTGGGATTGGCAAGTCCCCGCAAAACCGGTCCGACCGCGTGCGCCAGCGTCATCCACACCAGCAGCGGCTCGTTGAAAAACCACCCCATCGGCCACGCCAGCGCCGCGATCACGCCGCCCAGGACGACGCCGCGGGCCAGCGAGATCGTCCAGGCCGCCTGAAGATAGCGCAGCGTGCCGCCCAGCGGGTGCTGAATCGCGGCCGGCCGCACGCCCAGGTCGGAGCACATCTCGACCGCGGCGGTGATGAGGCCGACGGTGGCGGCGAGGCCGAAGGCTTCGGGAAAGAGCAGGCGCGTGAGGACCAGCGAGCTGGCGAAACGCATCGCCTGCTGCGCCAGCGTGCCGGCCAGAATCCAGAGCGTGCCGTGAAATGCGCGGCGGCGCGTGATCGGCGGCGCGGCGGAGGCGTCGGGTTGGCCGCCGGCAGCCGTTGCGGGCGTATCGGGCATCAGTGTCGAGCTCGCCGCCATTCACGCATCCTTCGGGGAGCATCGGCGTCTCGCCGGTGCGCCGGAGAATCCCTTCGACCGGCCAACCTCACCGGCGAGACGCTGATGCTCCCCGGCATCACGCGCGTGGGTTCGATCGGCCCATCAGATCGCGGAGCAAGATCGGCAGAAATCGCCAGCCGTTCACCAGGTAGCGCTTCCAGAGCCGTCCCGGTTCCTGCAGCAGGCGGTGCAGCCATTCCAGCCCGCAACGCTGCATCCAGCGCGGCGCCCGGCGGACATCGCCGGCGACGAAACTGAAACTGACGCCGATGCCGATGCTCACGGCCGGTCCATATTCCGCCTGGTGCTCGACGATCCAGCGCTCCTGCTTGGGTGAGCCAAGCCCGACGAGGACGATCTGCGCGCCGGCGGCGCGCACCGCCTCAATCGCCTTACGCAATTCACGCGCGTCCTGTTCGAATCCCATCGGCGGGCAGTACGTACCGCACACATCGAGCCCCGGATGGCGTTTCGTCAAAACGTCCTTCGCCGAATCCGCGGCCCCCGGCGCCCCGCCCATGAAAAAAACGCGCCAACCGCGGGCCGCCGCCCGCTGGCACAGCAGCGGGAACAGGTCCGATCCCGCCACGCGGCCCGGCAGCGGCGTGCCGCGCAGCTTCGACGCCCACACCAGCGGCTGACCATCGGCGAGCACCAGATCGGCGCCGCGCACAATCTGCGCGTAGTGCGGGTCGGTTTGGGCGCGAATGATATGGTCCACGTTGGGCGTGACGACATACGCCGACCGTCCCGCGCTGACCAGCCGTTCGATGTGCTCCAGGGCCCCGCGCATATCGACCGCGTCAATCCGCACGCCGCCGACGTAGGCGTATCCGCCCCGGCGGGCGGCCCTTGCGGCGGACGGCGCGAGTTCAGCGGCCTTTTGAGTCGTCATTCCAGTATGGCATCATGCCGGCGACTTTCGGAAGCACCAGTCCAAGCAGCTCGGACAACGTCGCCTGATCCTGCTTGAGATCGCCCGTGCCGACGACCGCCGCCTGCACGCGACCGATGTACGCGGCGGCCGACGAACCGCCCAGGTCCGGCGCGCGCGAATTCCAGCCCTCCAGGGCGGAATCGCCCTTAAGATATCGACCATTCACCAGGTATGCCGCCATCACGGTCATGGGGTTGCCGAAATCGCGCGGCGGGGAGAATTCGAGCAGCGTGCAGGCGGCCGGTCCGGCGCTGGTGGCGACGTCGAGGGGTTGCGAGAGGCGCTGCTCCCAGCCGTGGGCGACCATGCAGATGTCCGGTCGATGGCCCAGGTGGGCCCGCGCCCGGCCGACGTAGCCGACGAAGAGCGTGACCGCGGCGCCGTCGCGCGCCCGGCGGTAGACGCGGCTGACCCAGGCGTCGTCGAAGTTGGCGACTTCGAGCACGCGCGGATCAAGGGGAATGTCCTCGGCGCGCCACTCGCCCAGTTCAAACGGCAGGCCGTCCAGCGGCGCACGAAGCGACGCGACGCGACCCAGGGCGCGCTCGACGCGACCCTGCAGGTCGCGATGCAGCCATCCGCCGGCCAGCAGCACGAGTGAAGCGATCGCCGCGGGCGCCCAGGCGCGTTTCATGCGGTCGCTCCTCCAGCCGAATTGACTCGCGCCGGCCGGTGGCGGCGCGGTGCAGCGGCGGCGGGCGGCGGCTCGACGATCAACTGGAACAGCCGCAGCTCGCCCAGCATCAGCAGCAGGGCCGCCGGAATCATCAGGTAGCCGCCAACGTCGTGCACGTTCGACTCGATGCGCGGGTTTTTGAAGTAGTACACGGCGACGCTCGTGAGCAGCACGCGGGCCGCGTTCACCAGAATCGCGATCGGCACGCTCGACGCCAGCATCAGCGCCTTCTGCCAGACCGGCCGGCTGACCATGAAGCACAGCACCGCCGAGGTGAACACGAACGCCGTCAGCATGCGCAGGCCGTTGCAGGCTTCGGCGACCATCACGCTGGCCTGCTCGTTCAGGCTCAGCAGGTTTCCCTCGCGCGCGACAAAAAAGCCCATCATCTCGAGGCCGGCGGCGGCCAGGGCCGTGGCCCAGCGCTGCAGCGGGGCGGTGACGGCGTTGTGGACGCTGTTGGGCAGGGGCACCATCAGTAGCGCGAAGGCCTGAATCCACGCCAGGCGCCGCCAGCGCTTCCATCCGCCCAGCCAGAGAATCAGCCCGGAAATGGAGAGTAGAAGGGCGTAGCGCTCGACCGACGCATAGCCGTAGTAAACCGCAAAGAGCCGCGCCGCCTGCCCCGCCAGCAGCAGGCCCAGCCCGATGACGTTCGGCCGCGAATCGAGCCCGGCAAGTTCCGCGCGCTGCCGCCAGGCGAAGTACGCCGCGACGATCGGCACGAGCAGGCCGACCGAGTAATCCTCGTTGGTGCTCCAGAAATCAAGCAATTCGGAGATGGTGGGCCAAAAGCTCCAGAGCGCCATCGCGCCGATCACGGCGATCCGCGGCACGCCGGAAGACCGCGTCGAATCCCGCGAACCGGCGGCGAGCGTCGGCATTCAGGCTCCCCGCGCGGCAATCAGCGGATTTGACGGTCGCGCGGCGGGCGCGGCGCCGCGGCGATCGCCGGTTGCCGGGCGCTGCGGCTCCTGCGATTCAATCTGCCGCACCACTTCCTCGATGGGGAGCTGGAGCGGCGTCTCCGATTCGCGCGTTCGTTTGGCCGAGATGATAAAGCGCAGCGGCACGCTGAAGCGGCCGCCGAGCGTGAGCACCGTGGCCAGCAGTATCTTCACATCCGCGGCAAAGGACAGGTGCCGGACGTAGAGCGTGTCGTAGTAGATCCACTGGTGGAAATCGCCGGCGTCGCGGTCATGCCGGCAGATCTGCCACAACCCGGTGATGCCCGGCCGGACCGACAAGCGCGCCTCGCGCCAGGGGACGCAGATCTGGTTCTCGCGGAACGGCGACGGCCGCGGACCGATCAGGCTCATCTCGCCGCGCAGCACGTTGAAGAGCTGCGGCAGCTCGTCGATGTTCGAAGCCCGCAGGATTTTGCCAAGCGTCGTGACGCGCGGGTCGGCGGCGATCTTGAACTGCGGACCGTCCACGTGGCTGACGTCATAGAGCTGGCGCTGCATCTGGTGCGCCCCGTCCACCATCGTGCGGAATTTCCAGCAGCAGAAGACGCGCCCGCCGCGCCCCTCACGCCCGTGGCCGAAGAAAACCGGCCCGCGGGAAGTCAGCTTGATCACGACGGCCACGACCAGCATCAGCGGGAGCAGAAGCGCCAGTCCGACAAGCGCCACCGAAAAATCGACCACGCGTTTCAACGCTGGATAGAGCCCGGCGCTCCGCGCGCTGGGTCGCTGCTGCGCTGCGCGGCCCCGCCGTAGCAGGGGCAGTTCGATCTCCGTGGACGCCTGTTCGGCGCCGTGCGCGTCGGCCAGGCCGACCTGGTAGAGCGTGGCGCTGTGCGGCGGCACTTTCATTCCCGGCAGCACGACGCTGTGGCCCACCAGCGCGTCGCGGCCGACTTCGGCCCCGGCGCACAGCACCGCCGGACCGAACAGGACGGCGTCCTCCTGAACGGTTACGCCGCGATGCAGGACCAGCGGTCCGTGCAGCCGCGCCGTGGGATGAATGGAGACGTCGGCGTCGACCAGGATGTTCTCATTCAGTTCGCGGAATCCCTCGGGTGGGTCGTTGCCGCCATGCGCCAACACCTGCTCATTGAGGTGCAGCAGCCCGTCAGCGGTTGAAAGCCGCGGGGCGGCGTGAGACACGGGGATGTCGCGGCTGGGCAGCCCGTAAGTGACCAGCTCGGCCCGCAGCCCCGGCAGCGTGAGCGGGCGTTCGCTCCAGGAGAGACCGCGCAGCGCGTGGATCGGAACCAGCGAGGCCAAAACGTCGCGCGTGCGAATGTCGGTCACGCCCGGATAGACGCGGTCGATCCGCGTGACCTGGTTTTCGCTGTCCAGCACGACGCGCTCAAGCGCGTGGCTCGTGTGAGCGTCCGGCAGCACGATGTGATTGGCCAGCCGATGGTCCACCTGCCGGTCGAGCAGCGGCTCGAAACAGTCATCGGCGGCGGCGATGACGCTGGGATTGACCAGCAGCAGGCAGTCCGAGGGCTCGTAGGTCTCGATTAACCCCGCCAGGTCGCGGACGTGGTGGATCGCGGCATCCGGCGCGGCGCGGCGCAGCGACGCAAGATACTCATCGCCCATCGGCTCGTTGGAGATGATCAGCGGAGCGCGCCGCAGCGTCTGCAACGCCTCGCGCACCAGCGCGTAGAGCGTGCCCGCGCCGATCGGCGCCGCCAAGAGCGATGCGCCGGCCAGGCACGTCGGCCGCGAATCGATCAGCACCGGGATGATGTCCATCGCCTCGGTCCCTTACTTCACTTCGCCGGGGCGGGCTTCCGGCTCGTCCCGTTCGACTTCGGAGCGGGCCAGGCGCCCGCCGCACCGCGGCCCGCGCCCGGTCAGTCCGTCGCGTCCGTCGACGCCGAGCGACCATACTGAGCGTAACTGCCGTAGTAGTTGTACGACGCGTAGCCCGATGGCGTCGTGGAGCCGACAAACACCGTTCCGAGCAGAGTTCCGCCGGCGCTGTCCAGCAGCTCGATCACTTCCGTAAGGCCGTGGCGGCGGCAATGCTGCTCGCGGATCACCATGATCGTGCCATCCACGCGCTGCGCGAGCATGACCGACTCCGACGCCATCAGTAGCGGCGCGCTGTCCACCAGCACCACGTCATAGGCTTTCTTCCACGCCTCCAGCAGCCGCCCGAACGCCCCGTTGGCGAACAACTCCGCGTCTTCGGGCTTGGCGATCCGGCCGACGGGCACCAGGCTCAGGTTCGGCGTATCGGTCGAGTGCACCGTGACCGTCGGGCTGGGCGCGCTCAGGTCGTCCAGCAGCCCGGCCGTGCCCGCCGCGCGGAACGCCGCGGTGAGCGATCCTCGGCGGACGTCGCCGTCAACCAGCAGGACGCGCTTGCCCGCGGCTGCCAGGCTTCGGCCGAGCATGCCGACCAGTGTGCTCTTGCCGGTGCGCGGGCCGACGCTGGTGAACTGCACGACCGAGCAGCCGGCCTGCTTCAGCCGGTTCAGAAACGCGGTACGCAGGACGCGCACCGATTCTGTCTGAATGGGACAGTTCGTCAGCACTTCAGCCGAAACGCCGCGCCGCAGCGGCACGGAGCCGATCAGCGTCTGCTGCAGCGGACGCGACACGTCCCGCATCGACGTCACCGTCGCGCTGAAGCGCAGCCGGACGAATCCGGCGCCCAGCCCGGCGATGAGCGCCCCGAAAAGCGCCGCCGCCGAGAGCTTGACGCGCTTGTCCACCGGCGGCTTGGCGACGGCGGTCGACATGGCGACCGTCACCTCGGTCGCGCGGCGCATCTCGCGGATGTTCAGTTGCTTCTCGAGATTGTCGAGTTCGTGCGTGTCGGCCTCGACCTCGCGCTCTACCTCGACCAGCCGGCTGGCGAGGCGCGAGGCGTTCTCGTAGCGGGCTTCCTCTTCATCCAGCAGGCCCGCCAGAACCGCCTCTTCGTCGCGCAGCCGCGACAGCCGCAGCTCGATCACGCGCGGGTCGGTCAGGGCGAAGTCGCCCGTGTCCGGGTCGCCGCGGCCATTCGTCAGCCGGTCGCGCAGGTCAGTCTCCAGCGCCGCGACCTGCTGCTCGACGCGCGTCACTTCGTTCTTGAGCGACTGAATCTTGTAGTGGCCTTCATCCCAGCGCCGCAGGCCGGCGGCCAGGTTGTCGCGCGCCGTCTGCAGCTCCCGCCGCAGGCCGCGCCACTCGGCGTTGCGCTCGAACGCGGCTTTTTCCGCCGCGGCCGGATCGGGCGCCGCGTCGCCCGCGTCCGTCGACGCGGCATGCTGGGCCTTGGCCCGCTCCAGACGCTTCTCATCCAGCGCGATTTCCTTGCGCAGCGTCCAGAGCTCGGCGCGGCGTTCATCGAGCGCGACCTGGCGCTTGACGACGACCTCGGCCGGCGAACCGGCGCCCAGGTTCAGGTCCTTGCGGACCACCTTGATCTCATCGGCGCGGGCCTCGATGCGGCGCTTCAGGTCTGCCGCCGCTCGCTCCAGCGCGCGCACATCGGTGTTGTCCTCGGCGCTCTGGCGATCTTCGTAGTTGCGCTTGTAGTTCTCGAGGATCTTGTTGACCAGCACCGCCGCCTCGCCGGGCCAGGGCGTCGAGATGGACACCTCGATCAACTGCTTGCCCGGCGGCACGATCACGTTGACGTCGTCATCAAAGCGCTGCTCGACCGGGTCCGCGGAAATCAGCCGGTCCCAGAAGGTCAGGGGCCTGGCGGCGAACCACGACAGTCCCTTCACGGCGCTGTCTTCCAAGACGCCATTGCGCACTTCCGCGTTGGTGACGAAACTCGCCTGCGTCTGGCGGAAGGACTCATACATCGGCATGACGTCCTGCCGCCCGGAAAGCAGGTCGTCGCGCACGGGCTTGATGTGAATGACCCCGCTGGCCGAATAGGCCGGGCGGATCGCGGTCCAGATCAGGCCCAGCCCCGCCGCCGCACACAGCATAAACGTCCCGGCGATGGTCCACTTGAAGCGCCACAGCATGGCCAGCGAAACCGGCGTCGAGGGCGCAGCACCGGCGTCCGCGTCGATGATGAGCGGCGCAGCCAGCGCTCCGGCCGGGCCAATCGGGCCGGCCTTCGCCAGCGCTCGTACGGGCTGGGTCGTGTCATGCACTTCGGATTCACTCATGCTCGTGCTCACACTCCTGTCATCGTCGCCGTTGCGGCTTTCTTCTGAACGCCGGCCGATGCCGGCCGCTCGCCCAGCATATTGACGCAGATCTCGTGTGTGGCGCTCATTTCGGGCGCGAGGGCGAAACCGCCCGCCAGAATGCTGTGATCCACGTGGGCTGCGGCGCCTACTTCGCTGCCGCTCCACAGCACGGTGCGGACGATGATCGCCTGTTCGCGGCACACCGCGCCGCTACCCAGGACGACCGGGCCGATCAGCGTGGCGCGCCGCTCGACGACCGCTCTGGGGCCGATCATCACCGGGCCGTAAAAACGCGCCGACGCATCCACCTCGGCCGTCTCGTGAATCAGCGCTTCACCGGCGCGATCGTAACCTTCCAGTTCCGCCCGCACGCCGCGAATCGCCGGCTGCTGCGCATGCAGGTAAGACTCGCGATCCAGCACGCGCGACGCGCGGCCCACCGCGCGGTACGAACCGACACGCTGCCCGCCCTCGCGCAACTCGCGAATCAGCCCCTCCTTGATGTCGTGGTAGCCGGCCTGCCCGACGCGCTCCAGCGCCGCCGCCTGCAAGACGAACACGCCCGCCGGCGCCGAATAACCGTAGTCTGTGTCTTCAATCACCACCGTCGCCGCATTGCGCTCGGCGTCGTGCGTGTACAGCACGTCCGCCGCGTCGCACACCGGTAGCACGGTGCCCTCAATCACGAGGACACGATCCGCGTCGATCAGCCGCGCGGCATCCGCCGCACACCCCGCCGGGCCGCGCGGCGTCACGTCCTGGTAGTGGAGCAGTTGCATGCCCAGCCGATCGCCCGCGCCTAGCGTGCGGCGAAAGAGCGGCGCGTAGCGATTGGTACAGACGACGGCTTCACAAATCCCACCGGCCCGCGCCCAGTCGAGAGCGCGGGCGACCAGCGCCCGGTTCGCGACCGGCATCAGCGGGCGCGGACAGAGGGCGTCGAACAGCTCGCGCTGCCATTCGTGCGTCCCGGCGAGGATAACCGCGGCGGTTCTCATAACTTACGTCGTCCGTTCAGCGACGCCCAGCAGCGTTCGGGCGGACAAGCGCCAAGGGCGCCAGACCGCCAGCCCGCACGCGCCCACCCCTACAAGTAATACGAATTGTTGCTTCCATCCGATGCCCGGAACATGGTCGGTAGCCAAAACATCTGCGCCGAGGGAAAGCGCAAGCATTGCGGCGCCCATAATGGCGATCACGTCCGTTCGCGACACGGCGCCCAGCAGCACCAGCACGAGCGCCAGCGCCGTCCCCAACCGCTGAAAGACACCGAAACCCGGTCGAGTCGCGAGGCTCAGAAAATCCCAACTCAGCGCAATCAGCATCAACATGCATCCGGCCATCAGAAGCAGTGCCTTGGTGGGAAGTTGCGTTTCGCGCCGTTGCTGGCGCACCGCCGCGCGGTCACGCTCGTCGGCGCAGCTCAGGCACAGATCGCGGAAGTCGGGGACGCCGTGCGAATAACCCCGTAAAACCCGTACGGCGGCGGACTTGCCACATTCGTGACAGGCCTGGATGTTCATCGTGCGCAAACCTCGCACCGTATCCGCCCTCGTGTAGGCGGAAACGGAGACAAATGACCATCGCCCGCGCCGCAGAAATTGCGCCGCAGGTCCGTCGGCACTCCGTCGCCTGTTTTGGCTTTCTTCCCGATCGCTCGCGGCACTAGCCGGACACCGCAGAGCACTCGACTCGCCTGGAGTCACTCGATCTGGCTGTTAACTCTCGTCCTCCGGTCCGCGCCAATCTCCGCCTCGGGAGCCGGCCGCGGTACACCCTGTAGGGGCACCACCGCCGCGAGACACGCGCAAACCTAGCCCGGCACACCAGCTTATACTCACGTTCCAGCCCGACATCAAGCCAAATCCGGCACGTCCGAAAACGCGTGAACCGCTTGCCGCCCGGGCCAGCCTCGGCGATAAGAAAGCGTAAAACTCCCGGCGTACGGGCGGTCGAAACGCCAAAACCGCATCGCTGAAAGGACGAAGACGTGGCCGATCATCCCATTCATGGCCTGCGGCGCGAATTCCGCCATCATCGCCTGCTTGAGAGCGAGGTTCCAAAAGACCCGCTCGACCTGTTCCGTCTCTGGTTTGACGACGCCATGCGCACCAGCCAGCCGGACCCTAACGCGCTGGTTCTGGCGACCGCTGACGCGGCGGGGCGACCGTCCTGCCGCATCGTGCTCCTGAAGGGCTTCGATGCGCACGGCTTCGTGTTCTTCACGAACTACGACAGCCGCAAGGGCGTTGAGTTGGCGGCCAATCCATACGCGTCGATGTGTTTCTGGTGGGGCGAGCTGGAGCGGCAGGTGCGCGTCGAGGGGCCGGTCGGGCGCGTCAGCGCGGCGGAGTCGGACGCGTACTTCCGATCGCGGCCGCGCGAGAGCCAGCTCGGCGCGGCGGTGTCGGCCCAGAGCCGGGTGATCGCCGATCGCGCCGTGCTCGAAAACCGCCTGGAGCAGCTTACGCAGCGCTTTGAAGGAATGAACGTGCCGCGGCCGGTGAATTGGGGCGGCTATCGCCTGTGTCCCGAAGCACTGGAGTTCTGGTGCGGGCGAGAACACCGTCTGCACGACCGGCTGCGCTACGAGCTCGACGGGGCGAATGGGTGGCGAATGTTGCGGCTGGCGCCGTAGAGCAGCCGAACGGGCATTATTGCCGACGATGCCGCGCTGCGAGCCAACTATCGTGACTTCGGCAACCCGCCCGGCAGTTTCCCGTCGAGTAGATCGGCCATTGTCGTGTTGTCGGAGAACGACTCCACTTTGCCGGTCGAGTCAAAGTGGACATTGAACGAGACGCTGGTCGAGAAGTTGTACGGCAGCACGAAACCGTGCGGAAACGCACCGGCTTTCACGTCCCGTTCGTGCTGCTTTGCGTCGAACGGCACCGCCGGCCCCGGCTGAAGCGTCTCGCCGCCGCTCTTCGCGATGCGGATGATGGTCTGCATTCGCTTGGGCACGCCGGCGATTTTGATCACCTGCTGCCAGGTCATGCCCGGTTTGATCTTCCCGCGCGCATCGCGCCCCTGCTGGTCCGGGTCAAATGACGCCGTTCCGCCAAAAAAGTACACTCCAACCAGTGCAATACCGCCGACGAGGATGAGTGCGAAGAGGGCTTTCATGGTTCATTCCTCCGATGTGCCGCCGCGAGTCCGGCCGCGCATGTACAGCGCAGTATAAGCCTCGCGGTCGTCCGAGCTCCTCGGCGTCAGTCCGCGAGCAGCCGCTCCAGCTCCGGCTCGATCCGCGCGACGGCGGCCGCTGACATCAACCCGAAATTCGCGCGGACGTTTTCGGCCGCGGCGCGGCACGCGGCCTGTGCGAGATGCGCGCCGGCCAGAGCGTCGGATTTCAGCATCGGGTTGCCGATGGCCGCCAGCGACTTCAGGTCGGCCAGCGCTGCATGGCTGATCGCGCAGGTCTGAAACGGGACGCTCGCGGCCAGCTCGGCCGACGCCTGCACCTGCGCGGCGCGCCCCGCATCGGTCTTGTCGAGTTTCAGCGCGTCGGAAAGCTGCTGATACGCGCGGGCATCCTCGTCGATGAGGCAGGTCAGCAGCTCCGCCGCGCGCTCCAACCGGCCGGCCAGTTCCCGCATCTGCGGCTCGACGGCCGCGAACTTCACCTTCCCGATCGTGTACCCGCAGACCATCTGCCCCAGCGCGGCCGCCAGCGCCGCAACCAACGCGGCCGCGGCCCCGCCGCCGGGCGTCGGCTGCGGCTCGGCCAGTTGCTGGATGAACTCTCGCAGGGACAGGTCGAGCAGCGTAGGCGGCATGGGGGACATCAGCGACGATCCGATGTTGAACGGCTGAGCGTTGTCCTCGAACCCGCCGGCGACTCGTTACAGGGTCAGACCGGCATTCCCGTGATCACCGCTTCGAAGACCATGGTCGTGCCGACGAACCCCTGGGCTTGCGTGATCGTGCGGCGCGTTTTGTGTTCGAGTGCTTTTCCGACGACGACGAAGCGCGCCGGCGGGACGATGGTATCGCGGAACTTCACCGAATCCACGCCCGCAAAGCCCAGGAAGCGGCCCGACTTGAAGCGCCGCTGGTAGGCAAACCCGGCGAGCTGCGCGGCGCTCTCGATCATCAGCACTCCAGGAAACAGCGGACGCCCCGGGATGTGACCGCGGGCCCACCAGGCGTCCGGCGAGAGGTCGTGGTAGCCGGCGAACACGCCGCGCTCGTCATCCAGCAGGACGACTGCATCCAGCAACTGCAATTCGAACCGTTGCGGATTGAGCTCCATGATCCCAGCTCGATCGACGACGATGTGAGACAAATCGAGCATAGCCGGATCAAGTATCGCCGGTGGGGGCACTGCCTACTCCGCAAGGATTGGACGGCAACTCGGCGTACCACGCCGCTCGCTCACTCTGCACCCCCTGCATGTCGCGCGGTTTTGTCGCGCACCCCGATCCGCAGGCGGCAGAGCTCAGGACGCTCCGGCGGGCGGGCCGGGTGGCTGTTCCGATTCGCGGAGCGTGAGGATTTTCTCGCGAACGGACTGAGCCATGCTCTTGATGTCCTGCATGGCCTTGCGCACGCGGGTGCCGGCGGCTTTGTTTCCACCCGCAGCCTTATAGACGTCGTCGGCGACCTCTTCGACGAGTTGCTTGAGTTTCTGGTACTCCTCCATGTGTTCCTCCGGCAGGGCACACGCAGGTGCAGGGGAGCGACGAGCGTCGGCCCACGGCCCGCTCTGCGACGATACCCAGCCCAGCCCGCGCCGCGGGCTTTTAACACGCGGACGGTCCATACGCAAGCGCGAAGCGCTGTAAGTTATAAGACCTTGCGTGCGGCGGCGGGCGCGCACGCGGCAAACGTCTGCAAGCTCCGCACATTCTGTGAAGATTATTCTTCCGCTGGAAATCACCGCGCGATATACTAGTCGTCGCCAAGGAGCCGCTGCTGGGATCGCCTCGGGATGGGCGACCTAATCTTTGGACAATGCATCTTTTCTCTTGTCCCTGGAGGAATGGGATGAAATTCTGGCTGTGTACACCCGCGTGTCTGTCTCTCTTCATCTATGCGTTCACCGCGGCGAACACGACGCCGACCGCGACGCAGGCTGCGGATGAGACGGACGGCTCCGTTCCGGTTGAGAACTGGAGCAATGAAGAGAAGCTGATCTCCCAGGAAGGCGAGTTTGTCGGCATCATTCAGTCCGCCGGCGCCGACGTCATTGTCGGTGAAATGTCCGGCCCGCGCAAGTGGGGTACGGTGGGCACCGTCACGTCCTACTCGATCGGAACCACGTCGTGCAACATCGGCACGATTCCGCTCCAGTGGATCGACGGCACGCCCTTCCACCCCGTCATTTCGCAAAACATCTATCGCCTGAAGGCCGGCCGCTTCGAGCAACTCGGCCAGGGTTGGATGAAGTGGTCGTTCTGCGCCCTCCAGGGCGGCGTGTGCGGCTCCTGCACGCCCTATTGCGGCGGCTGCTGCGATCACCTCGGCGTGGGCTGTTCCGACCCCTACACGGCCGACCGTAACGGCTCGCAGAGCCTGCTGGGTCCGAAGTGGGTCGTCAACCCGACCACGGGCGTCTTCCCGCAGAATCACCCCACGCCCGGAAGCGGCACGCTTGACGGCCGCATTCAGATCAACAACGACGACCTCAATCCGGCCCTGAACCCCGGCGCCCTCTTCTTCGGCGAAGGTCACTACGTCTCGAACGACGACGCGACCGCCAACAACGACAACAACAACGCCTCCTACAAGCGGCTGAACGTCGGCGCCTTCACGGGCGGCGGCTATGCCCTCGGTTTCACCGGGACCATCACGCGGCAGGAACCCGCGATCAACGCCTGGCGCGCCCATGGCGGCGGCGTCGGTATCGTCGATCCCACCGTGGTGCTGCAGGATGTGGATGTTTCCGACGGGCGCTTCCGCGTCGGCTACCGCGTCAACCAGATCAGCGGCATGCCCGGCTGGTACCACTACGAAATCGCGATCTTCAACATCAACTCCGATTCGTCGCTGCGCCAGGTGAGCGTCCCGGTCGGAACGTCCCCGCTGATGAACATCGGCTTCAAGGACGTCTCCTACCACAGCGCCGGAATGCCCTACGACCTGACGGACTGGCCCGACAATGCCGGCGCCGGCGGGCTGCTCGACTGGAGCACCACGACGTTTGCGGGCAACCCGAACGCCAACGCCCTGCGTTTCGGCACCATGTACAACTTCCGCTTCGACGCCAAGGGCCCGCCGATCGACCGCATCTGGTCGCTCGGCCGCTTCAAGACGGCCGATTCGGTCGTGATGGCGGGCAAGGGTCCGGCCTCTCCGGGCGACATGAATTGCGACGGCAACGTCGACATCCTCGACATCAACGCCTTCACGCTCGCTCTGGCTGATCCGGCCGGCTACGCCGCCACGTACCCGACCTGCGATATCCTGCTGGGCGACCTGAACAACGACGGCGCGGCTGATATCCTCGATATCAATCCGTTCGTCGCGGCGATCGGCGGCTAGTCGATTACCGGTTGACCGTCTGACATTCGTCAATGCGAAGCCCGCGCCGGTTCCTCGGCGCGGGCTTCTGTCGTTTAGCTGGGGTCGCCTCCCCTATTTCGGGGACCGGCCTCCGGCCGGTCTTTGTCGGTCTGACCAGAGCGAGACCGGCCAGAGGCCGGTCCCCCACCAGGCATCAACGCGCGCCGTACCGAAACCGTGGCGCTCGTCCGCATTCCGCCCGATCGCGCGGTCGCCACGATACAATAACGAGGTAAGCAACGGGTGTTGCGCGATCGCGCCGGGCGTCGCTGCTGCGGCGAATCAGGGCACAGGACCGGACGTGGCCGAAGAGCAGGAACAAGTCGAACTCGCCCGCGGCGGCAATAACGACGCTCTCGCCGCGCTGTTGGCGGAGGCGGCGCCGGGCTTGCGGGCTCGCTGCATCGCCCGCATCCGCGGCGACGGCCTGGCCATGGTTGACGCCGAGGACGTGCTGCAAGTCACCTTTCTGGAAGCATTTCTGCGAATCAGCCGCTTCGAGTACCGCGGCGCCGGCGCGTTCGGGGCCTGGCTGGCGCGGATCATGGACAACAACCTGACGGACGTTCTTCGCGGCGTCCGCGCCCGCCGGCCGCAGGAGGCCCGCCGGGCGGACGCCGACCCCAGCGATTCGGCCGCCAATCTCGCGGCGCTCCTGGGCTGGACGAGCACGACGCCCAGCCGCACGATGATGCGTGAAGAGCTGCGTGATCTCGTGCTCGGGGGACTGGCGCGCCTCCCGGAAGACTACCGCCGCGTCATCCAATTCTACGAGCTGGAAGGCCGCAGCCCCGAAGACGTGGCCGGGCTGATGAGCCGCTCGGTCGGGGCGGTTTTCATGCTGCGGGCCCGTGCCCTCGAACGGCTGCGCGAGGTCCTGAGCGGCGTTTTGGATTTTTCTGCGCCGCAGGCGTGAGTTTTTCGTCACCCGTTCGCTAGGAGCGTAACCGAAACCCGCGCAGGAAACGCCACCGATGACTCCGCGCTCGCCCGACGGCGCCGACTCGCAGTCCAACGCCGATCTCATCGCGGCGGCTCGCCGCCAGGCCGAGCGGCTTGGCGACGGTTCGGCATCGCCGGGTGTTGCCGCACGCGGCGCGGGCGACGGACCGCCGGCCGCCTTGTGGCGCGGCCGCTATCAGAACCTGCGCGAGTTCGGGCGCGGCGGGCAGGGCATCGTCTACACGGCGACGCAGGCGGGCACCAAGCGCACCGTCGCGATCAAGGTGCTTCGCGACGGGCCGTTCACGACGCCGCGGGATCGGGCGCGGTTCGAGCGCGAGGTGGAGATTCTGGGCGGGTTGCGGCATCCGAGCATCGTGACCGTGATCGAAAGCGGCTGCGAGCTTGGGTGCGACTACGTCGTCATGGATTTCATCCCAGGCGAGCCGCTCGATGCGTTCGTCCGCAAGAACGCCGCGGCGCCGCCGTCCGCGCGCGGGCGCCGCCGCGATGCGCTGCGCGGGACGATAGAGCTGTTTGCGCGCGTGTGCGACGCGGTCAACGCGGCCCACCTGGCGGGTGTGGTGCATCGCGATTTGAAGCCCAGCAACGTCCGTGTGACGCCGGACGGCGCGCCCTACGTGCTCGACTTCGGTCTGGCCAAGAGCACGCGCGGCGCGTCGGACGGGTCTTCGGCCGCCACGGAAACGGGACAATTCCTGGGGACGCTGCCCTACGCCAGCCCGGAGCAGGCCGCAGGCGAGCCGCAGGTCGACATCCGCACCGACGTGTACTCGCTGGGCGTCATTCTGTATCAACTGCTCACCGGACGCTTCCCGTACGAGGTGCGCGGCAGCTCGCGCGAGCTGGCGTCGCGCATCGCCTCCGCCCCGCCCGCGTCGGCGCGGGGACTGAACCCGGCGATCGGCCACGAGCTTGAAACGATTCTGCAACGCGCCCTGGCCAAAGAGCCGGAGCGCCGCTACCAGTCCGCCGGCGCGCTCAGCGCCGATCTGCGCCGCTACGTCGCGAACGAGCCGATCGAGGCCAAGCGCGATTCGTCGGCCTATCTGGCTCGCAAGCTGCTGGCGCGGCATGCGGCGCTGGTGGGCGCCGCCTCGCTGCTGATCGCGATCGTGGCCGTGGGCCTGACCGTGTCGCTGTGGCTGTGGCGCGACGCCGCGCGGCAGCGCGACCGCGCTCAACTCGCGGAAGCGGCCGAGCAGCAGCGCAGCCGGCAGCTCGCCGCGGCCCTGCAAACCGAGGGCGAGGCGCGCCAGCAGGCCGAATCCAGCGCGGCCGAGGCGGATGAGATTCGCGATTTTGTCCTCTCGCTCTTCAAAGCCGCCGACCCCGCACAAACCGGCGGAAAGACGCTCACCCTCCGCGAAGCGCTCGATCGCGGGGCGAAACGCCTCCTGGATGCGAAGCTGGAGGAGCGCCCGGCGCTGCGCGCGGCGTTTTGCGATGCGCTGGGCGAAGCGTATCAGTCGCTGGGGGCTTACCCCGAGGCCGACGCTTATTTCGAGCAGGCGCTGGCGCTGCTGACGTCGCAACAACCGGAGGATTCCGAGGCTGTGCTGCGCGCCCGGCTTCAGCGGGTCGAGTTGCTGGTTCTGCGCGGGCGGTATGACGAGGCTCGATCGCTCGCGGACGGCATGGCCGAGACGGTGATGCGGGAGTCAGCCGACTTTCCGCTGCTGGCAGCGAGGCACGCGCTGCAGCGCGGCGTCGCGTTGCGCGAGCTGGGACGGCTGGACGACTCCGAGGCGGCGCTCGACGCGGCGCTGCGCGGGTTCATCGAGCACGACGCCGGCGACGGCCTGCTCGGCGTTGCCAACAACGCGCTGGCGGTCCTTTACTTGCGGCAGAAACGCTACGAGCAGGCGGATGTGCAATTCGCCACGGCGCATGAGCAGATCGTGCGGGCGCACGGGCCTGACCATCCGGACGCGGCGACGATCATCAACAACCGCGGAACCTGCCGTTTCTACCTGGGGCAGTTCGCCGAGGCCGAGCCGCTGTTCTCTGCCGCGGCCGAGGCATTCCGACGGCTTTATGGCGACGACCACCCGCTGACGACGACCGCGGAGAACAACCGCGTCGCGCTGCTCCGCAAGCTGAATCGGCCCGATGACGCCGAGGCGCTGGCGCTGGATGTACTCGCGCGGCGGCAGGCGACGCTCGAACCGGATCATCCGGAATTGGCTACGTCGCTCAACAATCTCGGCCTGATCTACGCGGACGCGCGCCGATTCGCGGAGGCCGAGGCCGTCTTTCGCGAAGCGCTGGACATTCGTCTGCGGAGCATGCCCGCCGGTCACGCGGCGATTGCGGAGGCGCGGCGCAAGGTCGGCGTGGCGCTGCTGCGGCAGAGCCGGTTCGAAGAAGCCGAGCCGCTGCTTTACGAGGCCTATTGCGAGTTTTCCGCCCTGGGCTCTGCCGGCGCGGCGGAGCGCGACCGCGTCATCCGCGATCTGGTCGATCTGTACAACGAGTGGGGGCGACCGGACGACGCCGCGGCATGGAGCGCGCGGCGCGGTTCGCCTGCCTGAGTCGACTTCACGCCCTCGTCAGAACGCGAAGCGCGAGCGAGCGCCTCTTGCGCAGGCGCTCGCTCGCGCTTCGCGTTCTAACCTGGGACCGGCCATGGCCCCGGGGGTCGCCCGCCCGCGAATCAACCCGCCTCAACGACCCGAACAACGGCGTCAAACTCGGGCGGAATTTCGTGCGGCTTGCCGACGGCCCGCAGCGCGCCCGCAACGTCCTTCAGCCCGTTGCCCGTGATCATCACAACCACGTCGCTCGTTTCGCTCAGCACGCCGTGCCGCCGGGCTTCAGATACGCCCGCCGCCGCCGCGCCCGCCGCCGGTTCAGCGAAAACGCCGGTGAGCGCCCCGGTCAGGCGCACTGCTTCCATGATCTTCTCGTCGCTCACCGCGACGAACGCTCCGCCGCTCTCGCGTACCGCGTTTACGGCCTTGCGCCAATTGCGCGGCACGGGCACGTCGATGCTGTCGGCATAGGTCCCGCCCGTCCCGCTGCGATCCAGCCGTCCCTCGCGAGACGCGCGGAGAATCGGCGCGGCCCTCTCCGCCTGCACACCGAGCATCCTCGTCCGCCAGTCGATCACGCCAATCTCACGCATCTGTGCCAGCCCCTTGTGCACGCCGGCGATGGAGCAGCCGTCGCCGACGCTGCACGCCACCCAGTCGGGCGGGTCGTCTGCGCACTGCTCGGCGACCTCCAGCCCGCCGGTTTTCTTGCCCTCCACCAGCCAGGGGTTTACCGCGGCGTTCCGGTTGTACCAGCCGTAGCGCGCACACGCCCGGCTGCACAGCTCGTACGCATCGGCGTAACTGCCCATAACTTTGAAGACCCGCGCCCCGTACGCCAGGAGTTGGGCCAGCTTCGCGTCCGGGACCAGCTTCGACACGAAGATGTTGCACGCCAGCCCGGCCGCCGCCGCGCAGCCCGCCAGGCTGCTGGCCGCGTTGCCGGTCGAGGCGCACGCCACGGTCGCGGCGCCGCGGGCCAGCGCGTGATTCACGGCGACGCTGCTGGGCCGGTCCTTGAACGAGCCGGTCGGGTTCCGTCCCTCGTCCTTCAGACGCACGCGCCGCACGCCCAGCGCCTTTGCCAGCCGCGGCGCCTCGATCAGCGGCGTCCAGCCGACGCTGGCCGGCACGAACGATTTGGCATCGATGGGGAGCAGCTCGCGGTAGCGCCAGTGTGATCGCTCGCGCTGCGCCAGGCTCGCCCGCGTCAGCGTCGCGCGGGCTCTTGGCAGGTCGAATTGCACATCCAGAATCCCCTCATCCGGACCGCACGTCGGGCAAGTCCACGGACCCTCGGCCGCGGTCTGCCCGGAGCACTGCACGCACACCAGCCGCGTCACCAGCGACATGCCGCACACCTCGATCAGGCTGCCGCGAAGCGATTGCGGCGGCTATTTCGGCTCCGGCGCCTGCCCGCCGGGCGCCGCCAGCTTCATGCACTCGGTCGTCAGCTCCGGCGGCGGGGCCGCGTAGCCTTTCAGGTGCAGCTCGCTCAGAGCTGCTGCGTGCTTCTGGCCGACTTGCAGCAGGAACTCGCTCACGCGGCCCGCCGTTGCGTCGTCCAGCTTCGGCGAACGGACGACGAGCCGGTCGGGCACCGGCGTAGTGCGGGCGACCTCTTTCAGTTTCGCCGCGGCCAGATCGCCGGCGGCGTCCTCGTCGATGAAGCCGGCCGCCGAGCCGCCGCTGCGGACGTGCTCGATCACGGCGGCTGAATCGGGGAGGTGCTTGAGCGAGCCGGGCAGCGGAAATACCTCCAGCGCCAGGTCGGATTTCTCGATTCCGTTGCGCTTAAGCAATTCGATGGCGGCAAAGTGTGCACGCGGGCAGTCCGCGCGGCAGAAGGCGACGCTCTTTCCGCGCACGTCCGCGATCGTCCCGACCGATCCGTCCAAAGGAGCGATCAGCAGCGCCGATCGCCCGGTCCGGCCGCGCTCGTCCACGGGAACGGCAAGAATGGAGTACCGCTCACGATGCGGAAGCTGGGCATAGACCGCCGGCGAGAGGATCGCGACGTGATACATGCCATTGTCCAGGCCGGTCTCGACCTGCAGCGGCAGGCACAAGTCAAGCGCCACCTGCCGGCCCATCGAGCGGGTCATCTCCGCCCGCAGCGGCTCATAGGGCGTGAAGGGGTTGATCGCTTCCAGGACGTTCTCGGTGACGAGCGCTACCACTAGCGGTTTATCGATGCCCAGCAGATTGATCAGCGGGAGTCCGCCGTGCCGGCAGCCGGCGGAACCGCAAAGCAGGAGCGCCGCGAGCACGAGCGGGGACGAGGCGGGCGGACGGGGCATGGGGGCGATTCCTCCTTACGCAGGAGTATCGGTTGTCGCGCTTGCCGCTGCAATCCCCGGTCGGCGCCGGCGGGCTCCGCGGGTGGGCGTCAACAGAAGGGGTAAATGACAAAGGCCCTGTGCTTGGTTTCAATGGCCTGTGGTTTGCTGCGAGCCATTGGCCAAGGAGGGCCATCGTGGATTTTACCGATGTTGCGCAGGCGGTGTTGGCGGTGTGTGCGGCGGATGGCGTCAAGGCGCTCGAGATTTACCTGGAAGCACGTGGTCGCGTTGCGCATGAAACGCAGCGGCATGCGCTGGTCCGAACGCGGCTCGCAGACCGTGCTCTCGCTTCGCACCGCCTGGCTCAACGGCGACTGGGAGCGCCTCTGGCAAACCCACCCGCTCGCCGCCGCGTGACTTACCCACAATTGTGACGCCGACCCTTCGCCCGCTGACGTTGACACACCCCGCGCGACCGGCAAGAATCCGGGTTAGAATTGAGGACGGACACTGGTGCAAGCGCGCGTCGCCGCGATCACGAGCACGGCGGCCGCGGAGGCCGGGCGCTGATGGAAAAACCGTCGTCACATCTGAAGGTGAAGCGGCAGGAGAGCGTGTCGGTGGTTGAGTTCGCCGATCGCAAGATCCTCGAGGAACTCTCGATCCAGGAGATCGGCGAGGAGCTCAACCGGCTGGTCGAGGCCGAGCCGCGGATCAAGCTGCTGCTGAACTTCAAGAACGTGGACCACCTGTCCAGCGCCGCGCTGGGAATGCTGATCACGCTCAACAACAAGGTGAAGGACCAGAGCGGAACGCTCAAGCTCTCCGACATCAACCGCCAGATCTACGAGGTCTTCAAGATCACGCGGCTCAACAAGGTTTTCACCATCCACGACACCGCCGACCAGGCCATGGCCGGCTTCTAGCCGACGGCAAGACGCTGAATGACCCCCGCCGGCCGCGAGCACGAGACTTCGCCTAGCGCCCCGCCGGACTTCGGCGCGGCGGGGCTCGCCCTTACGGACGTCGTCATCCCGAACGACCTGCGCAGCGCCAAGACGGTGGCCGACCGCATCGTGGCGGAGCTCGCGCGGCTCAAGTATGACGACGACTGCGCTTTCGCCGTAAAGCTCTCGCTCGAAGAAGCGCTCACCAACGCGATCAAGCACGGCAATCGCAACGATCCGGCCAAGCGCGTCTTTCTGCGTTTTCGCGTCGATCCGCAACGGGCGATCATCATGGTGCGCGACGAGGGGCCGGGTTTCAGTCCGCAGGACGTGCCCGACCCGACCGCCGACGAAAACCTCGAACGCCCGAACGGCCGCGGCATCATGCTGATGCAGTGCTACATGTCCAAGGTCTGGTACAACAGCACCGGCAACGAAGTCTGGATGCTGAAAAACGCAGGCGAAACGCTGCCATGAATCCGGCCGAGACGTTTTCGCAGCCGCTGTCGGTCACGTTCGAGGACGTGCCCGGGGCGTGCGTCGTCCGGCTGGTCGGCACGCCGGGGATGGAGAACGTCAACCCGCACCACGAGCAATTGCTCGATCGGATTGACGATGAAACGCCCAACGTCGTCGCCGATCTGTCGAAGCTGACCTTCATCAACTCGCCCGTGCTCGCGATGCTGGTGCACGCTCACAAGAAAACACACGAGCACAACGGCCGCGTCGTGATCGTTCGCCCTTCGGCGGTGATCGCCCGCGTGCTGCGGCTGATGCACGTGGAGCGGCTCTTTTCCGAATACGCCACGGTCGACGCCGCGCTGGCCGCCCTCGCCGGCCGATGACCCCCGCGCGGCCCGACGGCGACGCTCCCCGCCCGCCGCGGCGAAGGCGCTATTCCGGAACTCACCCGCGGGCGTTTGACGAGCGCTACAAAGAGCGAGATCCGCAGCGCTACCCGGACATCCAGCAGCACATCCGCGACCAGGGCCGCACGCCCGCGGGGACGCATACGCCGGTGCTGCTTGCTGAAGTGCTCGCGTGTCTGGCGCCGCAGCCGGGCGAGGTGGTCGTCGATTGCACGCTGGGTTACGGCGGACACGGGCGCGCACTCATAGAGCGCCTCTCGCCCGGCGGAGTCTTTGTCGGGCTGGACGTCGATGCCGCGCAGCTCGCCTGCGCGCCGCAGCGTCTGGGCGCCGCCGCGGAAGGGCATTCACCGCCGTCGGTGAAGATCGGCCTGCTTCGGTCGAACTTCGCCGGCCTTGCGCAGGCGCTGCGGGCTTGCGAAATCGTCGCCGCTGACGCGATTCTGGCCGACCTGGGCCTGTCGAGCATGCAGATCGACGATCCCGGCCGCGGCTTTTCCTACAAGCACGACGGTCCGCTTGATATGCGAATGGACCAGCGCCGCCCGCGTACGGCCGCCGACCTGCTGCAGGCGCTGCCACAGCAGGAGCTGGCCGACGCATTTCGCGAATTGGCGGACGAACCCGATGCCGATGCCATCGCAGCTCAGATCGTCGCGGCCCGCCGCGTCAGGCCGCTGACGCGAACGCTCGACCTGGTCGACGCGGTTTTTGCGGCCAAGGGCATGTCCCGTCACGCCTGGAAACGGGCTGGCTCCACGGATCGCGAGCTGCACCCGGCGGGGCTGACGTTTCAGGCGCTGCGGATACTGGTTAACGACGAACTCGCCGCGTTGGCCGCGCTGCTCCGGGCGGCGCCCTACTGCCTCAAGCCCGGCGGGCGGATCGCGATCATCAGCTTCCACAGCGGCGAGGATCGCCTTGTGAAGCGTGCTTTTCGTGACGGGCTCGACGCCGGCACGTTTGCCGTGATTTCCGAAGAAGTCATCCGCCCCGGCCCCGTGGAGCAGCGGGAGAACCCTCGCTCCGCGTCCGCCAAGCTTCGCTGGGCTCGAACGCCGGCTTGATTCGCCGCATGGTAAATCGAGGTGCACACTTATCGGTCCTTAGAGCATGCCGGGAGGACGGGATACCCCTGATCCGCCGCGTCTTTCCGAACCCGCCACGCCAAGCGGCGGGTTGACGATCGTTGGGAGCCGGCTGCCTCACGGGGCACAGACGTCAGCCCGCCGCTTGGCGCGGCGGGTTCGGACCCATCGCCGCCTGAAACCGGGTGCAGCGAGCTTGAACCGCCGCGATTCGCTGTTGACAGTAGTCCGGGACCGATATAGAGATACAGTCTGATTCGGGCGAGCGTTGTAAGTCCGTGTGGGGCTCGACGCGCACCCAAGCCCCGCCACGTCGCAGAACAGAGGAAGTCATGGCCAGCAAACCGCAGTCGCAAGCGCCGAAAGAGCGAATCAACATTACGTACCGTCCCGCCACCAACGCCAAGGAACAGAAGGAGTTGCCGTTTCGGATGGCGGTGATGGGCGACTTCACGATGCGTCCGGACGAGACGCCTCTGGAAGAACGGAAGATGCTCCGCGTCGACAAGGATAACTTTAATGACGTGATGAAGAGCCAGAAGTTGGGCCTGACCGTCAACGTCAAGAATCAGATCACGGGCAAGGAAGGCGACGAGATCGGCGTGAAGCTCAACTTCGCCACGCTCAAGGACTTCGAGCCCGAGCAGATCGCCCGGCAGGTGCCCGAACTGAATCAGCTGCTCGAGACGCGCGAGGCGCTCAACGCGCTGAAGGCGCCGCTCTCCAACAAGCGTGACTTCGCCAAGAAAATCCAGGAAATCGTCACGGACGAGGCCACGCGCGCGAAGCTGATGCAGGCGCTGATGGGCGGCGGCGAAGGCGGACAGGCGTAGGTGAATTCAGAAGGTCGAATTCAGAATTGCGAATGTTTCCCCCCCCCGGGACGCCCGCGAGCGTTCGTTCGTTTTTCTGAATTCGCTATTTGATATTCGACATTCAACCGCATCAGCCCGGCGGCCGCTGCCGCGGGCACTACGTAGGATGGAGAACACATCATGGCGGACGCACCCCAGGCTGCTGCGGCACAGGCAGCACTTCCCGAAGACATTTCGTCGCTTCTCGACGAAGTAACCGTTGCCGCCGGCATCAAGGATGCCGAGGCCAATCGCGTCGCGCGGCGCGGCGTGCAGGAGCTGCTGACGCACCTGTTCAAGTCGCCGGCGGAGAAGATCAACAAGGAACTGATCGACGCCTACATCGCTGAGATCGATCATAAGCTCAGCATGCAGGTCGACGAGATTCTGCACCACGCCGATGTGCAGAAGCTCGAGTCCTCGTGGCGCTCGATCAAGTTCCTGGTCGATCAGACCAACTTCCGCGAGAACATCAAGATCGACATCATGAACGTGTCGAAGGACGAGCTGCTCGAGGACTTCGAGAACGCCCCTGAAATCCCCAAGTCCGGCCTGTACCAGCACATTTACACGGCCGAGTTCGGCCAGGCGGGCGGCGAGCCCTTCGGCGCCATGATCGCCAACTACGAGTTCGGTCCCGGCCCGCGCGACATCGCCTTGCTTCAGAAGGTCGCCGCGGTCAGCGCCATGGCCCACTGTCCCTACGTCGCCGCCACGGCGCCGGACATGTTCGGCATCGACGACTTTCAGCAGCTTCCCAAGGTCAAGGACCTGCAGAGCGTCTTCGAAGGCCCGCAGTACACCAAGTGGAACAGCTTCCGCGACTCGCCCGACTCGCGCTACGTGGCGCTCACGATGCCGCGCTTCCTGCTGCGGCATCCGTATGATCCGGCGGCCAACCCGGTCAAGGCGTTCAACTACGAAGAGAAGGTCACCGACAGCCACAGCAAATATCTGTGGGGCAACGCCGCCTTCGCCTTCGCCACGCGCCTGACGGCGGCCTTCGCCGACACGCGCTGGACCATGAACTGCACCGGTCCGCAGGCCGGCGGCATGGTCGAAAACCTGGTGCTGCACCAGTACAAGACGCTGGAAGGCATCGAGACCAAGATTCCGACCGAAGTGATGATCTCCGACCGGCGTGAGTTCGAGCTGGCCGAGTCGGGCTTCATCGGCCTGACGATGTACAAGAACACCGACAAAGCCTGCTTCTTCAGCGCCAACTCGGTGCAGAAACCCAAGACCTATCCTGACACGGAGGAAGGCCGGGCCTCCTCCACCAACTACAAGCTCGGCACGCGCCTGCCGTACATGATGATGATCGCGCGGCTGGCCCACTACCTGAAGGTCATCCAGCGCGACAACCTCCAGACGTGGCAGTCACCCACCAAGATGCAGACCGAGCTGAACGACTGGATGCGGCAATACGCGGCGGATATGGACAGCCCCACCGCCGAGGTCGCCAATCGCCGGCCGATCCGCAAGTTCTCGATCAAGGTCGAGGAAGTGCCCGGCGAAGTCGGCTTCTACAAAGTCGACATGCAGATCATGCCGCACATTAAGTTCGAGGGCGCCAACTTCTCGCTCTCGCTGGTCGGCAAGCTCGACAAGTAGTACACGGTTTCGCAGGGGAGCATCGGCGTCTGGCCGGTGCTCCCCGGCGAATCGCCCCCGGCGGTGCCGCGTGGGAACCGCGTAGGGGGGAGTTGGGTAGGGAAAGTATCAGCGAGTTCCCAAATCTCTCCCCCGATTGCGCCGCCCGGCCCCGTCTGTTCTATTTTTTTGCGTCGTAACTCTCGCTCAATCAGGCGTTTGTAGCACTTGCAGAGAATTTCGGCGTCGGGTTTTTCAGATCGGCACGGCGTGTGCCTATTACCCACTCGCCGAGGTTTGATAGACGACTCGGCAGACGCGGCAGGGAAGATCGGCCCGTGTGGGCCGGCCGCAGCCGCCGAGGACAGCAGCTAAACGAGGAGAACGCACCATGCCAATGCCGGCACACATGACGCTGGAAGGCGAAAATCAGGGGAACATCGAAGGATCGTGCGAGATGACGGGTCGTGAAAACACGATCCTGATCGAGGCGTTCAATCACGAGGTGCGTATCCCGCGTGACCCGCAGAGCGGCCTTTCGACCGGCAAGCGCGTTCACAACGCCCTGTCGGTGGTGAAGGTCTACGACAAGAGCTCGCCCAAGCTGTATCAGGCGCTCTGCACCGGCGAGCACATGAAGAACGTCACGATCAAGTGGTACCGCATCGACCCCACCGGCCAGGAAGAGCATTACTTCACGCATACGCTGGAAGATGCCATCATCGTCAGCGTCCGCCCGTGGATGCCGAACTGCCTGGACGCCTCGACTGAGTCCTACACCCACATGGAAGAGGTGGCCTTCACCTACAAGAAGATCCGCTGGACCTGGGAAGTGGACGGCATCGAGTCCGAGGACAGCTGGATCGTCCCGAAGTAGTTTGAGCTTCAACGAAACGCTCGCTCGCCGAATTTACGTGCTCGTGCGTCGGCGCCGCATCGAAAGATCGGCGCCGCCGCCGGGCCGACGAGGATGACTGACCGTCGCACGCACATCGGCCGGCCGTCCGCGATGAGAATCCGGCACACGGCGAGGAAGCAGGCGGTCGCCCGGGTCGAAAGGCTCGGGCGACCGCTGTGTTTTTAGGGAGTCGTGGGACGCGGAGGCAGTGCGCGTGCGTGACCGTTTTGGCGGCGTCGCAATCCGAGCCCCAAGCGCGAGCGCGCGGGGATTCGTGCGCTTGTCACCCATCCCAGAAAATGCCCACGCGCTTGCGCTTGGGGCTCGGTTCCCGGTGGGCCGCCGCCAAAACGGTCACGCACGCCGGCGGCGCCCGGCCGCTGCGCTGATTGGTGGGCGGCGCACGGCTGGGCTATATTCTCTCTCCCGCGCGGGGCCGGCTCGCGCGGCTCGGCTCGGCGGCGAGAGCTTGAATGAAACAAATCCTCCAGCACCTGCGCAGCGGCGAAATCGAGATCGCTGACGTGCCCTGTCCGGCGGTTCGCCCCGGCCATCTGCTCGTGCAGTCGGCGTGCAGCCTGATTTCCGCCGGAACGGAGCGGATGCTGGTCGAATTCAGCCGGGCGAGCCTGCTGGCCAAGGCGCGATCGCAGCCGGAGAAAGTAAAGCAGGTGCTGACGAAGATCCGCACCGACGGGCTGTTGCCGACGCTGGAGGCGGTTTTCAGCCGGCTGGATGAGCCGCTGCCGCTGGGCTACTGCAACGTCGGCCGCGTGGTCGAGGTGGGGCGCGACGTGAGCGGGTTCAACGTCGGCGATCGCGTCGCCAGCAACGGGCCGCACGCGGAAATGGTGTGCGTGCCGGCGACGCTGGCCGCGAAAGTGCCCGACAATGTCAACGACGAGGCCGCCAGCTTCGCCGTGCTCAGCTCGATCTCGCTGCACGGCATCCGGCTGATGCAGCCGACGTTTGGCGAAACGTTCGCCGTCATTGGCCTGGGACTGCTCGGCATCGTCTCGGTGCAGCTTCTGCGGGCGCATGGCTGCACGGTGATCGGCATCGATGTCAACCCGACCCGCTGCGAGCTGGCCCGTCAGTTCGGCTGCGAGGCGTTCGCCACGAGCGAAGGGGCCGACCCGGTGAAGGCGGCGGAGGCGTTCAGCGGCGGGCGCGGCGTGGACGGCGTGCTCATCGCCGCGTCGGCCAAGACGGACGAGATCATGCACCAGGCGGCGCAGATGTGCCGCAAGCGCGGGCGGATCGTACTGGTCGGCGTCGTGGGGCTGAACCTGCGGCGGAGCGATTTCTACGAGCGTGAGATCAGCTTTCAGGTGTCGTGTTCGTACGGGCCGGGCCGCTACGACCCGCTCTACGAGGGGCAGAACCGCGACTATCCGCTGCCGTATGTACGCTGGACGGTGGCCCGCAACCTGGAGGCGATTCTGGGCGGAATGTCGAACGGCTGGCTGAACGTCGAGCCGATGATCACGCGCAAGCTGCCGCTGGCGGATGCGGGTGGAGCGTATGACTCGATTCTGAAGGATTCGAGCGTTCTGGGGGTTGTGCTGCGGTATCCGGAGCAGCCGCCGCCGCTGTCGCGATCGATCAAGCTGGCGGGGAAGAAGAGCACGGCGAGCGGCGGGCGAGCGCGGGTGGCGGTGGTGGGGGCGGGGAATTTCACGAAGATCATGCTGCTTCCGGCCATCCGGGCGTCGGGCGCGGCGCTGAAATCGGTGGCGAGCGCGGGCGGCGTGACGAGCCTGCACGCGGGGCGGAAATTCGAGGCGGAGGAGGCGAGCACCGACTATCGAGCGGTGTTCGAGTCGCCGGAGGTGGACGCCGTGTTCATCACGACGCGGCACGGGGCGCACGCGTCGATGGTGTGCGAGGCGCTGGCGGCGGGCAAGCACGTCTTCGTCGAAAAGCCGCTGGCGATCGATCCGGAAGGGCTGGACCGGGTGCGGGCGGCGTATGCCGCGCGGCCCGATCGGCAGCTCATGGTCGGGTTCAATCGTCGCTTTGCGCCGCACACGGTGAAAGCTCGAGAGCTGCTGGCAGGGCGATCGCAGCCGATTTCGATCTGCGCAATGGTGAACGCAGGGCACATCCCCGCCGAACACTGGACGCAGGACGCCGGCAACGGCGGCGGGCGGATCATCGGCGAGGGGTGCCATTTCATCGATCTGCTGTTGCACCTCGTCGGACATCCAATCACGAGCGTGCAGGCGGTGATGTTCGGCGAGCAGGGCGCGGCCACGCGCGACGACAAGATGTCGATCAACCTGACGTTTGCCGACGGCTCGATCGGCACGATTCACTACTGGGCCAACGGCGGCAAGGCGTTCGCCAAGGAGCGGATCGAGATTTTCAGCGAGGGGCGGGTGCTGGCGATCGACAACTGGCGGCGGATGCACGGATATGACTGGCCGGCGGTGCCGCGAATGAGCATTACGCAGGACAAGGGTCACAAGGCGGAGGTGGCGGCGTTCGTGGCGCGCGTGTCGCGCGGCGGAGCGGCGCTGATTCCGTTTGAAGAACTGGAGCTGGTGACGCGGGCGAGCTTCGCGGCGGTGCAGGCGGCCCGCGAGGGCGTGACCATCCGGCTGTAGCGTCGGACCTCTGCGTCCGACGCACGGGCCTCATGCCGACGGCGTGTACGTCGGCACGCCGCCAGTCAGAACGCGAATTGCAAGCGAGCGCCAATGCGCGCGGGCGCTCGCTTGCGCTTCGCGTTCTGACCTGCCCCGCGGACGGACGGCTGACGACATCAACGAGGTCGAGCATGAACGACCGTGGTCACCTGCTGACTGAGCAGCACAACCCCCGCTCCGCCGAGCTGGATCGGCTCTCGATCGCGGACGCTTTCGACGTGATGAACGCCGAGGACGCGCAGGTCGCCGCCGCTGTCGCCGCCGCCAAGCCGCAGATCGTCGCGGCGGTTGAAGTCGTCGCGGGATGTTTGAAACGCGGCGGGCGGCTGATCTACGTGGGGGCGGGAACGAGCGGGCGATTGGGTGTGCTCGACGCGGCCGAGTGCCCGCCGACGTTCCTGAGCGATCCGAAGCAGATCGTCGGCGTGATCGCCGGCGGCGACGAAGCCCTGAAACGCTCGATCGAAAACGCCGAGGACAGCCCCGACGACGGCGCGAAGCGCATGGCCGACCTGATGGTCGGGCCGCGCGACGCCGTCTTTGGCATCGCGGCGGGCGGCACGACGCCGTTTGTTCACGGCGCGCTGCGCGAAGCCCGGCAGCGGCGGGCAGCGACCGTGTTTCTGGCGTGCGTCCCGCGCGACCACGCCGGCGACGAAGCGGACATTTCGATTCGCGTGCTGACCGGCCCGGAGGCGCTCAGCGGCTCGACGCGACTGAAAGCGGGTGTGGCCACGAAGATGGTGCTGAACGCGATCAGCACGCTGACGATGGTGCAGCTCGGCAAGGTCTATCAGAACCTCATGGTTGATGTGAACGCTCGCGGCTGCTCAAAGCTGGTCGATCGAGCCATTCGCACCGCCGCCGGCGCGACCGGCCTGCCGCGCGACGCCGCCCAGCGCCTGCTCGAATCCGCCGACTGGCACGTCAAGACCGCCATCGTGATGCACAAGCTCGGCGTCTCGCGCGACGACGCCCGCCGCCGGCTCGACGCGGCCGAAGGCCATGTCCGCCGTGTCCTCGCCGGCGCGGAGTAATGCGTGCGCGTCATGCTGCTGGTCACCGACCTGGAGCGCGGCGGGACGCCGCTGCGGCTGGCGCGGCTGGCGCACGGGTTGCGCGAGCTCGGCGTCGAGGTGGCGGTCGGCTGCCTGGCCCCGCCGGGGCCGGTCAGCCGCGAGCTGGACGCGGATGGAATCCAGACGTTCGCCTGCGGCGCGGGCAGCGCGCGGGATGTTGCGGCGATTCTGCGGCTGGCGGGGCATGTTCGGCGAATTCGACCCGATCTGATTCACAGCACGCTGACGCACGCGAACGTAGCCGCGCGGCTGGTCGGTTTCCTGCTGGGCGTGCCGGTGATCACGTCGACGGCGACGATCGAAATGGAGCGGCGTTGGCATGCGCCCGTTGAGCGTCTGACGGCGTTTCTGGATCGCGGGCACATTGTGAACAGCGCGGCGCTGGCGGCGCACGTGGTGCAGTCGTTCGGCCGTCGGGTTGAGAACGTGTTCGTGACGCCGCCGTTGATTGCGACGGTTGGTGATCGCTTGGATCGGTCCGTCGCCCGCGCCGCGCTGGGGATCGAACCGAGCGCGTTTGTCCTGGCCTGGGCCGGGCGGCTCGATCCGGTGAAGCGCGTTGACCTCCTGATTCGCTGCACCGAATTGCTTGAGAGCAGTACGCAGCTACTGATTGCCGGCGACGGACCCGACTGCGGGCGAATCGCGTCGCTAGCCGCGGCCAGCCCGGCGACGGGCCGTGTTCGGCTCCTCGGCTGGCAGCGCGACCTCTCGACGCTCTACTCGGCCGCCGACGCGCTGGTCTTTCCGTCGCGTACAGAGGGGCTGCCGAATGTGGTCATGGAGGCGATGGCCTTCGGTTTGCCGGTGGTCGCCAGCGACATCCCGCCGCACCGCGAACTCGCCGGTGACTCGCCGCGGCTGGCGCTGGTCGGGGGCGAAGATGCCGCGGACTGGGCCGCCGCGGTCCACCGGCTGCGTGCCGACCTGGCCGCGGCCGCCGCGATGGCGTTGCTAGCGCGGCGATACACAGCGCCGTTTCAACATGCCGCGTGCTGCGCCGCAGCGACCATTCGCGTGTACGAAACCGTCACGTCGAAACGGTAGTGTGGTGTCGGGTGGGCCGTGCCCACCTTTGGTAAGCGATGATGGTGGGCACGGCCCATCCTACTCAGGCTCCGGACCCTGAAAGATGCTCCAGCATCGCCGGACTCACCGCCTTCACCGCCGTGCTGCCCTTCGTTTCGATCACCAGCGCCGGCAGCGAGATTTCAAACGTGCTGCCCTTGCCAAGTTCACTGCGCACGATCACGTCGCCGCCCATCAGCCGGCAGAAACGGCGCGTGATCGCCAGGCCCAGGCCGGTGCCGCCATAACGGCTGGCCGTTGACGACGCCGCCTGCGCATAGGCCTCGAAGAGGCGGCCCTGCTGCTCGGCGGTCATGCCGATGCCCGTGTCGATGACGCGGAAAGACATCCAGTCGATCCCGCTCTCGGAGACGCGCCGCTCGACCTCCAGCCGCACCGTGCCGTCGCGCGTAAACTTGGCGGCGTTGCTGATGAGGTTAAAGAGGCTTTGCCGCAGCTTGGTGGCGTCGCTGTGCATGGTGCCTACGTCGGCCGGGCAATCCAGGTCGAGACGATTGCCCTTCTGGCGAATCAGCGGCACGACCGTCGAGACGACGTTGTCGATCAGCAGCCGGACGTCAAACGGCTCGAGATGGAGCTGCATTTTCCCGGCTTCGATCTTGGAAAGGTCCAGCACTTCGTTGATCAGCCCGAGCAGGTGTTTGCCGGCGCCGTGGATCTTTTTCAGGTCGGCGGTGATCGTGGCGGCCCCCAGCTCCTCGGCCTCTTCCTGAAGCAGCTCGGCGTAGCCGATGATGGCGTTCAGCGGCGTGCGCAGCTCGTGGCTCATGCTGGCCAGAAACTGGGTCTTGGCCTGGTTGGCCGTTTCGGCGGCGACTTTGGATTGCTGCATGTCGAGCCGCGCCCGTTCGGCCAGGCGCACCTCGGCCCGCAGCACGGCGAAGAACGACACCAGCCCGAGCGCGACCGCCTCCATCGCCGCCAGGACGCCGATCATCGCGAAGCGGGCGCGGGCGATGGCGTCGAGCCACTGGGCGGCGGGGTAGTCGACGCCGACCGCCGCCTCCACGCGCCCGCCTTTGTCGCGCAGCGGCGCCCAGGCGCTGATCCAGGTGCCCCACGGGTCGGCGATCAACTGCTCGTCGAAGGTGATCTCGCCGGCCAGGGCGCGTTCGAGGGCCGGGTCTTCGTCGTCGAAGGGGAAGCCGATGCGCGTGCGGCTTTCGCGCACGTCGTCGTACCGGCCGTTGCGGTTGTAGTCGGTTTCGGAATCGACGATGAAGACGCGTTTGCCGTCCGGCAGCCTGCGGACGGTGTAGATGTCGGCCGCGATCGCGTTGACCCGCAGCCAGCGGACCTGGGCCTCCACCAACTCCAGATAGGTCGGGTCGTCCGGGGGCGTGTCGAGCGTGATGCGCGCGTGGCCGAGCCGCTGCAACTCATCCGCGTACAGGGGCGCGAAGACTTCGAGCGTGGTTCTCAGGCGCTGCTTCTCGCGCTGTCCGGCCCAGTTGACCAGGAACTGCCCGGCAACCAGCACGATCACCAGCGCGGCGGCGGCGAAGAACTTCGACGCGGGCTCGAACGTCAGCGCCCGCGTGCGGCCCACAAAGAAGATGAAGACGCCGATCGAAACAACGACGAATACGACGTAGTCCAGGTTGTTGCTGGCGAGCTGGCCGAACATTCGATCCAGGCTGGTGCTAGTGGTCTGTCAAATTACATATTTCGGATTTGGGGAGCATCGGCTTCCAGCCGGTGCGCACCGGCTGGAAGCCGATGCTCCCCGTGCGAAACGGCGCGCCTCGCGGACGGCTAACGCGCCGGCGCCGGCGGCGCCATGGTGGTTCCGCACTTCTTGCAGGTACGCCGCGCGGCGTTCTCCGGCTTCCAGAATTCCTCCATGATCACCTTGAGCTGGTTGACGATGTCCTTCAGGTCGAACTCCGGCTCATGGATCACCCCCCCGCACTTCTCGCAGTAGAACCGCAGGTGATCCGGCTGGCCCGCCGGCCGTTGTCGCTCAACGACCATGCCCACCGTGTTGGCCGGGCGCTGCGGCGAGTGCGGGATGCCCGGCGGCAGCAGGAAGATGTCGCCTTGCCGGATGGGGATGTCGCGCGGCGTGCCGTTTTCGATGATGCGGAGCGTGATGTCGCCCTCGACCTGGTAGAACAACTCCTCGGTCGGGTTGACGTGATAGTCCTTTCGCGCGTTCGGCCCGCCGACGATCATGACGATGAAGTCGCGATCCTTCCAGACGCACTGGTTGCCGACCGGCGGCTTGAGCAGGTGCCGGTGCTCGTCGATCCAGCCCTTCAGATTCAGCGGCATCAGCGTCGACATGGCGTGCTCTCCATCAGGGTGACAACGAGTCTAGCCGCGCCGGTCGCGGCAGGTCAATCGCAAGTGCGCCGGCGGCGCGGGCGGTGGCGCGCAGGGTGCGCCTGGCGATTCTGAAATGTTCGGCGGGCACCTCTGTCCGAACCCGCCGCGCCAAGCGGCGGGTTGAGGTGCGCACGGCGCTGGGCGCCATTTTACGACGCGCAGCGAGCGGGCCCGGAAGTCAACCCGCCGCTTGGCGCGGCGGGTTCGGAAGAACGGCCGGCCGGCACTCCGGCGGCTGCGGCGGCCGGGGGGTCGGCGGCCGGGGCGGTAAATGTGTCAAACGCTCCGGTCCCCGTGTAGAATCCAGCCGCACCGCCCCTGACGCGCGGCGGCGAGAGGAGCACGAATGGCCGAGCAGGAACGAAAGATCATCGTCGACGACGACTGGAAAGCCCAGGCACGGCGTGAGAAGGAGCAACTCTCGGCCGGCGAGCAGGGGCAAGGCCACGAGCAGACGCCGGCGGCGAGCTTCGCCGAGTTGCTGAACCTGATCGCGGTGCAGGCCCTCGCCGGGCTGGGGGCGCTGGCCGGCCCGGGCGGCGAGCGCATCCCGCCGAATCTCGAAATCGCCAAGCACTTCATCGACATGCTTCAGGTGCTGGACGAGAAAACCAAGAACAACCTGACGCCGCCCGAGCGACAACTGCTGGACCAGGTGCTCTACGAAATGCGGATGCGTTATGTGCAGATGGCGTCCGCGGCGCACCCGGGGTTGGGCGGCGCGGCCGCGCCGCAGATGTTATGAGTTCGAGCCGCGACCGTGTAGTGGCGGCAACATCCGAGCCGCGACCGTGAGGAAGCGGTGACATCCGAGCCGCGATGTTCATCAACACAGCCGCGTCCTCACGCTCGCGATTCCTGACGGTCTGAGCGAGGTTTTCGGATCGCCGAAAAAGGGCCGCCTTTGGCCGGTACAATCGACAAACCAGGCGCCGCCGGGCGCGCTGTCGCCGCCGAGACGTTCGCCGACCGCGAGCGCCGCAATCCCTATTTCCGTTGGCTGGTTCACCTCGGACTGCCCGCCGCCGCCAGCCTCGTCGTGCACTCGGTGCTGCTGGTCCTGCTCGCGGTCAGAACCTGGCAGGTCCTGTCAGCGACGCCGGCGGGCGAATATGGCGCAACAGTCGTCTCCGGCGATCCACTGGCCGGCGCGTTTCAGTGGAGCGGCGCCGATGCGCTGCCGCAGCCGGACGACGTGCCGCCGGATGCGCTCGACGCCCTGCGCGACCTGAGCGACGTCGGCGACTTCAGCCTGCGCGATCTCACTCAGATGGAAAGCTCGTCCGGCGCAGGCGCCTCCGAAGGCGACAGCTTCGGCATCGGCGAAGGCCGACTCTCCCTTCACGGCGTCGGCGCCGGCGCCGGCGAGAGCGGCACCGGCGGCTTCGGCTCCGGCGTCGGCGGCGGCGGGCGCGGCGTCGGCACCGCAGGCATGTGGGGAAAAACCATCGCCGCCAATCGCATCGCCTATGTCGTCGATTTCTCCGGCTCGATCATCGTCGCCGTCGACGATCTGAAACGCGAGCTCAAGCGCTCGATCGCCGGACTGAGAGCCTCCCAAACGTTCAACGTGATCGTCTTCTTCAGTCTCGCCACCGGCCAGCAGGATCAATACAAAACCGAGAGCTTTGCGCCGAAGCTGGTCCCCGCCGAGGACGATGCGCGCCGCGACTTCATCCAGTGGCTCGACCGCAAGAGTCCGATGGGCGGGACCGAGCCGCTCCCGGCGCTCCGCCGCGCGATCAGCATGAACCCCGAGGCCATCCTGTTCTTCTCCGACGGCTACTTCGACGAAGCCGTGGTAGGCGAGGTCAAGCGCGCCAACGCACGGGCCAACGCTAGAATTTTCTGCTACGTGTTCGACGAGTTGCTCCTGCAACAGTCCGATGACCTTCCGCCGCGCATGACCGACGGCGCCCGCCGCCTGGAGCGCATCGCGCAGCAGAACAACGGTTGGATCAAGATCGTGACCGGCAGCGACATCCGCCGGCGATAGGTCCGGTCGGCTTGGCCGTCGGAAAGCCAGAGCGTTCTTTTCGGAGTCGTCGCGTGGAAAAGGATGAACGCATGATCAGCCCAGGACGGGCGCTACTGGCGATCAGCCTATGGCTCGCCGCCGCCGCGCCGGCGCTGGCCCAGGCGCCGCAAAACCGTCAGACGATGCTGGACATTTTCCTGGCCGGCATCGAGTTGCCGTCGTATCTCATCATCGCCGGCTCGCTGGTTGTGTGCGCGCTGGTGGTGGAGCATTTCATCACCGTGCGGCGCATCACGATCGCCCCGCCGGAACAGGTCCTGCGCGCCAAACGGCAGATCGAGGGCCGCAGCTTCCGCGAGTGCGTCGAGACGCTGCAAAAGAGCCAGACCTTTTTCGCCCGCGTCATGAGCGCCGCGCTGGCCCACGCCCGCCACGGCTTCGACGCCATGCACGAGGCCGCCCTCGAAAAATCCGGCGAGCTGAGCGGCCGCCTCTTCCGAAAGGCCGAGTACCTGAACATCATCGGGAACCTCGGCCCGCTGCTGGGCCTGCTGGGCACCGTGCTGGGCATGATCAAGGCCTTCGGCGATCTGGGCGCCGGCGGAGGCGCCAGCGGCGGGAAGCTCGCCGAGGGCATCAGCGAAGCGCTCGTCAACACGTTTCTAGGATTGGCGGTCGCCATCGTCGGCATCGGGTTCTTCGGCGCCTGCCGCAATCGCATTGACTCACTCACCGTCGAAGCCACCGTCGACGCGCTCGATCTGCTCGAGTACTTCCGCCCGGCTGCAACCGGCGCAGCGGCGACCGCCGTGCAGAGCGTCGCCGACCCGGTTCGCCGGCCGACGGTCTCCTCCGCCGAGCCGCCGCGACCCAGCCCGGCGCCGGCGTCGCGTCCGGCAGGGGCGGCGCCGCCGGCTGCGGCAGGCACTTCAACGTAGTACTGCCGCGCGAGTGACGCGTCGATACCATGAAATTCCGCCCGCCCAAGCCATTCGCGATGACGCTCAATCTCGCCCCGATGGTGGACGTGATGATGTGCCTCATCGTCTTTTTCCTGCTCGCCACGCGCCTGGTCGACGTCGAGCACCAGCCCATTCTGCTGCCCTACGCGGAAGCCGCTGCCACCGATGATCGTCACGACGCCGGCCCGGAAGTGGTCATCAACGTCCGCCTGTCGAAATCCGGCGACCCCGACACGCCCGAGTTCGTGGTGGCCGATTGGGATGGAAAGCGAATCGTGGAGCGGCTGCTCCAGCCCGCCGACGTCGATGCGTATCTTGCCGGGCGCGCGTCTCAGGCGTCACGCGACGGCGAGCGCGTCCGCTGCGTGATCCGCGCTGATCGCCACGTGATGTACCAGCACGTCGAGGTCGTGCTGCGCGCCTGTGGACTGTCCAAAATCTCCGATGTCGTCTTCAGCGCAAACGCCGGACGCGAGCCGGAGGCGACGCCATGAGACGCCACCTGACGCCCACCGGCGACAACGTGCCGAACCTGGCCCCGATGGTCGACGTCATCATGGTTCTGCTGGTGTTCTTCCTGCTGGGCGCCTCGTTTGAGCTGGTGCGCGAGGGTTTGCTCAAGACCGAGCTCGACCCCGCCAGCGGGCCGGGCGGTGGCGCGATGGTCGAGATCAACCCGCGCGTGCGGATCGCCCTGCTCGACGCCGGCGCGGCCGCCGTGACCATCATGCTCATGGACGAGCAGATCGCCGGCGGCGACTTCGAACGGCTGCACGCGGCGTTGCAGGAAAAGCGCCTGTCGGGCGCCGATACCGAGAACCCGGTGGTGATCGGCGCCGATCCGACGGTGCGCTGGCAATTCGTGATCAAGGCGATGGACGCCACCGTGCGGGCCGGATTCAAGAACGTGCAATTCGCGGTGAGTTTCCGGCCGGGGGCGGTCGGCGGGGCGGGGGCCGGGCCTTGAGCGCTGCCCTGAACTCCGGCTGAATCAAATCGAAAACGAAACCCGTCGGCCGTCTACGCCAATTCGCAGCGAGCGATTGATCGGCAGCGGCGACATCGGCCACACGTGCCCCACGTCGCGCGTCAGGACGACCGGCGTCTGCGCCCCGCGCGGCAGGTGAAAATGCAGATACTCGGCGACCGTCGCCTGCAGGTCTTCATCCGCGGTGTGAAAATCTCCCACGATGACGCCCGCCAGCCGTTCAAACCAGCCGGCAAGCTTCAGCGTCGCCAGGTAGCGATCGATCCGGTAAGGCTCTTCCCTCAGGTCTTCGATCGCCAGCCAGCAGTTCCTCGGGCGCACGCTGCGCAGGCCCGGCAGGGCGGCGGCCAGCACGCTCAGGCAGCCGCCGATGACCCGCGCCCGCCGGCCCGTGATCTTTCCGCTGATGAGCTGGCCGCTGATCGGCGCACCGTTCGAACGCAGATGCCGGAACCGCGGCGCGTCCGCCCGTCCGTCGCCTGAATGGCGGCCGGCGTGTGCGTTGCGCATGTCCGCCGGATGGCTGGCGCGGGCCGCACGCCGCGGCGTGGGCGGCAATGAGCCGTCCGAAAGCACAGCCGGCAGCATCGTCCAGAACTCGGCGAACGCCGCCCGCGCCGCCTCGGGCGGATCGATCTTCCACGCCAGGTAGTTCGGACACAGCCAGTACAGCCCGCGCCCGCACGGGTAGCTCGCCACGATATTCACGAGCGTCGTCATCTCGCTGAAGCCCATCACCCATAGCGGCGTGCGGCGGCGCTTTAGTCCTTCAAAGTTCAGATGTGGCAGGATCCGCCCGAAATAGGCTCCGCCCGAGAGCGCCACGATGGCCGCCGTCCGCGGGTCGTCCAGCGCGTGCTGCAAATCGCGAACGCGCTCGGCGTCATCGCGCCGCCCGCCGCGGGGGACGTCCTCCTCAGCTTCGAAGACGCGCTGCGAATACGTGACGCGATAGCCGCGGGGCGTCTGGCGGGCGATGAAGTCGATGTACTCGCTCAGCTCGCCGAAGCCGAAGCGCACGATGTCTTTGCCCAGCGGGTTGGCATGCGCGAGCAGGTGGATGCGATCGGGATGGGCGTCACGCTTCTTGGCCACGCGGAGCGCATTGCTAACCGCGCAGCAGAGGCGACGCAAGCTCGGTGGGCAGCTCTGTCCGAACCCGCCGCGCCAAGCGGCGGGTCGACGTCGCTGATCTGTGTGGCGCCGTCTGCTGACGGTCGTCACCCCGCCGCTTGGCGCGGCGGGTTCGGAAAGACGGCCGGGCCAGCGGCCAACATGCTCGGCTCGCGCGTCAGCCGGCGGAGTATCGTGAACTGGCGCGAATGCCGGTTCGCACCGGCGGGACGCCGATGCTCCCCGACGAGATCGCCCTACTGCCGCCGGATCGACTGCACAATCACGTCCGTAACCGGCACATCGTTGAACCCCTGCTGCGCTTCAGTCTGCACGGTCGCGATCCGGTCCACCACATCCATCCCCTCGACCACTTTGCCGAAGACGGTGTAGCCCGTGTTCGGGCCGGTCGGGTTCAGGCTGTCGTTGTTTACCAGGTTCACATAGAACTGCGACGTGGCCGAGTTCGGATCGTTGGTGCGGGCCATCGCGACCGTGGCGCGGTCGTTCTTCAACCCGGTCGATTCAAGCGCGATCGCCTCGCGCGTGTCCTTGCGCACCAGGCCGGATTGGAAGCCGCCGGTCTGCACGACGAAGCCGGCGATCACGCGGTGGAAGATCAATCCGTCGTAGAACTCGTCATCGACGTATTGCAGGAAGTTTCGGGCCGTGTTGGGGGCCTTGGCCTGGTCCACTTCGATCACGAAGTTGCCCAGCGACGTCGTCACCGCCACGCGCGGGTTGCCCTCGTCCGGCCCCGGTGCGGCAGGATCGTTGATCGTCACCTTCACGCGGTCGCGGCTGACGCGGCCGCGGACGTCGCGCACTTCCAACTCGAACTCGAGCTCGTTGCCGCCGGCGGAGGAAAAGGCCGGGGCGGTGAAATCCGTGCGAGCGCTGGTCGGGCTGGTCAGCGAAACGCTCGTACCGCGCGTCTGGCGCCAGCGGAAAGCAGGTAGCGTGCCGGTGCTCTGGCCGCCGTCGAGCGTGACCGAGGCGCTCTGGTCGACGGTCTGATCGTCGCCGGCGCGGGCGATCGGGCGGCTCTCCTCTCCTCCGCCGCCGCCTCCGCCGCCGGTGCCGGGGTCGTAATTCGGATCGCCGGCGACCGTGACCGAGACCGTCGCGCGGCCGGCCGCAGTGCTGGTGAACGTGGTCACGAGAAACTGCAGCGTGGCGTCCTGCGCCAGCGACGGGGCGCGGAACACGGCGACCGGTGTGTCGGCGCTTTCGAGCTTGACGCCCGGTCCGCTGATCTGCACCCAACTGTAGGTGATGTCGCTGCCGTCGGCGACCGCGGTCAAGGCCACCAGATCGCCGGCGGCCGCGGCCGTTTGCGCCTGGGCGGTGGTAGGCAGCGCGTCGCGCTCGACGGGCGTCGTGTCGGTCGGCGTGGTGGGGCAGGCCGGAAGCGTCTGGCCGATCACCAGTACGGCCATGCAGAGCATCGTCATGCGAATCACAGTCGGGGTCTCCGCGAGGTAAGCCGGCGGCGACGAGTCCGCCCACGGCCCTATTGTATATGGTATCGGCGAGTCCGCGGCGCGCGTCCGCTTCGACTCGCGCCTATCCTGCGCGATACTCCTCCAGCCAGGCCATCTGGATCGCTTCTAACTTGCCTTCACTGCTTGATTTAGGATCATCTTTGAAGTTCGGCAGCTCGCACACCCAGCGATGCAGGTCGGTGTAGCGAACCGTCAACGGATCAAGGTCTGGCTGCCTCTCGTGCAGCTCAATGGCGATGTCCTCGGCGTCAGTCCATTTCAGCGTGTGTTCCATGTCGCGTTCCGGCACGAGGAAGAGGCCGCGCTCCGACGCGCGGCCTGTCGGATGGTAGCATCCGGAGCGACGAAGCGACACGGGCGCGGCCCACCGAGCGTTTGGCGGGTGGCTGCATCGCTCCGCGCCGGGCGGCGGGTTCGGACGGATCGCCAACCGAAACCGGATGCACCCTCGCTACGACCCATCTGAACAGACCGGCAGGAAAAAAGATTTGCCGCAAACCTGGATACCCCCCATTAGGAGTCCACGCCGGGAAACCGGAGAGAGCGAGGCGAACATGCGGCTGATTCGAACGTTGGCTCGGTTTGGAGTAGCGACGGCGGCAGGCGTGTTGTCGGGCAGGGCGAGCTTCGGGCAGTGCCTGGGCGTCTGGACCGACGTTTCCAGCCCCGGCCCGTCGCCGCGGCAGGATCATGCGATGGTCTACGACACGCTGCGTGACCGAATCGTGCTCTTCGGCGGTTTCACCGCCCCGGGCGCGATTGGGGATACCTGGGCGTGGGACCAGACGGGCTGGACCGACTTGAACGCGACCGGTCCCAGTCCGCGATCGGATCATGCGATGGCGTACGACAGCGCCCGTGATCGCGTCGTGCTGTTCGGGGGATACGACGGCGCGCTGGATGGAGAAACCTGGGAGTTCGACGGCTCAGCCTGGACGCTTGCGGCTACCGGCGGACCCAGCGCGCGTCGCGGGCACGCAATGGCCTACGACTCTGCCCGACAGCGCGTTGTGATGTTCGGCGGCGTCGGCTCGGATGGCGGGACGTGGGAATGGGACGGCGCCTCGTGGGTCCGCATGCCCGACAACGGCAGTCCGCCGACGCACCGTTGGGGACACGGATTGGCGTTTGACAGCCTTCGGAACCGCACGGTTCTTGCCAGCGGGCGCGATCTGGGCGGCTTCAAGACGGACACAAAGAGCTGGAACGGCAGTGCCTGGACATCCCACGCATTCACGACCGCGCCAACGAGCGAAACCGCCGGCCTGGCGTATGACAGCTTTCGTGATCGCGTCGTCTCGTTCGGGGGCTGGACGGGCACGAGCTCCAGCAACAACACGCGCGAGTGGAACGGAGTCAGTACGAGCTGGACCACCACGACGGCGACGACCGGGCGCCCCCCGGCACGCCAGCAGCTTGCGATCGTGTACGACCCGCTCCATCGCCGCATCGTGCTCTTCGGCGGCCAGAGCTCGACCAACCAGATTCTCGGTGACACGTGGATTTACCAGGGGCCGTCAGCGCCGCTGATCATCCAACAGCCGATGGATGTCGCCGTCTCCAGCGGACAAATGGCGGCATTCAGCGTGCAGGTCGGCACGGTCCCCGCGCCCTCGTACCAGTGGCGGCGAAGCGGCGCCAACCTGGTTGACGACGGGCGGATCGTCGGCGCGACGACGGCGAGTCTGACCATCCATGACGCCCAGCCCGCCGACGCCGGGAGCTACGACGTCGTTCTCAGCAACGCCTGCGGCACGCAGACCAGCAGCGCGGCCGTTCTGACCGTGCAACCGGCGGCCGCACAGGGCGACCTGAATTGTGACGGCAGCGTGAATGTGCTGGATATCAACCCGTTTGTGTTGGCGCTGTCTGATCCCGCGGCGTATGCGGGTCTCTACCCCGGGTGCATGATTGAGAACGGCGACATCAACGGCGACGGAAGCGTCGACGTGCTCGACATCAACCCGTTCGTCGCCCTGCTGTTGCCGTAACTAGCGCCCCCGTCAAGACTAGGCCGCCGGTGTCCGCACCCGACACCGGCGGTCAGACAAAGCGGGTGATGGGACTTGAACCCACGACATTCACGTTGGCAACGTGACGCTCTACCACTGAGCTACACCCGCACGCGCAGCCAAGGCTGCGGACACCATCATAATCTAACCCGATCCTCGCCCGTTGCAAGCCCCGGAAGCGGGAACCGCAGCTCCCGGCGCATCCAAAAACGAGGTTGTGATCGGCGGCGTCTCTCGGAACCCGCCGCGCCAAGCGGCGGGTTAACGATCGTTAGCGATTGGCGTCCCACAGGCCGCGGACGTCACCCCGCCGCTTGGCGCGGCGGGTTCGGAAGGATCGGCACGTCACCCCGCCGCTGACCGCGGCGCGAGCGGGCTCTGAGATGGCCTCGCCGGACCGTCGGGTCGATGACCCGGCCTACGTGTATCATCCCCTCCTATGTCCATGCCCATGGTCGTCATTGTCGGCCGGCCGAACGTCGGCAAGAGCTCGCTGCTCAACTCGCTGGCCCGGCAGCGCATCAGCATCGTCGACCCGCGGGCCGGCATCACCCGCGACCGCGTCAGCGCCCTGGTCGAATATGAGGGAAAATACTTCGAGCTGATCGACACCGGCGGCATCGGCATCATCGACAACGATAAGCTCGAAGCCGACGTGGAAGAGCAGATCCGCTTCGCCATGGACCGCGCCGACCTGATCCTCTTCGTCGTCGACGTCACCGACGGCCTCACACCGCACGACCAGACCATCGCCGCCCGGCTGCGAAAGCTGGATAAGCCGCTGCTGCTGCTGGCCAACAAGGCGGACGCGATGAAGCACGAGGCCTACGCCGGCGCGTTCGAGCAGCTCGGCTTCGGCCCGCCGCTGTGCGTGTCGGCCCTGCACCATCGCGGACGCGACGACCTGCTGATCGAGATCATGCGGCGGCTGGGCGAGCGGGCGGCCGAGGCGCCGGCCGAGCCGGTGATGAAGCTGGCCATCGTCGGCAAGCGCAACGCCGGAAAGAGCACGCTGGTCAACGCGCTGGCGGGCGAGGAGCGCATGATCGTCAGCGAGGTGCCCGGCACGACGCGCGACGCGGTCGACGTGCGTTTCGAAAAAGAGGGGCGCCAGTTCGTGGCGATCGACACCGCCGGCGTGCGCAAGAAACGCAGCATGACCGACATCGATTTCTATTCGCACACCCGCGCGCTCAGCTCCATCCGCCGGGCGGATGTGGTGATGCTGCTGATCGACGCCACCGTGGCGGTGGCGGAGGTCGACCTGAAGCTGGCCGCCGCGATCGACGAGGAATACAAGCCGGTGCTGCTGGCGGTGAACAAGTGGGACCTGGCCCGCGGCAAAGCGGCGGCCGAGGAATATGGCAACTACCTGGCGCAGGTGATGCCGATGCTCAGCTACGCGCCGATCGCGTTCATGACCGCCAAGACGGGCAAGAACGTGGACGCGGCGGTGGACGCGGCCATCAACCTGTTCAAGCAGGCCACGACGCGCATCTCGACCGGCCGGCTGAACAAGGCGCTGGAGACGATTCTGGAACTGCGGGCGCCGACCGCGGGACACGGATCGAAACCCGTGAAGATCTTCTACGCCACGCAGATTTCAACCGCGCCGCCGACGATCGTTTTTTTCTGCAACGATCCGACCATCGTGTCGGAAAACTACCGCCGCTTCATGGAAAACCGGCTGCGCGAGATGCTGCCGATCAAGGAAGTGCCGATCCGGCTCTATTTCCGCTCGCGGCATGAGTAGAAGCTTTCCCGTAACCGCCGCGTCGATCCGTAATCTGTCCGAACCCGCCGCGCCAAGCGGCGGGGTGACGTCCCCGGTCTGCGTGGCGCCATTCACTTACGATCGTCACCCCGCCGCTTGGCGCGGCGGGTTCGGAAACTCGGCCCGGCCGGCGGCCGCCCGGCCGGCGGCGTCTGCCCAAAAATGCCGGCCACGCTCGGGGGGTTTCTGGCGGGAAAATTATCTTGAGCGTGAAACGTCGGCCGCGGTAGACTGACGCCGCTCTCACTTCGTGCCCGCGTCGGTGTGCGCTGGGCATCCGCCGGCGGGCATCGTCTGCTTCACGACCCGTGCAAGGAGTCTGGCCATGTTCAGGAAGCATCAGGACTGGCGGCGGGCGGCGTGTTCAGCGTTGTGCATCGGCGGACTGTTCGCCGCGACCGCTGCGGCTGCGGCGGCGTCCTTCGGAGATCTGGCTGCCACGGGGACGGGCGAGTTTTTCGCCGACTGCGGACGGCTCGAAGCCGGGCCGCAGGGTTGTCCGATTTTCCGACGGGATGACAACTCGTTCCTTTTCATCGAAAACACCGGCAATTTCAGCTTCGGGCAGCGCGTCTGGGTAAGCGGCGTCATCAATCCAGCCTCGACGCTTTGTCTGCCGTTCATGGCCCCCGGAATCGAAAACAACGAGATCGGGGAGTGTTTCGAGGGCTGCGGCACGCTCGCGCCGGGGCCGCTGCAATACACGCATCTTCGCACGGACGACGGCCGGCGCTACTGCCTCGACAACGAAGGCGCGTTCGGCTTCGGCCAGCGCGTCTGGGTGCGCGGCTGCCTGAACAACGCCTGCGACCCGATCTGCCCCGGCGGCGACGGCTGCATCAGTGGCAACACGATCGGGCTGTGCTACGAATCTTGCGGGCGGATCGTGCCGAGCTTGCGATGCAACGTGTTCGTCGCCGACGACGGTCAGCCGATCAACATCGAAAACACCGGCGGCTTCGGCTACGACGAGCACTTGTGGGTGCAGGGCTGCCTCAATCCGCAGTCGACTATCTGTCCGCCGATCATCGAGCCGGGCGTCGAGGACAACCGCATCGGCCTCTGCTTTCAGGAGTGCGGGCTGATTGTGCCGGGCGACGTGTGCAACTGGTATTTCATCCGCGACACGGGCGATTTCCTGCCGATCGAGAACCCCGGTCCGAGCGCCAGCACGATGCGCGTCTGGGTGCAGGGTTGCTTCAATCCCGAATCGACCTTCTGTTTCGGCATCGTTCGTCCGGGCATCGAAGACAACTCGGTCGGCGAGTGCTTCGAAGGCTGCGGCTGCCTGGTGCAGGGGCCCGAGTGCGTATTGCTGCTCGCCGACAGCGGCGAGCGCTTCGTCGTCGAGAATCTCGCCGGTCTGCACGCGGGAGACCGCGTCCGAATTCGCGGCTGCCTGGACCGCACGTGCGTGACGCCCTGCGGCCAGGGAGACGGCTGTATTTTCGACAATCAGATTGACGGGCCGCTGGGAGACATGAATTGCGACGGCGTGGTGAACGTGCTGGACATTAACCCCTTCACGCTGGCGCTTTCGAATTCGGCGGCGTACATGATGCAATTCCCGGACTGCGATATCCGCAACGCCGACATCACCTGCGACGGTCAGGTGAACATCCTGGATATCAATCCGTTCGTGCGTCTCATTCAGTTTGGCGGCTGCGGCGGCAGCGGCGGCTGAACCGACCAGCCGACGTGCCATTTGGCGTGCACCCGGATTCAAGTGGCGATCGATCCGAACCCACCGCGCCTAGCGGTGGGGTGACGTACCGATCCATCCTAACCCACCGCGCCAAGCGGTGGGGTGACGTCCGCGGCCTGTCGGCGCCCATCGCTAACGACCGTCAACCCGCCGCTTGGCGCGGCGGGTTCGGAAAGACGCCGCCAATCTCGACCTCTATCGGATGCGCCCTGCCATTTGGCGTATCGCCGCGTCTGGCGTTAGGCTCCCCATCAGCGGCGGTCGCTGGCGTCCGCGCCGTGCCCGTCGCACCTTCGGCCGCAACTCATTCAGCCTGGAAGAACAACATGGCCCCATCCCGTCGTGATTTTGTCCGCGGCGCTGTCGCGCTGGCCGCCGCCGGCGTCGCGGTGCTGCGCGAAGACGCACTGCAACGCGTTCTGGCCGCCGGCGCCCAGGAGGGCCAGCGATCGTCCGGCGAGACCGCCGGCAACGAGTCCTACTGGACGCAGATTCAGCAGGCCTTCACCATTGACCGCAGCCTGATCAACCTCAACAACGGCGGCGTCTGCCCCTCGCCGCGCGTCGTGCAGGACGCCATGCGGCGGCACCTCGAGTTCTCCAACAACGCCCCGGCCAAGACGATGTGGGACGTGCTGAACCCGGAAGTGGAGACGGCGCGGGCGCGGCTGGCGCGGACCTTCGGCTGCGGCGCCGAGGAGATGGCGATCACGCGCAACGCGAGCGAGGCGCTCGAGATCTGCCTGCTGGGTTTCGATCTCAACCCCGGCGACGAAGTGCTCACGTCGGAGCTGGACTATCCGCGGATGATCTGGACCTGCAAGCAGCGCGAGCTGCGCGAGGGGATCAAGCTGGTTCAGGTGCCCGTGCCGGCGCCGGCCGACGACCTGGCGCAATACGTCGAGGCGTTCGAAAAAGGAATCACGCCGAAGACGAAGCTGATGCTCGTGAGCCACGTGATTTTTCTGACCGGCCAGATTCTGCCGGTGCGCGAGCTGTGCCGGCTGGGACGCAAGCACGGGATTCCGGTGATCGTCGACGGCGCCCACGCCTTTGCACACATCGCGTACAAGCGCGACGATCTGGAGTGCGACTACTACGGCGTCAGCCTGCACAAATGGACCAGCGCGCCGCACGGGACGGGTTTCCTGAGCGTTCGCAAGGAGCGCATTGCGTCGCTCTGGCCGCTGATGGCCTCGGCACACCCGCAGTGCGACGACATCCGCAAGTTCGAGGAAATCGGCACCCACCCGGCCGCCAACCGGCTGGCGATCTCCGAGGCGCTGGCGTTCTACCACGGGATCGGCGCGGAGCGGAAAGAGGCCCGCCTGCGCTGGCTGCGCGATCGCTGGGCCACGCGGCTGATGCAGGACAAGCGCGTAAGGCTGTACACCAGGCTCGATGCGCAGCACTCGTGCGCGATCAGCACGTTCGGGATCGATGGCATCGATCACGCCAAGCTGGTCGAGCACCTGTGGAAGAGGCACCGGATCATCACCGTCGCCATCCAGAGCCCGACGGTGAACGGAATCCGCGTTACGCCCAACGTGTACACGATGCCGGACGAGATCGACATGTTCTGCGAGGCGGTGGAGGAGATTCTGGCGAACGGGCTGCCGGCGTAGCGCTGTCGACGTCTCCGACCCGTGAGACGCCGCGCGCTTACGATCCTCAATTCCCGACGGCGATCACGTATACGTACGACAGCTCCTGCCACGCTCTCCACGGCCGCACCTCGATGTCGAAATGCAGCGGCGAGGCGTCCAGCGGGCGGGACCTGATCATCTGCCCGATCGACAGGTGCAGCGGCAGGTCCGCTGACGGCGGGCAGACGACCAGCGTCTCGCCGGCGGCCACGTAGTCGCGTCGCGCCTGGCTGATCTCCATTCTTCCATGCGCCTTGCCGCGCAGGAAGCAGCGCTCCTCGCCCAGCTTCCAGCGACCGTCGGCGCCGGCGCCGGCGACGATCACCGGCTCGCGAAACTGCGGATCCGTGCTCAATTGCACCCGGCCCACGTAAGGCTCGACCGCGACAACCCGTCCCACCAGCCACTGCCGCATCAGCAAGTCGCGGCCGGTTTCCGCCGGGTCGCGGCGGGCGGCGTCGACGCCGGCGGCGACCCACTGGCCTTTCCTCAACCCGGCCACGCTGCCTTTGGCGATTTTCAGCGTTTCGCGGTTGGGGTCGCCGTCATAGGCCATCACGGCGGCGATGATGATCTTCGCCGATGCGTCGCTCAGTTGGCTGCGCAGCCCGGTGATGTCGGCCAGCCGGTTCTCGAGATCATCAACGCGAAGACCCTGCTGTCCCAGCAGGCGGCGCAGTTCCTCGTTTTCCACGCGCAGCCTGGCGGCTTCTTCCGCCGTCAGCGGTGGACCGCGCTGCCCGGAAATCGCCTGAGAGACACCCGTGATCGGCGCTTCAAACCACGCCAGCGGCTGAAAGAACCGCCGCACCCAGCCGCTGACCGCGCCCGGCATCAGCGCCGCGACAGCCGCGCCGAACATCAGGATGGTGAATAGTCCCTGTTTGGTCGTGAGTCGGGAGTGAACGGGCATAGGGAAGTGCTGCGTGCCTGTCTCGGATGCTTCGTCGCGACCCGGGTTTTGGGGAGCATCGGCCTCTGGCCGGTGCACGCCCGCAATCGCACCGGCGAGACGCCGATGCTCCCCCCACGATTCGCGGCGCAGGCAAACCGCTAGTATTCGTCCTCGTCCGACTCCATCGTCTTATGCCACAGGTCGAGATTCTCGAGGTAGGCCGCGGTCCCGCGGGCGACGCAGGTCAGCGGATCGTCGGCGACCTTGACATCCAGCCCGGACGCCTTGGCCAGCACCCGGTCCAGCCCGCGAAGAAGCGCCCCGCCGCCCGCCAGGCAGATGCCGTTGTCCACCAGGTCGGCCGCCAGCTCCGGCTCGATCTGCTCCAGCGTGCGCAGCACCGCTTCGATGATCGCGCCGACCGGTTCCTTCAGCGCTTCGCGCACTTCCTCTCCGGTGATCACCGCACGGCGCGGCAGGCCGCTGATCATGTCGCGGCCCTTCACTTCCATTTTGCCCTCCGTCTCCTGTTGTGAGGCGGAGCCGATCTGAATCTTGATGTTCTCGGCGGTCTGCGGGCCGATCATCAGGTTGTAGGTGCGCTTCATGTAGTTGATGATCGCCTCGTCCATGTCGTCGCCCGCGACGCGCAGCGACGTGCAGACGGCGATGTCGCCCAGGCTCATCACGGCGACCTCCGTCGTTCCGCCGCCGATGTCCACAATCATCGACGCGGTGGCCTCGTGAATCGGCAGGCCCGCGCCGATGCCGGCGGCCTTGGGCTCTTCAACCAGGTAGACGCGCCGCGCTCCGGCCCGCTCGGCCGAGTTGTAGACGGCGCGCTTTTCCACCGCGGTAATGCCCGACGGGACCGCGATCACGACGCGCGGGTGCGCCAGGCCGCGGTTGCCGTGCACTTTCTTGATGAAATACCCCAGCATCGCCTCGGTGATGTCAAAGTCGGCGATGACGCCGTCTTTGAGCGGACGAATCGCCGTAATGCTGCCGGGCGTCTTGCCCAGCATTTCCTTGGCGACCAGCCCGACCGCCTTGCCGTTCTCGGTTTCCAGGACGCGGTTGGTCCCCTTGTGCACCGCAACGACGGACGGTTCATTCAATACAATCCCCTCGCCGCGCACGCACACCAGCGTGTTGCACGTGCCCAGGTCGATGCCCATGTCAACGCTGAAGAACCCCGTCAGGCGTCGCCAGAACAACGCGGCCTCCTATCCGTGTCTTCGCGCCCGCGCCGGCGCTGGGGACCGCATCCATGCGGCCCGGTCACGCACTGCTCAACTTCCACCGGGAGGCAGGATCGTGCCGAACAGCGTCAGCGATCGCACCGCGACGTAGATCGTAGACGACAGCGTGAAGAGAAAGGCGATCGCCATCAACGCGGTATAGATATCATTCTCTGCGTCCGCGGGACGCGGGCGGCTCGGGCCGGTCGAAAGCTGGGTCATTCCTGACCACTCCTCATCATCGAGTTTTCCGCCGGGTGCCACTGGCGGCTTGTCCGCCAGTGCCGCACGGGCAGCGAGCTGCCCGTGGCACACGCACGATCCGGCCGCGCTACTGCTTGTCGGCGTTGAACACGACGCGGTCGCCGGGGCGAACATCGCCCTGGGCCAGCTTGATCCGTCCGCCGGCTTCCTTGGGCCGCACGCTGTCCACCTCGAAATCCGCCAGGTACTGCCGGCCGCGGAAGACCATTGCCACCATCCCCTTGCTCAGGCCGGACGACTCGCCCACGTTCACGCTCGCGTAGTTGCCCGCGACTTCCATGATCTCGCCCGGAATCGGCCCCGCCACGCCCGCCGCTCCCACGCTCACACCCGCCGGCGTGTCCGCCGGCCGGGCCGCGGCCGGCTTGCCGCCGGTGGCGAGTTGCTGTTCGGCGGCGTGCAGCTTCTCCTGCAAATTGCGGATTTCATCCAGCCGGATCGTGCTTTCCGAAGTCAGCTCGAGGATGCGTGTGTTCTGCCGCTGGTTCCTGGTTTGAAGGTCGATATTCTCGCCCAGGAGCGACTGGTTCTGCTTCTGCAGCGCCGAAAGCTGCGCCGTCTGAATGTCCATGATCTCTTCAAGCTTCTTGCGGCCGGCCTCGGCGGCGACCGCCTCGTTCTGCGCCCGCGCCAGCTTGGCCCGCGCGTCAGCCTCGGCGTCGGCCTGTTCCTTGTTCTTCAGCTCCAGGTCGGCCTTCTGCCGCGCCATCTCGCCGAGCGTGGCGTCCTTCATCGCCAGCGTCGCCGACATGACCGCCTCCGTGTTCATCCGCTGCGTGATCGCCGCATCGGCCATGACCTGGTAGTCCTCGGCCAGCTTTTTCCAGTTGCTCCACTGCGCCGCGGCGGCGACGAACAGGCAGGAGACGGTGATCGACAGCACCGCCGTCAGAACAATGAAGACCTTCGTCATGGTGCTCATGAGCGAACTCCTTGCAACGCCTTCAGCCCCGGGGGCAAGCCTCGAGGGGCCGGCGACGTACCATCCGCCGGCGGACTCCAGCCAAGGCCCGGATTGTACGACCGACCGGCGGCAATGCAACGGGCCGCCCCTTCTCCTGCGCCCGCCTGCGTCGCCGGGTCGGCATCACCGTTGATGGGTGGTTTGCCGTCTGTCCGAACCCGCCGCGCCAAGCGGCGGGGTGACTACCCTGCGAGGCTGCGGCGACAGGTGCCGCGCGCGTCGTCGCGCCGACTCCGAGCTCACCCCGCCGCTTGGCGCGGCGGGTTCGGACAAGCCAGCGGGCTTGCCGGAATTCTGGTCACACCCAAAACCGAATCGCTAATAAGGCAAGGGCCGGAAGCTGGAGCCCATTGCTCCAACTTCCGACCCGGTGTTCTGACTTCTGACTTTCAACTTTTTACTTCAGATCAACCTCCGGCCAGCAGGGCGATGAAGCCGTTGATGTCCAGAATATCCGTCGAGCCGTCGCCGTTGATGTCGCCGTTGGCGATATCGCAATCAGGATACTGGGCCTGGTAGGCGGCCGGGTTGGCGACCGCGAGGGTGAACGCGTTGATGTCCAGGATGTTCACCTGGCCGTCGCAGTTCATGTCGCCCAGCAGGTGCGTCTCACAACTTGCGACCCCGCACTGGCTGCCGTCGCCCAGGTACTGCCCGCCATTGGTCGAGCAGATGCCGGCGTTCAACTCGAGGCACTGGCCGTCGCCAAAGCAGCACGCGCCGAACGCCTGCAGGAAATCGGGGCTCTGCTCGACTGTCATGGCCGTCAGGTAGGTCGCGATGCGCTCCATGCCCTGACCCTGGTTCATGAACACGTCATAGAACACGCCGTAGCCGAGCGTGTCGATCTGGTACGGGAAGGGCAGCTCGATCGGCTGCATCGACTGCAACGTCAGCGGCGCGAGCTCGATCGGCACCGACTGGTTCCACGCGTCGGACCCGACCAGCAGATCGGAGAGCGTCAGCGTCTCGGGCGTCATGATCGCACGGCGCATGATCTGCACCGGCTGCGGCGAGCGGTTCACCAGCACATCGACGATCTGCTGGCTGCTCGGGCCGCCTTCGCCGCGGGCGTCCCAGGTCTGCACCAGGTCGGGAATTTGAACGACCGTGATCGGCTGCCCGTTGATCGTCCACCAGATGCGGGCGAACTGGAGATTCGTCGGATCGGTGACCTCCCAGCCGATGTGAGCCATCGACCCGGGCGGGAAGTTCGCGCCGCTCCAGTTGATCTGCGTCCCGCCGCTCACGCCGCTGATGGTCGCGTTCGGGAAGCTGCCGGTCCACGGATCGCGAACCTGTCCGGGCTGAATGCCGATCAGCTCGATGTGCAGATCGTTGGCGCCCGGCGGCGGAACCCACGGCGGCAGGAAAATGTCGATGTTCACGCGCTGCACCCAGCGGTCCATGAACTCGGGCGTCGCGTTATTCAGGGCCGGCTCAACGTCGATCGCGTCCACGTCATCCTGGAACCGCAGACCGAGCTGCGCCGCCGTCAGATAGCGGCGGAAGACGCCCGTGAGATTCGACACGAAGATGTCCGCCGCCGAAAAATCATCGGCCGTTCCGCTGACGCCGTCGGGACCCCACAGTCTGGGCGATCCCGGGCGCAGCGAGAACATGACGACATCCAGACCCGGATCGGGGATGTAGATGCCGGCGCGATCCCAGACGGCCAAACCGTCGATATCGTCGGCGGGCGTGAGGCCCATCATGGGCGCCATCGCGTACGGGAAGAACGCCGCCGCCGCGGGGGGAGAAACGAACACGTCGGCGCCGGGCCCGGTCGCCATGTCGACCGAGAAGTAGATCGGCCGGTCATGCACCAGATCGCCATTCAAGTCGATCGGCGTAATCTCGAGACCATCCATGTCATCAGGCATGGGGAACGGAGAGAACGCCGGCGGCGGGAGCGAGGGGATTTCATTGAAGCGCGTCTGGTTCGCGCTCAGGATGTGAACCGGGCCGCCGAGGACAAACGGCGCCACAATTCCCGCCGCGCCGCCGCCTGCGGCCGTCACCGCCGGAGGCACCGACGTTCGGCCGTTGATCACCCAGCGGTCGCCGGCCGCCTGCCGCCGCACAAACTGGGCGCGGTACGGCGTCGCGAGCAAACCGGTCGACGTGTCGCTGCCGCTGAAGTAGACAAACTGGAGCATGTTGGCATTGAACTCGTTGTTCGAGATGCCGTCCGTGTTTCCCGGAGGGAACATGCCGTAGTTCGGCCCAGGCACGTGCGGAATCGGCCCGGGGCCGCCGACGTCCCAGCCGAAGCCCAGAAAGACGAACGGCGGGTTCTCGCCGTAGATGTCGCAGGTGTTGTTTCCGAAACCCAGGGAGGGGGAGGCGGGGTCGAGCGAGATGGGGTCTGGTCGGCGAGGTGGAGGCGGGTCGGCGAAGAGCGAAATGCCCGTTGCGGCCAGCATGGCTGGAACCACGAAGTGCTCAACGCGAAATCGTGTCAAAAACATGGTCTCTCCTGACGTTGTTTGCGGCCAGCCGGGGCGGGCGGAGGCGGGCGCTGCAACTCGCAGCGTACTGATGGGGCCGTCGCGTCCGTCGCCCAGGTCGGAGTTGTTGCACCCAGATGACGCACGAGACGGGCGAGCGGCCGTTGACTCTAGCTTGGTGCGTGTGGGTGGGACGGGCGTCTCGCCCGTCCCTGCAACAGACGAGATGCCCGTTCCTCCCCCAGTAACCGGTAGCGTGGAATGGGTGCCACGGGCAGCTCGCTGCCCGTGCAGCACTGGCGGACAAGCCGCCAGTGGCACCCGACAACGGCCGCGCCCGACATTGTTTGTTTTGAGATAGTTTCTTAGAGCGCCTAACAGAACCCGCCACGGAAGTGGCGGGCTGGCGTACCCCGCACTCCCGTGCGGGGTTCTGATAGCAGCTCTTAATCAGCCGCGGAGAATATCGCCCGAGTAAATCGCGCTGGGCATCACCTCGCACTCGGCCCAGCAGCCCGGACAGGCGTCCACCCACCGGCGCGACGCGCGCGTCGTTTCGGCGCGCCACAACTCGTCGAAGGACATGTGCAACAGATTTCCGACGCGCTCCGTGTTGAACTGGCACACCGGCACGCTGCCATCGGGTAACAAACGAACGTGGCTGCGCAGCGCCACGCATGGCGGCCGCGGCGAAACCGGTCGCTTGCCGTTCAGCCGCGTCTTAAGCCCGCGCAGGTAATATCGCTTCCCCCAGCGGAGCATCGCGCTGCCGTACTCGCCGACGCGCTCCAACTCGCGCTCAACAAACCCGGCCACGTCGGCTCCGTTCAGCGCCGGATGAACCGGGTAACTCTCCCCCAGGATCAGGTCTTCAGCCTTCTTTCCACGGCGCTTCGCGCCATACATGGCCGAGTCGGCGTACGCGATCACCGAGTGCACCTCGACGCCCAGCGGCGAAAGCGCGGCCCGCAGCCCGTCGTTGTCTGTCATCGAGTGCGGATTGATGACCGTGTGATTCGCGCTCACTTCGACGCCGTGCGTGCGGCGCAGCTCGCCCAGTTGCCGGCAGGTTTCGACGGCCGTGTCGAACAGGACGTCTTCGCCGCGGTTCTTGTCATGCTCGCTCTTCAGTCCGTCGAACGAAACCATGAACCGCAGCAGCCGCGGGCGCGAAAAGCCGCGCACCAGGTCGGCGACGCGCTGCGGGAATGAGCCGTTCGTGGTGATGTGAATCACGCCCGGCCGCGACTGGCGCAGCACGGCTTCGGCGATCTCGGGCATATCGCCGCGCAGAAACGGCTCGCCGCCGGTCAGGCGAACGACATCCAGCCGGCCGATCTTGGCGAAGACCTGCTCGATCTGCGGCGCCGTCAGCTCGTCGCCCGGCTTGATCCGCCACGAATCGCACATCGTGCAGCGGGCGTTGCAGCGGTAGGTGACGAGGTAAGTGCACCACGACGGCCGCGGCACGCTGCCGAGGCGGTTGTGGAGGATGGAGAGAGCCAGGTTCAACGGTCGCATATCGTCGTACACTCGTCCTCGTGTAGCTAAAAAAAAACGTGCATCATGGGTGGGACGGGCGTCTCGCCCGTCTCGCGCGACGGGCGAGACGCCCGTCCCACCCAATTCAGGAGCGGCCGGCCGCCAGCTCGACGGCGTGGCGCGAGGCGCTGGCCGGAGCGAGATCGACCAGGAACCGCTCGATCGCCTCCAGCGCCTCGGCCCGCCCGTCGCGCCGCAGGCCGCGCACGCGGGCGATGAATTCAACCTCGCGTCTCAGAAACTCCGCGATCGTTGCCGCCGAAAACGCGGCCTGCGTCGTTCGCATGCCGATTCCCAGCCGCTCCAGCGCCGCCGCGTTCAGCCGCTGCTCCACGCAGTCTTCCGGCATCACCAGCATCGGCTTGCCCAGGTGCACCGCTTCACCCACAAGCTGGTTGCCCGCGGTGCTGATCACCGCCCGGCAGCCGGACAGGTCCTCCACGAACGGCTCATTGCTCAGCGGCCGGAAATCGAGCCGCCCGTCCAGCCCCTGCCGCGGCGTGCCGTAGACCAGCACCGGCAAACCCGCCATGCGCAGCGCCGCTTCCACCTGCGCCGTAAATTGATGTTGACCCTTGTTGAAGTAGGCCAGCAGGTATTCGCCGCGCCGCGGCTGGGCCCGCAGGACCTCGTCCCGCAGCATCGGGCCGATCGTCACCACGCCCGGGCGCCGGGCCGGAGCATCGTAGAAGCTCGACACAATCACGCGCTGCGGCCGGCCCATGAGCATGCGATAGATCATCACGTCACGGCGGCTGCGAAGCCGGTCGCCGAAGGGGACCGGCGGCTTGCAGTAGGCCAGGATGCCGAAGTGATCGAAGCTGATGCGCGGAATGCCGAGATGCTGCGCGGCGCGGTGCGTCCACGGCTCAGCGTCGGCGATGACCACGTCCGGGCGAAAATCGGCGATCACTTCAACGACGCCGCGGAATGTCGGCCCGCGCAGCAGGATGTCGAGCGCGTCCCACAGGTTTCGCCGAAAGGTGAGCCAGTTGGATCGTTTCCCGCCGGGTCGATACACGTAACCCAGCGTGGGGATTCGGTGGATCGGGAAGGTGGGCCAGAGCGTGTCGTACGCATCGCCGCCGGCCAGGATGAGCAGCTCGTGCCGCTTCCGCAGTTCGGGCAGAACGGCGGCGGCCCGGGTGGCGTGGCCGCGGCCGTAGCCGAAGATGCCGTAAGCGATTCGCAAACGCTGCTCCGACGCTTGCCCGCAGCTTGACGGGCCGATTTGCGTGTAGTGTTAGCGGATTGCGTGCGTATTGCAAAAGCACTAATTGCTGAGTGAATGGCGGACCGTCATCAACTGTGAGTGGGTGGATTGCCGTCTGTCCGAACCCGCCGCGCCAAGCGGCGGGGTGACTACCCGGCGAGGCCGTGGGGACGGCTGCCGTGCCGTCGCGCCGACTCCGATGACCCACCCCGCCGCTTGGCGCGGCGGGTTCGGATGGATCGCAACATGAAACCGGTCGCACCCATCGCACGAGACGCAGCGGATTCGCACGTTGCAACAATCCGCAGTCGGCCGCTACAATCAGTCCCGGAGAGGCTGCGCTCTCGCAGGCCGCAGCCGGAGGTGGCAATCTCGATGTACGCTGACTCGCCAGCTTTATCAGCCAGCGTGCTTCTGCTGAATCGCCTGTACATGGCGGTGCGCGTGATCAATGCGCGCCGTGCCTTCACGTTGCTCTATCGTGAGCTGGCTGAGGTTGTTTCCGTTGAGCAGGGGCAGTACCTCACCTACGACTTTGACGATTGGGTCGAAGTCAGCCAATTCAAGCAGAAGTTCGAGCCTGAGCAGCACGACTGGGTCCGCACGGTCCGCTTCCAGATCGCGGTGCCGCGCGTCATCCGCCTGCTGGGCTACGACCGATTGCCGCAGGCCAACGTGAAGCTGAACCGCCGGAACCTGTATGCTCGCGACGGCAACCGTTGCCAGTACTGCGGCAAGAAGTTCTCAACGTCGGAGCTAAGCCTGGATCACGTCGTGCCGCGCTCGCAAGGCGGCGCGAACTCGTGGGACAACATCGTCTGCGCCTGCGTCCGGTGCAACACGCGCAAGGGCGGCCGCACGCCGGACCAGGCGGGGATGAAGCTCATCGCTCATCCGCGCCGCCCGCGCCGCAGCCCGGTGCTGACGCTGAAACTCTCCGACTCGCGCTACGCGAGCTGGAAACAGTTCCTCGATTTCGCGTACTGGAACGTGGAGCTGCGGTAGCGCGCGGCATCCCAGAAATCCGGGCAAGTCCGGTGTGGTTTGTCCGAACCCGCCGCGCCAAGCGGCGGGGTGACTTCCGGGCGAGTCCGCACGGCGCGATTCATAGACTGACGTGCAGTGCCGCCCGAACCTAGACCCGCCGCTTGGCGCGGCGGGTTCGGAAAGATGAGCCTCCCGCCCAAACCCCCCGCGTCCCCCCGCCCGTCCACCTGTCCACCCGTCCCCGGTTTTTACGAAGACGCTTGACGCCAGCGATTCTCGTGCTATACTGAACTAGTGAACTAGTGCAGCGTGCGCTGCACGGGAGGTGCTTGCCGGTGCGGGTTGATCTCACCAGTCACGTGCCCATTTATCAGCAGATTGCCGACGAACTTCGCCGCGCAATCGCCGCCGGCGTCTACCGCAGCGGGGAGATGTTGCCGTCGCAGCGCGCGCTCGCGGTAAAGCTGGTCGTCAACCCCAACACCGTTCAACGCGCCTATGACGAGCTGGAACGGGCGGGGATCACCTTCTCACGCAAGGGGCTGGGCATGTTTGTGAGCGATACCGCGGCCGACGCCACCCGCGCCAGCGCCGCCGCGGCGCTGAACCGCACGGTGCGTGACGCCATTGATGCGGCCCGCGCCGCCGGGATGTCGCCGGCGCAGATTCGCGCCGCGCTCGGCGCGATGACCCTCGACGGCGAGGCGCCCGCCTCCATCGGAGCAGCAAGATGAGCACCGACGGCGAATTCACCATCGAACTGAACGGCGTGACCAAGATGTTCGGCGCCGCCCGCGCCGTTGACCGGCTGACGCTCAGCGTGCGGCAGGGAGAGAAGCTCGCCTTGATCGGCCCCAATGGTGCGGGCAAGAGCACGACCATCAAGATGCTTGCCGGACTCATGTCTGTTTCCACCGGCTCGATCCGCGTGCTGGGCCGCGACCCGCGCGACAATCCTGAGCACAAGCCCGTCATCGGTTACGTCCCGGAAAATCACCTGATGTACCGCTGGATGCGCGTGGACGAAGTCATCGCGTTCTGCCGCGCGCTCTACCCGGCATGGGATGATGGACTGTGCGGCCGGCTCGTCGAGCGCTTCGAGCTGGCCCCGCAGAAGCGCGTGCGGCATCTTTCCAAAGGCATGCTGGCCAAGCTGTCGCTGACGCTGGCTCTGGCCCATCAGCCGCGCGTGCTGCTGCTCGACGAACCGACCAGCGGCCTTGATCCGTTGATCCGCGAGGAATTTCTCGAGGGCATCCTCGACGCCGTCTGCACGCACGAACGGACGCTGGTGCTCTCCAGCCACACGCTTTCGGATGTGCAGCGCGTCGCGGACACCATCGGCATCATCGCCGGCGGACGGCTGCTGACCTGCCGGCCGGCGGAGGAGCTGATCTCACAGACCAAGCGCGTCCGCGCCGTGCTGAGCGATGGCGCGACGCCTGGCGCGCCGCCGCCGGGGACCGTGTGGCAGACCATCGACCGCCGCGAGTGGCTGCTGACCGTTTCCGATTGTTCGCACGACACGCTGGCGCGGCTGCGGGCGCTCAACCCGGTGGCGCAAGTGGACGTCTTCGATCTGACGCTCGAGGACATTTTCAAAGACTACGTGCGCGGGGCGCGGAGCGCGTCATGATGTCACTGATCTGGAAAGACCTGCGTCTGAATCGCCTGCTGCTGATTACCGCGGCGATCGGCCTGTTCGCGCCGTACGCGGTCATCCTCACCACGCGCGCGGTGAACGCCGCGCGGCACGACACGTTCACCCCCATCGAACAGGATGTGGCGCTCGCCGGCATGTTCAGCCTGCTGATCTCCATCCTGCTGATGTCGGTGCTGGCGGGCAATGCCTTCGCCGGCGAACGGGCGGATCGTTCGGCTGAGTTTCTCGCCATTCTGCCGGCCTCGCGGCTGCGCCTGCTGGCCAGCAAGCTGGCGGTTTCGCTCCCCGCCGCCGCGGCATTCTGGATCGTGAACCTGGTGGTGCTATTCGTCGTGGTTCCGCGGCTGGCAGCGCGGCCGATGGGCGTGCCCGACAACCTGCCGACCGTCGTCGCGATGTTTGGAGCGTCGGCGGCCTCGGCGTTCGGAACGGCCTGGTTTGCTTCGGCGCTGGCCTCAAATGCGGGAATACCGTCGGCCCTGGGCATCCTCGCGCCGGTGGTGCTGGCCGGCCTGACCTCGCTCTGGGTCCGCCCGGGGGAGGAGGCCACACGGGCATTCGAGTGGGCGGCCGGCGCGGTGGCCGTGCTCGGCCTGGTCATCGGCTCGATCGTGTACATCCGTCGCGAAGAGCCGTAATGATTGGGTGGGACGGGCGTCTCGCCCGTCCTCGCGTCCTCGCGACGGCCGAGACGCCCGTCCCCCCCCACGACCGGCAACAAGATGCAGACCGCGTGGCAAACGACAACCCGCCTTGACGACCGGTAAATCTCCAACCGTCGGCGGTCGGACCGGCCGACATTTTTTGACGTGCCGCCGCGGGGTTGTTCGTCTATCAATGGCGACATGACGACTGCGCTTCTCGACGTCGAGGCGCTGCGCGACCTGGTGTGTAGTGCGCAGCGCGGCGATCGCCGGGCCGCGGACCGCCTGGTCCGCGAGCACGATGCGTGGCTGCGCAGCGTGGTATTCGGCGTGACCGGCCGGCCCGATATCGTCGACGACATCGCCCAGCAGGTCTGGACTCAGGTATGGGAACGGCTCGACTCGCTCAAAGATCCGCAGCGGCTGCGATCCTGGCTGTACGCCATCGCCCGGCACGCGGCCATCGACGCCGGCATGGCGCAGCGGCGGAGGCAGTCGCTGGTCGGCAGTCTCGAATCGACGCCCACGCCGCCGGCCGACAGGCGGCAAGACGAGCCGAGCGGAACAGCGGCGCGCAGCGAGCTGCGCGAGACGCTGCTGCGGGCGATCGAGTCGCTGCCGGCGCTGTACCGCGAGCCGTTCGCGCTGCGCCACCTCGAAGACTGGTCCTACGCCCAGATCGGCGAGGTGCTCGGACTCCCGGTGGAGACGGTTGAGACGCGCCTGGTCCGCGCCCGGCGGCTCTTGAAGGAAATGCTTGAAGGCAAGCTCGAATGACGCACAACCCCGAACAGCTTGAAATCCTGATCTCGCGCGTGCTCGACGGCGAGTGTTCGGCGGATGAGCGCTCGCGGCTTGAGCGCACGCTGCGGGCGGACGCCGTGGCACAGGCGCTTTATGACGACTACCGTCGCATCGACGAACAGGCCGGCGCCGTGCTGCGGGCCGCACTGGGCCGCGCGCCGCGCTCGCAGGCGCTGCGCTGGCGCACGCTGCGACTGGGCCAGTTCGCGGGCATGGCGGCGGCGGCGTGCCTGGCGATGCTGATCTGGCTCTCCCCGCCGCAACGCTCGGCAACGTCGCTCTCCACCACGGTGCCGCCGCCGGAGGATTCGAGTTGGTTTGCGGGTCGCGGACCGGCCGCCGACGAGCTGGCGCCCGCGGGCGTCTACGACCGGCCGGCGGTGCGCGTGAAGAACACGCAGCGCGATTACATCATGATCCCGGGCGCACGCCCCGGCGAATACCTGCTGATTTCAGTGGATCGCGTGCGCACGCGCATGGCGGCGATTCACCAGGACTTTTAGAGAAGAGCGTCAACCACAGAGGCACAGAGGCACAGAGAATGCGATCAAGAGGAGCAAAGGAACATAGGGACAGCGGACGCGCGGCCTCGAGAGTATTCGCGCGCCCTTTAGCCCTCTGTCCCTTTATCCCTTTCCGCTCGGCGCCCCTGTGCCTGCGTGGTTTCTCTGCCTAGATGTCGAAGGAGACGAACATGCTCATCCCACTGCAACGACTCATCATTACCGCGATCACGCTCGCGTCGCAGGCGTTCGCATCGCCCATCCCGCGCCCCGAGGGCCGCGCGTATTCCCCGCCCGCGCTTTCCACCGGTAGCGTCGTCCTGATCGCCGATACGACGGCGGACGCAGCCGACGACGATGCGGCGGCGATCGCCGACGCCCCGCCGGTCTGGATCGGCGTGCGGGCGACGCCCATTCCGCCTTCGCTGGCGGCCCACATCGGCGCGACGGGCGTGATGATCGGAAACATCGTCAAGGGCAGTCCGGCGGATCAGGCCGGGCTTCAGCAATACGATGTGATCGTCGGGCTGCGCGAGTCGCAGATCGACGATCTCCAGGAGCTGATCAACGGCGTGTCGGAAGTGGGCGCCGGAAACGCCGCCTCGCTGACGATCATCCGCGGCGCCCAGCGTCAGAAGCTGGAAATCCGCCCGGCCGATCGCCCGGCGGAGGCGCAGTACGAATACAAGTACGAAGAGCCGATGCCGGAGGTGAACACCATGAGCATGCGCGGCCAGCGCATGCACCTGGGGCCGGACGGCAAGTGGGTGATTGAGGACCTCGGCCCGCTCACCGGCCTGCCCGACGCGCTCAAGGAGCTGAAGACCTTCGACCTGAAGAACTGGTCGCAGTTCGGGCCGATGATGCTGCGCGGCATCGATCCGCCGCACCTGAACGACCTGAGCCTCTGGGGCGGCATGCGCTTCGGCAAGGATGATCCGAACGCCCAGGTGGAGATCAACGTACAGGTTTCCGAAGACGGCCAGAACCTCGCGATCCACCGCACGCCCGACGGCAAGGTGACGGTGACGCGCACCGACGACAAGGGCAACCAGACCACCGAGACCTATGACAGCCTCGACCAGTTCCGCGAGCGGGATGCCAAGGGCTTCGAGGCGTATCAACGGTTCTCGGGCTACGGCTCCAGCGGCGTCTTCTTTCAGACGCGGCCGGACCTCGGCCAGCTTCCCGGCTTGCAGCGCGATTTCCAGGCGCAGATTGAGGGCGCCATGCGGCAGGCCCGCGAGCAGGCGGAGCAGTTCCGACTCGAGGCCGAGAAGCTGCGGCAGCAGCGCGACGAGCTGCGCCGGCAAGGCGCGCCGGACCGCGGCGGCTCGAACCGGGACGAGGCCGGTGCGCAGACCGCCCCGCGCGGCAAGGCGGGCGATGGAGTTCAGGTGCTCTCGGTCACGGTCGCGGACAACGGCAGCGTGAAGGTGACCGTCCGCGAGCGCGGCCGCAAGGCGACGTACGAGTTTGAGAGCAAGGCCAAGCTGCAGAAGGACAAGCCCGAGCTGTACGAGAAGCTGAGGGACTTTCTGGAGTAGCGACGACCGTAGCGTCGGACCTCCGCGTCCGACGGCGTCTTCGCCCGCGATCTTGAATTCGCCTCGATTCGCCCCGGTTCGCCGTCGGACGCGGAGGTCCGACGCTACGAAACGCAACGAACCTCTGACAGCGCCTCCCAGCGCGCAGCGGCCGGCCGGTCTCAATCAACCGGCCGGCCGCGACGGTTTGACCCATCTCGGCGCGCCATACCGGCTTCGCCCCGACAGCGCCTATCATCTCCGGCAGAAACGGCCAACAAGCCTCTGACAACGCCCCCGCGACTTCCAGCGAGACGCCTATTAGTACGGCGGCACGTTCTCCAAACAAAGTACCTTGTCGGGCGCTATTTCGATCTTGCCGCCGCTGATCGTCGCGCCGCCTTTCATGTTGACCGTCTGATCAATGTCCAGGACGCCGCCCGTCATCGTCAACTTAGTCGCATGATTCTCGTACACATCCGGCGCAAAGCTGCCGGTGGGGCCGAACACGAGCCGCCCGCCCGACAGCACAAATTCCAGCGTACGTCCGCTGAACGTGGTGCTGCAACTGCTGTATAACTGCATACGACCGGCTGAGACCTGCAGCTTAGACAGCGCGCCGATCCCAAAACGACGAGTGATGTACATTTCGTCGTCTGCTCGATCCACGAGCATGGTGCAGTAGAATAACGAACAGGGAACCTGCCACGTGACCGACCCGACGATGGTGACGTACTGAACGTTCACGATTTGCGTCGGATCGGCCCCGGTCCGCTCGATGATGCAAGCAGCCGCGCCGTCCGACCGCCGCGCGTTGATCGTCCCTCCGCCCGTGATCGTGTATGTGTCGCTGGGGGCCGCGATCTGCAGGCGCGGCGGACCGCTCGCAGTTCCGGGCTTGAACATCAGCTCGCCGTCGAGGACAAGCCGCGTCCCGGTGGGACCGCTGGCGCTGATCTCGAGCGTACGGTCCATGATCTCCACTTTGCCGCCCTTTTCGATCGTGAGTTTTCCGACGGACTGATCGGAACTTTCTAGAACCTATCCCTAAACTGGCATATTGTGGCATTCAGATGTATAATACACAACATGTTGACGCTCACGGATGATGTGTGTAGTTGGCTGTTGGAACGGATTCCCGATCCGCCGATCAGTGCCAAGGGCGGTCGGCCTGCGTTGGACAAGGCCAGGGTGCTGCGCGGCATCTTCTGGATTCTGGACAACGGGGCCAAGTGGAAGGACTTGCCTCGGGCGTTCGGGGCCAAGAGCGCCGTGCATCGGCACTTTCAGCGCTGGGTGCGGGACGGCGTCTTTGAACGCGTGCTGCGCGAGGCCGGCCGCGTGGTCGAGGAGCGCGACGGCTTCCGGCTGTACGAGTGTTTCATGGACGGCATGTTCTCGAAAGCCAAGGGCGGCGGCGACGGCGTGGGGCTCACGAAGGCCGGAAAAGGGGTGAAAATCATGATTCTGGTGGATGCCCAGGGGTTGCCGGTGTCGATCGACACGATGTCGGCCACGCCGCACGAGAGCCGACTGGTGCAGCGGCTGTTCGACTTCATGCTGACCAGCGGCGTGCCCGAGCGGGTGATCGGCGACAAAGCGTACGACGACGACGGGCTGGCGGCAGAGCTGGCGCAGCGCGGGACGGAGCTGATCGCGCCGCATCGCTCCAACCGCGTCAACATCACACAGGATGGCCGGCCGCTGCGAAGATACAAGCGTCGCTGGACCGTGGAGCGCACCATTGCCTGGATTCAACACTTCCGCCGCTTGTGCATCCGCTGGGAAAAGTCCACCAAGTTGTTCCGCGGCTTTCTGCACCTGGCATGCACCATTCTGTTGATTCGACAGGTTTAGGGATAGCTTCTACTCTGCACGTCTTCCCACCGGGGATGGTAGCGGTGGAGCCGGGCCCCGGCACGTCCTGTGGCTCCCAATTCAAGACATTGTTCCAGTCTCCGCTCGTCGCTCCGCCAGGCGGTGTGAACGTATACTGCGCCGTGGCGGATCCTGCACAGAACAGAACGCCAATAGCCATCAATGGCCGCGCATATGTCAACATTGCCATGCTCCTGCTTGAAGATTGTGGTGTTTCGAATGCGAACTCGGCGTGTGCCTAGCGCACCACGCCGAGCGCGGCGACGAAGTCGTTAATGTCCAGAACGTTGGCCTGGCCATCTCCGCTGAAGTCCGCCAGCAGCGCGTCGCAGTGCGGGTACGTTGCCGCGTATGCGGCGGCGTCGAGCAGCGCGAGGACGAACGCATCAATATCAAGGACGTTGACCGCGCCATCGCAGTTCAGATCGCCCGCGTCGAGTCGCCTCAGCCAGCGGATGTCCACGTCGAACGGAGTCCCGGCCGACCACACGACTTCGCCGCGGTTGTTGATATCGCCCCAATAATTCCAATAGGGCGCGTTCGTCAGTTGAAAAAACCGGCCTTCGCGTATCAGCCAGAGCTGCCATACCTGAGAATCAGCGTACCAGCGGTTGAACAGGATCTCGCCGCGGTCGTTAATGCGCGCGCCGGATCCCCAATCAGTCACCGTGGTCGTAATGCCTTTTTCCCAAATCTGCAGGTGATCATCGTAAGACGGCAACGTACGGTAGAACCAGACGACCTGCCGCTGATTATTGATGTCCGCCGTTTGCGCCTCAAACTGGTCTGTCGTAAGCCGTGATGAAACACCATTCGAGTGCATCCAGACTTCGGAAGTCCAGGGTGAGTCGCAGAAGTTGTAGCGGCTCCAGACGATGTCATCGAGATCGTTCAGGCGCGGAGCCTGGTTCGAGCGGCCGTCGGAGAAGACAACGCTGATCTGGGAGCCGTCGAAGAAACAGATGTCGGATTCGGACGAAGCGCAGCCGGTCAGGTACCGGCGTTGCCAGGCGATGTGGCCCCAGCGATTGATGCTCGGTCCCATGTCATCGACTGCGTTGCTCGTGAGCAGCGACAGCGCGCCATCGCACCAGGCGGCTATCTCGGCGGTCTCCCCAGGGCCCGAGTAACGGCTCCAGACGATCACGCCATCATCGTTAATGCTGGCATGATCATCGTAAACAAAGTCGTTCGTGAGCTGCGTCAACACGCCGTGGTCGTATAGAAAAATCTCCATCGTTCGATTGTCTGAGAGGACTAGTCGTCTGGAGAATACGATCTGCCCGCGATTGTTGATCGCCGACATGCGCTCGAAGTACGAATTCTGCGTCACCGGAACGACCTGATACCCGGGCGGCAGGTCCGCCAGAGCGGCCGACGCGAGCGCGCCGATAACCAGGACGAACGCGTGGATCGCCCGGTCGGTGCGGCGTCTCATGGCTGTACTGCCTCAAGCGTAACCTCGGGCTCCAGTTCGATGACGAGATCGGCGAACGAGTCGTTGCAAATGGTCGCACGTCCGAAGCGCAACTTGGGAACTTCGCCGCCCTTGGTAAACGTCACGCTGCGAAAGATGACAAGCTCGCTGAAGTGGTCGATCAACGGAATCGCGATCGTGGCAGGAGCGCCCGAGGATTCGATGGCGGCGATGTCATCGGGTAGGCGCGGGTAGCAGAACGGCGCGTATTCCGTGTAATTCCAGTTGCCGCACGTTGTCCAGTTATTGTTCGACCCGCCGCCGGTCCAAGTGTAGAGCGCCGCGTCAGCCCCCCCCCCAAGAGCCAGCGCAGCTGCGCCCGCGAAACAAACTGTCGCTTTCCGCATAGCCGTACCCCTTTCATGGTGCGAACCAAGTTGGGGCGTTCCCCATGAGCGCCCCTTCACGGATAGTAGTAGCACACGATCGCGTGGATCGCAAGAAGAAAATCGATCCGGCAGTATGAGAGAATTGCCGCCGCCGTCAGCCAAGTCCGATTGCTCGCCTATGATAGCAGGCATGAATTTCTCCCGACCGAAAACCCTTGGCGAACTGCGGCAATCCGGCTACCGCTACCGCAGCGTCAAACAGGAGCTGCGCGAAAACCTGATCCGCCGGCTGCAGGCGCGCGAGCCGCTGTTTCCCGGGCTGATCGGCTATGAGAACTCGGTCGTCCCGCAGATCGTGAACGGCATTCTCGCGCAGCATGACATGCTGCTGCTCGGCCTGCGCGGCCAGGCCAAGACGCGCATCCTGCGCAGCCTGCCGTCGCTGCTGGACGAATTCACGCCGGTCGTGGCGCATGCCGACGTGTGGGACGACCCGCTGCACCCGACGCTCAAACGCACGCGGCAGCTCATCGCCGAGCAGGGCGACCCAACGCTCATCCGCTGGCTGCACCGCGACGAGCGCTATCACGAAAAGCTCGCCACGCCCGACGTGACCATCGCCGACCTGATCGGCGAGGTCGATCTCGTCAAGCATGCCGAGGGGCGCTACCTGGCGGACGAGGCGACCATGCACTTCGGCTTGATCCCGCGCAGCAACCGTGGCATCTTCGCCATCAATGAACTGCCCGACCTGCCGCCGCGGATTCAGGTCGGCCTGTTCAACGTGCTCGAAGAGCGCGATGTGCAGATACGCGGCTATCCGATCCGGCTGAACCTGGACGTCATGCTGGTGTTCAGCGCGAACCCGGAGGACTACACCAACCGCGGCCGGATCGTGACCCCGCTGAAGGACCGCATCGGCAGCGTGATCCGCACGCACTATCCCTACAGCACCGGCGAGGCGATGCGCATCACGCGCGAAAACGCGGAGCTGCGGCGCGAGGGCGGCCTGCCGCTGAAGCTGCCGCGCTACGTGCACGAGTGCATCGAGGAGATGGTGCGCCTGGCGCGGACCAGCCCGCACATCAACCAGCAGTCGGGCGTGTCGGTGCGCGCGTCGATCACGGCCCTGGAGGTGCTGGTCGCAAACGCGGAGCGGCGGGCGCTGGCGACGGGCGAGGCGGCGATCGTGCCGCGCGTCAGCGACCTGGAGTTTGTCCACGCCGCCTGCCGCGGGAAAATCGAGCTGATGCTCTCGGAGAGCGAGGAGGCGGAGGACAAGCTGCTGCGGGCGCTGGCGGGCGAAGCGCTCAAGAACGTCTTCGGGCACTATTTCGAGATGAGCGACCTGGAAGGGACCATCGCCCAGTTCGCCGGCGGGAAGGTGAACATCGAAGTCGGCGACGACGTGCCGTCGGCCCAGGTGGTCGAGCACGCGCGGCGGATCAAGGGGCTGATCCCGGCGGCCGAGTCGCTGAACAAGCAGGCGGAGTGCGAAACAGATGAGGCTCACCTGGCCAGTGCGGCCGAGTTCGTGCTGGAGGGGCTGCACGTGAATGACAAGCTGAGCAAGTACACGTTCAAGGAGCGGACGTTCTACAAGCAGTAGGCCGGGCTGTCAGGACCCGCACCGCTCTTCCGAGCCGCGACCGTAAGCGAGCGGAGGCTTGGAAGCCGCTCGCTCTCGCAAGGCTTGGATTCCACTGATCCGGAAGTGCCTGACCCCAGGCGTGTTCCGATTCTTTCGGGCGGGCGGCTTTTCTTTCCGAACCCGCCGCGCCAAGCGGTGGGTTGAGGTGCGCACGGCGCGCGGCGTTATCTCCGACGCGCCGCCGCGAACGCGCCCGGACGTCACCCCGCCGCTTGGCGCGGCGGGTTCGGACAGCCGGCGGGCTTGCCGGGATTTCTAGGCACATCCGAGCCATGGCCACGTTCACCTCTCCTTAACCTCCATCCGACGCCCGCTTAATATGATTCTTGCATAGTGTCCGTGAACCGATTCAGGACGTAGGCACGGCGGACGGACCATGAACAGCGGCAAGTCAATCCTGGTCATCGAAGACGAAGTTGATCTGGCGGAAGGGCTTTCATACCACCTCAAGCGCGAGGGATATGCCTGCCGCGTCATTGGAGACGGAGCCGCCGGATTGGCCGAGGCGCAGCGCCGCCCGCCGGACCTGATCGTGCTCGACCGCATGCTGCCGAAGATGAGTGGCGATGACGTAGCGATGAAGCTCAAGAACGACCCGCGCTGCGCCGCCATCCCGATCATCATGCTCACCGCCAAGGCCGAGGAGACCGACGAGCTGGTCGGGTTCGCACTCGGGGCGGATGACTACGTTCGCAAGCCGTTCTCCGTTAAGCTGCTCCTGGCCCGCATCGCGGCGGTCTTTCGTCGCCTGGAAAGCGCGGCGGGGCCGACCGAAGTGCTGAGCGCCGGTCCGATTGTCCTGGATCGCGCCCGTCATGAGGTGACGGTGGACGGCGCGCCGGTCGCGCTGACCGCGACCGAGTTCCGCGTGCTGACGACGCTCATGGGCGCCCGCGGTCGCGTGCTCGACCGCGAGCAACTGCTCGATGCGGTGCTTGGATTCGGCGTCGCCGTGACGCACCGCACGATCGACGTTCACGTCGCCGCCCTGCGAAAAAAGCTGGGCCCGGCGGCCGGGTGGATTCAGACCGTCCGCGGGGTGGGATACGCGTTTCGGTCGCCGGTGAATGACACGGCGCCCATGTCGTAGACGCGGGACCGCGGGCGCCAGGGCGGCGTTCCGATAGAGGGTGCGACTGGCGGCGCCTTTCAGAACCCGCCGCGCCCAGCGGCGGGGTGACCTTCGCCAGCGATCGGCGCCCCACAGGCCGCGGACGTCACCCCGCTGCTTGGCGCGGCGGGTTCGGACGGGTCGCCTACGCGAAACCGGATGCACCCGTCCGCGAGTGGGCGCCTTCTGGCGGGGTGGCATGATCACGCCGTCGCGCGGAGAATCGCACCTAGTAGCGTTGCCGCGGCGGTTGACGGCTCCGTACGTCGCCCCAGCCGTATCGCAGGAAGGGCCGGCCGTGAAGCTCGGCGGAATTTCACTTAAATTACTGCTGGGGCATGTGCTGCTGGTGGTCCTGTCGCTGGGGGTGCTCGCGTACTGGATGATCGACGTCGCGGAGTCGCGCTTCGACCGGCGCATTTCGGGCGAATTGCTGGCTCTGGCACAGGCCGTCTCCCAGCAGGCGTCCGATGTTGCCTCCAATGACGGCCCACAACTGCGCCGCCTGCTGGCGCCGCAGCAGGCTGCGGGCGCGCCGGGGGTAATCGTCACCGCGCAGGGCGCCGTCCTGGCGCACACGTCCGAACTCAGTCCGGCCGAAGCCGCGGCGCTGCCCGCTCCAGCCGAGTTGCAGCGCGCCGCCGCGATGCCGGTGGCGCAGAGTCGTCGCCGACTGTCGCCCGAAGAGCCCTGGAGCCTCATCGTCGCGGTGCGTGGGCGCACACGAGACGACCTGCCCTGTGTCGTGTGGTTGGCCCGCCGGGGAGGGCACATGCTCGACACGCACTCGTCGGGACTGCTGCTGGCCGGCGTCATCGCGCTGATTGCCTTTGTCGCGACCATGATCCTGGCGCTGGGCGCAACGCGGCTCTGGGTGCGGCCGATGCAGCAGCTTGCGGCCGCGGCCAGGCAGTTGTCGGAGGGCGACCTGGAGGTGCGGGCCGAGGCGGCCGGATCGGGCGAGCTGGCCCTGCTGGCGCGGGCGCTCAACGATGTGCGCAGGCGGCTCGCCGCACAGGCCACCACGCTCGACAACCAGCGCCTGACGCTCGAATCGCTGCTGAACCAGCTCAAGGAAGGCGTCGTTGTCACGCGCCCCGACGGGCGCGTCGCCTTGATGAACCCGGCCGCGATCGAGTTGCTCAATCTGCACATCGGCCGTCGGCCCGACCCGGCGGTCTTCATCGGCCGGCTCTACGAAGAGTGCATTCCGCAGCACGACCTGCAGGAGATGCTGCATGTTCCGCCGTCGGCGGGCCCGGCCGACAGCGACGGCCAGGACGACTACAAGGAAATCCGCCTGCAAGTGGAGCACGACGACCGGCTCGCCCACCTGCGGGCGCGGGCCTCCACGCTGCAGTTGCCCGCGCCGCCCGGCGACGCACGCCGCACACAGCCCGGCCGGCTGCTCGTGCTCACGGACATTTCCGAGCTGATCCGCACCGTGCAGGTCAAGACCGACTTCGCGGCCAACGCGTCGCACGAGCTGCGCACGCCGCTCTCGACCATCCGGCTCGCCGTCGAATCGCTGCTGAACATGGACCTGTCGCGCGAATCCGCCGACGCCCAGCATTTCATCGGGCTGATCGACCGGCACAGCGCCCGGCTGACCGCCATGGTGAAGGATCTGCTCGATCTCACGCGGCTGGAGAATCCCGGAGCGCGGTACGAAGTTCGCCCGTTGGCGCCGCGCGCGCTGCTGGACGAACTGCGCGACCGTTTCGCCGACGCGATCGCGCGGCGCGGACTGCATTGGGAGGCCGACATCGCTGCCGACGTTCCCCCGACGCTCACGCTCAGCCCGCACCTGATCCAGCTCGCGCTCGACAACCTGGTCGAAAACGCGGTCAAGTTCACCGACACCGATGGACGTGTCTGCGTCGCGGTTCGAAACGCGCCCGGCGGCGTGAGCTTCGAGGTCGCCGATACGGGCTGCGGGATTCCGGATGCCGAGCAGGAGCGCGTCTTCGAGCGCTTCTACCAGGTGGAACGCGCCCGGTCCGGCGCCGACCGCGGCACCGGTCTGGGACTTTCCATAGTCCGGCACGCGGTCACCGCCATGAACGGCTGCGTGACGCTCACCAGCACGCCCGGCGTCGGCACGCGCGTGACGCTGACGGTGCCGCAGCGCGGCTGAATCGGGGCGGGTGCGTCGGGGCCCAGAAGCTATCCCGACCGGTACGCGAGCACGAGCGCATCCCCGATAGAGGTTGCGACTGGCGGCGTCCTTCAGAACCCGCCGCGCCAAGCGGCGGGTTGACTATTGTTGGCGATCGGCGCCCCACGAACCGGGGACGTCACCCCGCCGCTTGGCGCGGCAGGTTCGGACAGACGGAAAACCACCCGCCAATTTGATGCCGACGACCCGAGCACGGCTCAGCGGCTTTTCGTGGAATCGCACTGTGGCCCCGAGTATCATTGCTGCTGGTGTGTGTTGTAGCGCTGGGGGATGGGAGAGATTCGTGTCTCATCGACCGGCCCGGACCTTCGCCGCTCTCGCCTCGATAACGCTCGGCGTGCTGCTCTCGCTCGCCGGCTGCCCGACCACCCCGACCGGCAATGACAACACGGGCGGCGGCGGGTCCAATAACAACGGCTCAACCGGGAACAGCAACAGCAACTCGAACGGCAACACGAACACGAACACCAACGGCAACGACAACGGCGCGACCGTCGCGCCCAGTATCGACGACATTCCGAACGAGTCGATCCCGGCCGGCGTCACCTATGTCGGGCCGACCCCCTCGCTCGCCGCCGGCAGCGCCCCGATCACCTGGTCGCTGGACGAGGGACCTGCCGGCATGACCATCGACGCCGCCAGCGGCGTCGTCACCTGGCCCGAGCCGCCCGCCGGCGACGCGCCGCAGCTCGTCAGCATCAAGGCGGCCAATCCGGCCGGGGATGATTCGGAAGTCTGGTTGCTTACGATTGAAACCGTCGAGCTGCAGGCCATCCGCCGCGTCAGCGTGAGCCGCACCGGCGAGCAGGGCAACCAGGAAAGCAACGGCGGGTCCATTTCGGCCGATGGATCGCGCATCGCATTCGCCAGCCGCGCGGGCAACCTGCTCACCAACGACGCGAACGATACGTTCGACGTCTTTGTGATCGACGTCGGGCCGCAGACGGTGCGGCGCTGCAGCGTCCGGCCCGGCGGCGCCCAGACGGCGCAGGCGAGCTTCACGCCGGCGCTCTCGGGCGATGGGGCGGTCGTGGTCTTCCGCAGCTCCGATCCCGGCCTGGTTGCGGGCGACACAAACAACCGCGTCGACATTTTCGCGCAAGTGCTCGCCACGGGCGCGACCGAGCTGATCAGCCGCCGTTCCGCGTCGCAAATCGGCAACGACGCCAGCGATCGACCGTCGGTCTCGGCGGATGGGCGTTTCGTCGCATTCGAGAGCCTCGCCACCAACCTTGTCTCGGGCGATACCAACGCCGTTTCCGACGTCTTTGTCCGCGATCGCAGCGGCGCCGCGACCACGCGCGTCAGCGTGAGCGTCGGCGGATCGCAGGCCAATGGCGCCAGCCGCGCGGCCTCGATTTCGGCCGACGGGCGCTACGTGGCGTTCGCCAGCGACGCTTCGAATCTCGTGGGCGATGACGACAACGGAGTGACGGACATCTTCGTGCGCGACCGCAACACCGGCGCGACCATCCGCGTCAGCCTCAGCAGCACCGGGCAGGAAACGGACGGCGCCTGCGCCAATCCGCACATCGCCGGCGACAACGGGCGCTACATCGTCTTCGAAAGCGACGCGACGAACTTCACCAGCGGCGGCACCGGCGGGCGGCGGCACATCTACCGGCATGACCGCACGACGGGCGAGACGACGCTCGTCAGCGCCAACCGCGCCGGCAACCCCTGCAACAACTCCGCCGCTTCCCCCCGCATCACGCCCGACGGCCGTTATGTCGTGTTCCACAGCCGCGCCAGCGACCTGGTCGAAGGCGACAGCAACGGCTTCTTCGACGTGTTTCGTCGAGACACGAGCGACGGGACCACCATCCGCATCAGCGCCAAGTCGGCCACGTTCCAGGGAAACAACGCCAGCATCGCCGCGTCCATTTCGGATGACGGCCGCTTCGTCACCTTCGACAGCAAGGCCACGAACATGGTCGACAATGACCTGAACGAATTCACCGACGTGTTCCTGCGCGACCTGGCGATCGAGATTGAGTAATTACTCGCGAGACGCCCTGAGCGCCGACGCCGCGCTGCTGTTTGACCGCCTGATTGAGCGGCTCGGCCGCTGGCACAGCGTCATCGTCGCGTTCTCCGGCGGCGTAGATAGCGCGTTCGTGTGCAAGGCGGCCATGATGGCGCTGGGCGGGCGGCGCGTCCTGGCCGTCACCGGCCGGAGCGCGAGCGTGCCCTCGGCCGAGCTGGCGAGCGTCGCCGAACTGGCGCGCGAGATCGGCGCCCCGCACCAATTCCTCGATACGCACGAGTTTGCCGACCCGAACTACCTCGCCAATCCGTCCAACCGCTGCTACTTCTGCAAGACCGAGCTGTATTCGCGGCTCGCCCGGCTCACCCGGCAGCGCGGCGACGACGCCATCATCAGCGGCACCAACGCGGACGATCTGGGCGACCATCGCCCGGGCCTGCTGGCCGCGGAGGAACACGGCGTGCGAGCGCCGCTGGCCGAGCTGGGAATCACCAAGGCCCGGCTTCGAGAAATGGCGGCCGCGGTCGGCCTCTCGATCGCCCGCAAGCCCGCCTCGCCCTGCCTCTCCTCGCGCGTGCAGTACGGCGAGACCATCACGCCGGAGAAGCTGCGGCGAATCGACGCGGCCGAGCGCTACCTGCGCGGATTGGGGTTCCACGAGTGCCGCGTGCGAAATCACGGCGAGCTGGCGCGGATTGAAGTGCCGCTGCCGGATGTGCCGCGCCTGGCGGAATCGAGCCTCGGCATGCAGGTGGAGGCGCATCTGCGCGAGCTTGGGTTCGCATACGTCACCGTCGACCTGCGCGGCTTCCGCTCCGGGAGCATGAACGAGGGTCTGCCGCGCGGCGTGCCGCTGCCGTTGCTGGGCGAGCGCGCCGTGAGTGCACCGGCCGCGCGCGGTTAGCGTTGTTCCAGAGCCCCAATCGCAAGCGCGTGGGAATTTTCAGCGTTCGGCGGCCCTCGCACAAACACCCGCGCGCTCGCGCTTGGGGCTCCGATTTCGACCCCGCCACGACGGTCGCGCATCGCACCGGACACGGACGGTTCCCATGGCGATGACGCGCGCCGTACGGTTCAGTACAATAAAGCAGGCGGCGTCGCATCCGCCGCAATCGAGGCCGCTCGAGGAGCAGCGATGAGCGCATCAGACAAGTTTGAACGCCACTTCGATCGCCTGGGCGCCAAGCGCAAGGCGGACAAAGCCGCGGCGCCCGGCGACGACGAGCCGCTGCCGGAGACGCCGGTCGAGCCGGCCAAGGCGGCGCGTCCGATCGGGCGCAATGACGCGTGTCCGTGCGGCTCGGGCAAGAAGTTCAAGAAGTGCTGCGGCGCGAAGGGATGAGCGCCCAGCCCGCGCCCGATTCGCCCGCCGCCGATTCGCCCTGGTATCGGGCCGGCCTGAAATTCTCCTGCACCCAGTGCGGCAACTGCTGCGCCGGCGCGCCCGGCTATGTCTGGGTCAGTCGCGATGAGATCGCGGCCCTCGGCGCGCTGTTCAACCTCTCGCCCGACGAGTTCGAGGCCCGCCACACGCGCAAAGTCGGCTTCCGCCGCAGCCTGCTCGAACGCCGCGGCGGTGACTGCGAATTTCTGCGGCACGACCCGGACGGCAAGCGGCGCTGCGGCGTGTACGCCGCCCGGCCGGTGCAGTGCCGCACGTGGCCGTTCTGGGGGTCGAACCTGGAGTCGGCCGACGCGTGGCGCTATGCCGGGCGGGGATGCCCGGGGATTGACAAGGGGGAGCATCATCCGCTGCCGGTGATTCAGGGGGTGCTGGAATTGAACGCGGGGCGGCCGCTGTGAGTACCGCCGCCGGCAGACAGGCACCGGCCGTCTGGACCGATAAGGGTAAGCAAGAACGGCAATTATATACAGTTTAGGCTTATTACTTGAAGTTGCTAAATCAACTAATCTCTGTATAATTTGAGCGTGGACCCTGTTCTAAACCCATATGCGCCAGGGGCTGGAACGCCTCCGCCGGAGTTGGCCGGGCGCGATCATCTGCGGGAAACCGCGCGGATTGCTATCGAGCGCGTGCGGCGCGGCGCGCCGACAAAGAGCATTCTGATGATCGGTCTGCGGGGTGTCGGCAAGACGGTTCTGCTTGATCGAATCAGAGACGATGCAGAGGCGGCGGGAATCCACACCATGCGAGTGGAGGCACCGGAAAACCGCTCCCTTCCCGCGATCCTGGCCCCGCAATTACGGCTGGCGTTGCATCGACTTTCCAAGGTTGCAGCTGCGGCCGACTGGGCGGCACGCGCGCTGCGTGGGCTCGCCGGATTCGCCCGCGCGTTGAAGTTCAAATACGCAGACATCGAAGTCGGCATCGACTATGAGCCCGAAAAAGGGCTTGCTGACAACGGGGACCTCGAGCACGACTTGCAGGCGCTGCTGGAGGCCGCGGGGGGCGCGGCGGGCAAGGCGAGTACCGCGTTGGTGTTGTTCGCCGACGAGTTGCAATACGTACATGAAGAAGAACTCGCGGCGTTGATCACGGCCCTGCATCGAACCGCGCAGCAGCGCCTGCCGGTAGCGTTGGTGGGCGCAGGGCTGCCGCAACTTCCCGGCCGAATGGGCCGCGCCAAGTCCTATGCGGAGCGGTTGTTTGATTTTCCAATGATAGGCCCTCTTGCGGCCAGCGATGCAATCGTCGCGATAGCCAAACCGGCCACGGCGGTGGGTGTGGAATTCGAGGACGCCGCGCTGCAGCGGATCATCCAGGTGACACACGGATACCCGTACTTTTTGCAGGAGTGGGGCAGTCACGCATGGAATGCCGCAGCGAACTCTCCGATAACGCTCAACGATGTCGAAGTAGCGTCGAAATCGGCCCTTGCCGCGCTGGACGAGAGCTTTTTCCGAGTACGATTCGATCGTCTCACTCCGTCGGAGAAGAAGTACCTGCGAGCGATGGCGGCGCTGGGCGCCGGGCCGCACCGCTCGGGAGATATCGCGGCCGAGCTTCGACGAAGCGTCACGTCGCTTGGCCCCACGCGCAGCCAGTTGATCGCGAAAGGCATGATCTGGAGTCCCAATCACGGTGACACGGCGTTCACCGTACCGCTCTTCGATGAGTTCATGCGCCGAATTATGCCCGGCGAAGATTGGCGAAGCTGATCGCGCGCCCATCACCGCTCCACGAGAAGCGCGACGAACGGGTTGATGTCGAGCACGTCGACGCTGCCGTCATCATTCACATCCGCATTCGCCAGGCTGCAATCGGGAAATGCCGCGGCGTAGGCGGCTGCGTCGCTCAGGGCCAGCACAAACGGGTTGATGTCGAGAATGTCCACCGCCCCGTCGCAGTTCATGTCGGCGATGACGCACACGCCCGACCCGCAGATCATCTTCCGCCGCGAGCGAAATACACCCGCGCCCGATCCGCTCCCGTACAGGTGGCCGTCGGGCCCGAGCACAAGCGAAAAGCACGACTGGCTTGGAATGCCGCTGTTCATCGGCGCCCACGTGTCCCCGTTGTCCTGCGAGAGCTGAATCCCGTTCGTCGCCGTACCGGCGTAGATATCGTCGTTGGGCAGCACGAGCAGTGCGTATCCTTCGTTTCCCGGAAAGCCGGCGAGCGCCGAGAACGCGACGCCGTCGAGCGCGCGGTAGACGCCGGCGAGATGCCGGTCGTTGCCGACGAACACGTGCGCCTGCGAATTCGCCGCCAGCGCGAACTGCTGCGACGCGGACAGCCCGAGGTCCTGCCAGGATCCGGTGGCCGCCTCGAAGCGCCGCACCCCGCGGCCCTCCGTCCCGAAATACAAGTCGCCGTTTTGCCGGCGAAGCAGGCAGTAGGCGGGGATGTTTTCCGGCGGACCGATTCGCGACCACAGCGCGCCGCCGGCCGCCGACGAAAACACGCCGCCGGGATTCCACGCGGCGCTGCACCAGACCTGCTGCGGCGTCGCGAAGGCGAAACCGCTGACCATGGCCGCCCCGGGGATGCCGCTGTCGAGCGCTTGCCAGCTCTGGCCGTCATCCTGCGAGCGCCAGGCGTGACCGTCGGACTGCCCCTCGGCGATCGTGTAGTTGCCGGCGTAAAGGTCGCCCCACGGGCTCTCTGCCAGGGCGAAAATGAAGCGGCCGGCGAGATTCGCGGGCGAGAGCTGCCATGTGGCGCCGCCGTCGGTCGAGCGGAAAAGCCCGGAGGTGAACGTGCCGGCGAGAATCGTGCCGCTGGAGGTGACCAGCAGGCGGTGAATCGCGTGGGCGTGAATGCCGCTGCTGGCTTCCGCCCAGGTCTGGCCGCCGTCGAGCGAACGGAAAAGTCCGCGGTCCGACGACGTGCCGTACACGCCGCCGCCGGCGTCACCGACGAACGTCGCGGGCCGCGTGCTGTCAAAGCCGCTGCCGGACGCCGGCCAGGTTTGTCCGCCGTCGGTCGAGCGGAAGATGGCGCCGTTCGAGGTCGCGATGAGCGCTCCGCCGGCCTCGACGATTGTGCCGACGGTGGGGCCGAACGGCCCGGCGACGGGCAGCCACGTCGCGGCGTCGGTGGTGGAACTGTACAAGCCGGCGTCGCTGGCCGCATAGAGCGTGCCGCTCGAGGCGCGAAGCAGCTTGTGGATGCGCAGCGCAGCGATGCCCGAGTTCGCCGCGCTCCACGCGGCTCCGCCGACGCGCTTGAATACGCCGGCGTCCTGCGTGCCGGCCAGCATGTATCCCGGGCCGGCGGCGAGTGTCGTCATCCGCAGTGACGTGAGACCGCTGCTATTTGCCGTCCAATTCGCCCCGCCGTTGAAGGAAACGAAGACGCCGTTCTGATCCGTGGCGGCGTAGACGGCGCCGCCCGAGTCAAAGCCGAAGGCGCGAACGGCGAGCAACCCCAGGCCGGTGGTCGATTGCACCCAGTGGTCGCCGCCGTCAAGTGACCGAAAAACGCCGCTGTCGGTGCCGGCGAAGATGTCGCCGGCCGGGCTGACACCCAGCGCGCGGATGCGGCCGCGCGTGGGGGCGACGGCGCGAATGTCTGCGCCGACATCGGTCCATGTGGCGCCGTGATCGAGCGAGCGATAAACCGCCCCACCCGTGTAGATTGAGTTGTACGACAGGTTCCAGAACGCCCCGACAAACACGGCGTCGGACGCGGGCCGATAAGCCAGCGCCGGCAGCACACCGCCCGGCGGATTGCCGATCGGAAGCCAGAAATCAGCCGGCGCCAGCGCCGGCACGGCGAGCGCGACCAGCAGCAACAGCCTTGCCGAGACTCGCGCGACGGATAGACGGGACACGGGGAATCTCCGGGGAATCGAAAGCGATTCCGCGGCTGAACGCCGCACCGGAGGCAATATTGCGATCGACACGGTAGCGGCCGGCCCCCGTGCCGGCCGTCGAGCGCGCGAAGCGGTTCGCGCCGCCGCACGGCCACCATCGGCCGGCACGGGGGCCGGCCGCTACCCCGACGTGCGGCGGCGAAGCGCCAGCGTCAGCCAGCCGGCGAGCGCTGCTGCCAGGCCCAGCCAAACCAGACTCGGATATTGCGCCAGCCCGTCGCCCGATTTACCCGCGGCGCGCAGCGTAGGTACCGCCATAAGAATCAGCCCGGCGCCGATCACCCGCCGGCCGACGCCCGACCATGGATGAAGCGTGAGCAGGCACACGGCCGTCGCGATGATCGCCTCGCGCAGCAAAGGAAACGCCGCCATGCCATACGCCGCGCCACGGGCGGCGTTCGCCAGCGTGTCGAGCGAGTATCTGGCGCGCGTGCCCTGCGAGGTTGCAACCAGCGATTTGGGGCCCTTGCCGGGCGACATCGTCTCCCCCGCAGGAGTGCCGACCCAGGTGTGCTTCAAGTCGCTGATCAGCCAGGCGTCGTAGCCCATTCGCCGCAGCAGCGAGGCCGCGATCACCGCGCGGCCGTCGCAATCCTCGCGACCGGCGTCGAGCGTTTCGTCAACGGTTGGCAGCCAGTCCATCACCCCCCACAGGTCCCAATCATGCACGTACGGAATGTGGTGGTACACGACGCTCTCGACCGCCTTCAGCACCTGCGGCGGAGCCTCGTCGCCGCGCAGCAGGTCGCGAGCTTCGCGCTCCATGCCGGTCAGACGCGGGTTGGCCGGCTCGATCATCGCGTTCATGTCGCCGAGCCGTCCAAGCCACGCGGGAACGAGCCAGAATTTGGGGTACAGAACCAGCCCGACGGTGATTCCGAGTAGAAGCAGCTTCAGCGGCGCGCGGAATAAGAGCGGACCGGCGTGCCAACGGCGCCACCAGTTCATCCGCCGCTCCGCGAAATGTCGGGCGCCGCGCTGTCGCTGGCGGCGGCGACGTCCGCGGCGATGTCGCGGCGATAGTGCACGCCTTCGAAGTGAATCTGTGATGCGCGCTCGTAAGCGCGATCGCGCGCGGCGGCCACGCTCGACCCCAGCGCCGTCACGCCCAGCACGCGCCCGCCGGCCGTCACAACGCGATCGGCCTCGTGCCTGGTCCCGGCGTGAAAGACGAACACGTCCTCCGCGCCCGTCGCAGCATCTCGCAGACCGCTGATCGGCAGACCGGCCGTCGACTTCTCGGGATATCCCCCTGAAGCCAGAACGACGCAAACCGCCGCGCGATCGTCCCACTGCACGTCGACCTGTTCCAGCCGTCCCTCAACTGCCGCCTCAGCCAGATCGAGGAAATCTGTCCGGAGCCGCGGCAGGATGGCCTGCGTCTCCGGATCGCCCAGCCGACAGTTGAATTCCAGCACCTTCGGCCCTCCGGCCGTCAGCATCAGGCCGACGTAGAGCACGCCGCAGTAGGGAGCTGCCTCGCGCCCGATCGCCGCCAGAATCGGCACGAGCACCTCGGACTCGATGCCGCGCATGGTGGCGGCGTCGATGGCGCCCGACGGGCAATAGGCGCCCATGCCGCCCGTATTCGGCCCTTCGTCGCCGTCGCGCAGCCGCTTGTAGTCCTGCGCCGCGTCGAGCTCGACAATGGTCTTTCCGTCGGTGACGACCATCAGTGACGCCTCGCGCCCGAGCAGCAGCTCCTCGACCACGATCTGCCGCCCGGCCTCGCCGAACATCTTTTTTTCAAGGATGTTCTCAGCGGCGAGGATGCCGTCGGCCGGGTCCGGACAGACGATCACGCCTTTGCCTTTCGCCAGGCCCGCGGCTTTGACGACGACCCCTTCGTCGCGCGTGGCGATGTATTTCTTCGCGAGGTAGTACGTGTCGAACACGCGCGACTCGGCCGTTGGCACCGCCAGCATCTTCATCATCTGCTTGGCGAAGGCCTTGTCGGATTCGAGCTGCGCCGCGTGCCGGGTCGGGCCGAAGATCCGACGGCCGGCGGCCTGGAACGCGTCGACGACGCCCGCCGCCAGCGGGTCCTCCGGGCCGACGACGGTCAGATCGATCCCCTCGCGCCGCGCCACGTCGAGCGCCAATCCGATATCGCACGGGTCGCCGGGCACGTTGACGCCCAGCGCCGCGGTGCCGGCGTTGCCTGGAAGCGTGAACAGCGCCGCCAGTCGCGGCGATCGCGCCAGCGCGTGTGCGATGGCATGTTCCCGGCCGCCAGACCCGATCAATAGCACACGCATCAGCGCTCTTCTCCTCAGGGCTTCTCGCGGCCCGCTGACATTGCCGCGGCTCCCTGCGCGATGCGGTAGCGGGCCCAGTTGGACGGCCACGCGTCGCGGGCCAGGTCAATGCAGCGCTGGTATTGTCCCTGCGCCTCTTTCCATTGACCGCGCGAACGGGCCATCTCGCCCAGAAAAAAGTGAATATCGTCGCGATACAGCAGCGATTCATCCGCCAGCGACACCAGACGCACCAGGCCTTCCGCCAGCACGCTCTCACTTTCGAGCCCGACGATGTAGCGCCCGATCACACGCGCCGAAGCGGCGCCGGCGATGTTCAGGCGCGGACCGCTCTCGTCCGCCGCTCCAAATCGGTTGACCACGCGACGCGCCTCGGCCGCATCCCGCGCGAGCAGCAGCGCCGCGGCGCGCTGAAGCTGAATCGTCGGCAGCTCGTAGCGATCGAAGTCCGCGCTTTCGGCCACGCCCGCCAGCCCCGCCGCCGCGGTCGCGTAATTCCCCGCCAGGTACTCGCACTGCGCCAGCCGCAGCAGCGTCGCCGCGTCCAGCGCCTGGTCCGACAGTTCGGCGGCGGTGCGGAAGAGACCCAGCGCATCGGCGAAGCGTTCCCCTTCATACGCGGCATGGCCCAGCCGCGCGTAGCTGGCGGCCGGCTGGCCGTCCAGGATCGGCGGCGCCCAACTGTCCGGCACCGACGCGCTGCGCCGCCGTAGAACCGTCTCCAGCACGGCTTCTTTGACATCTCGCCCGAGCACGGCGTCGCACTGGAGCACGCCGAAGGCCGCCAGCCAGGCCTGCGGATAGTCGCCGGCCGAGAGCCAGCGCATCACGGCGCGCTGCCGCGCGTACGCGCGGTTCCTGGCGATCAGCTCGTCCGCCTTGTCGTAGCGGATTTCGACGAGCTTGTCGCCGTCCGTCATCAGCAGCGCGTTGTCGCCGCCGATCCAGCCCGCCACGGGCGGCTCAGCCCCGGCCGGCAGGGTCCAGCGTGCCGCCATCTCGCGCGTGGCCAGATCCAGCAGCCCGGCCGCCCCGTCCGCGGTGCGGATCAGCAGCACATCGCCGGTGCTGTCGAAGGCCAGGGACGTGGCTGGCACGTCCAACTCCAGCATTCCCTCGATCGCCCACGTCTCCAGGGAGATCCAGCGCAGCACCCGGTCGTCGCACATGAACGCCGCCCGCCGGCCCTGTCGATCGATGCGAACCTGCGACGGCGGCGAGTCGAGCGTCGCTCGCGGCGGCGGCGGCGAGACCCCATCGGCCGCTTCAGCCGCTGGTTTCGAGCCGGGTTCGGGAAGCAACTCGGTCAGATCGCCGTTGGAACGCGCCACCAGCAATCTCTGCGAGCCGGGCACAAAGGCCAGTTGCCTCACCGCCGAGCCGAGGAAGGCGTAGCCCGGGCCGGCCGGCGTGAGCTCATCGCGCCGCAGCCGCGGGCGCGGGGATTTGTCGCCGGCCGACGTGGAGAGGATTTGCACGACCTGCCGCTCGCCCGATCGCGGCGAGACCAGCACGGCCGCCAGCGAGCCGTCGTCGGACAGCGCCGACATCCCGACGTTTTGCAGCCGGAACTCGCGCGGGCGCGACCCGCCGGCGCGCAGCGTGTCGATCAGCCGTAGCGTCCCGCCGTCGGCGACCAGCGCCACGTTGCCATCGCCCGAGAGCGAGAGAATGAGCCCGTCCGTGGCGCGGCCGGCAAGCCCGCTGAGGACGCGCGGCGGTAGAAGCGCCGCGGGCCGGTCCGACGCGCCGGGGCGGTAGGCCAGCACGCGGCCACGATCATCGGCGAAGAGCGCGGCCGAGCCGTCGGCCGAGGTCTCCCACAGTGCGATCGGGTTGCGGCTGTACAGCGTGCGCGACTGCGCGGTGCGGTTCGCGCCGACCCAACTGGTCACGGCGCCGCGTTCATCGAGCGTGCGCACGTCCGTGGCGTCGCGCGGCAACCATCCGCGCTCCAGGACCGTGGTCGTCACGCGCCAGGTTTCCTGCAGTGTGTCGCCGTGATAGAGCGCCACGCGTCCGTCGCGCCGCCCCAGAATGATGGTCGAGCTGCCCGCGCGGCGGTCGAACCAGTCCCACCGCTCGGCGGTGTACAGCAGCGGATTCCATTCACCCTTGTCCGGGCCGCTGAGCTTGGCGGCGTAGATCGTGTCGGCCAGCACGGTCAGTTCGTCGTCGCTGAAGCAGGCCTGCCGCGGCGGCTCGTTGCGCTGATTGCCGAAGCGGCCGAACGGCTCCGAGTTGAGCTTTCCGCTCGGCTCGACGGTGATCAGCTCTACGCCGGCGCCGCTCGGTAGCGCGATGGCGCCGCTTTCCGGATCGAAATCCGGCGTTCCGACCGGAGCGCGAAGCGTGAGCTCATCGGCCAGCTCCCCGCTTGCGCGATACAGGCGGCAGGCCGCCGCATCGACGACGGCCAGCCAGGGGGTGTCGCCCACGGCCATGACCGCGAGCGGCGCTGATTCCACGCCGCCCGGCAGGGCCGAGGCCGCGACCGGTCGAAGCAGGCCGGCCCGCCAGGCCCGCGCCCATCCGGCGCCGCCGGCCGTCACGCCGCCATCATCAGCCACGCTGATGGCGCTGGGGCGCCCGGGCGACCGGAACCACTGCACCAGCCGGCCCGAGACGGCGTCGACCACTGAAATCGAGGTATCACCCTCGACGATGGCGAGCAGCCGTCCGTCGGGAGAGACGACCGAGAGGTTGTGTTTCTGAAGGGCGGCCAGCCGCGCGCCGCTGTCACCCGTCTCGACGTAGTACTGACGCAGCGCCCACAGGGCCGGGCCGCCGCCGCCGCTGTCTTCGACCGCTTCCCAGAAGCTGTCGCGCGCCAGGGTGAGGTCGCCGCGGGCGCGGGCCAGGTCGCCGCGCTGAATTTTCTGCCGGACGACCGCGCGGCGCAGCTCTTCGGTGGCGGCTTGCGCACGGCCGGCGCTCTGGTCCGCCTCGCGCCGCGCGGCCCGTTCGCTCTCGGCCGCGGCCGCGGCCTGCACGGCCTGTTCGCGGGCCTCATTGCGGGCTTTTTCAGCCTGCTTCTTCTCGAAGCTGGCCTTGTTGTACTGCACGGCAAAGACAACCAGGAACACGATCAGCATCACCAGGATCGTTCCGGCGAAAAACGCCTGGATCTTGTAGCGCTTCAGCGTCTTGCGCAGCATGTACAGGCCGCTGGCGCGCTTGGCTTCGATCGGCTCGCCCGCCAGCAGGTGCCGCAGATCGCGGGCCAGGTCGCCCGCCGTCTGGTAGCGCCGCGGCGGGGTTTTTTCGAGCGCCCGGAGCAGAATGGTCTCAAGCTCGTCGCCGACCAGCGCCGCCAGCGGCGCCCGGCCGCGGAGCGAACGCGGCGGCGTCGGGTCATCATGCGCGATGCGGCTCAGCACCTCGGCCAGCGGCCCGCTCACGGCATAGGGTGGTTGTCCCAGAAGCGACTCATAGAAGACCACGCCCAGCGCGTACACGTCGCTGCGGACGTCCACGTCGGTTGTTCCGCCGGCCTGTTCGGGCGACATGTACGCCACCGTGCCGAGAATCTGGCCGGTGATCGAGAGAAGTTGAATCGTCTCGTCGTTGCTGCTGGTCTCATGAACCGGCTTGGCCAGGCCGAAGTCCAGCACGCGCGGCTGGCCATCGGCGTCGACCAGGATGTTCGACGGCTTGAGGTCGCGGTGAATCACGCCGCGCTGGTGAGCGAAGTTCACCGCCTCGCACACGGTCGCCAGCAGCGTCAGCGTCTGGCGCAGGTCCGGGCGGGTCTGCGCCAGGTGGCGATCCATCCGCACGCCATCCACGTACTCCATCGCGAAGAAATAGCGCCCGTGGCTGATGCCTGAATCGAGAATCGTGACGATGTTCGCATGCCGCAGCGACGCCGCCAGCTCGACTTCGCGCTCGAAGCGGCGCCGCGCGGTCTCGCTCGCGAACGGGCCCTCGAGCAGAACCTTGAGCGCGACCTGACGTTTCGTGCCCAACTGAACGGCGCGATAGACGACCCCCTGGCCGCCCCGGTGAATCTCCTCCTGGAGCTCGTAGCCTTCGATGTGCGCCCCAACCGCGGGGATCAGCTCGGCGGGGACGTTGCTGCGCGATCCCGTCACGCGCGTCGGCTGGTCAGACGTGCTGATGCGCGAGCCGCTCGCCGGCTCAGTGGCTGGTTGCGGCGGCGGCGTCTCAGGGGGCGATGCGGCCGGGCGCGCCAGGCCGGCCAGCGCATCCGCCGCCTGCTGGCTCGACCCCTGCGGTGCGTTGTGCGGTACCTGCATCACCGATGCCTTCCCGAGCGTTGCATCCCATGCCGCACCGGGCCAATCCATCCATGGCCGGCCCGCGCGAGCCGGCCGCGCAAGGCGCAGTTTACCTCAGCGGCGTGGCGGATGCGAAAAACGGCGGTGCTCGCCAGCCTGTAGCGTCGGACCTCCGTGTCCAATGGCGGATATCAGCGTCGCGTGTGACCATTGATTTGGCAGGTTTCGCGGGGGATCTCTGTTCGCGGGCTTGTCTGTCCGAACCGCCGCGCCAAGCGGCGGGTTGACGTCCCCGGCCCATCCGGCGGCGCTCGCCTGCGATCGTCAACCCGCCGCTTGGCGCGGCGGGTTCGGAAAAACGGCCCGGCCCGCCTTTCTCAGCAGCCTGCTAGACTACGCGAATGCTCACCTGCTCGCTTCAATCCGGCTCGAACGGCAACTGCATCTACGTCGAGGCGGGCGACGTGCGGCTGCTCTTCGACGCCGGCATCAGCGGGCGGCAGGTGCAGCAGCGCCTCGGCGTCCACCAGCGCAGCCCGCGCGGCTGCACGGCGCTGATCATCTCGCACGATCACGGCGACCACTCCGCCTGCGCCGGCGCGCTGCACCGCCGCTTCGGCATGCCCGTGTACATGGCGCCGCGTGTGTGGCGGGCCGTGCGAAACAACGTCGGACCCATTCCGGATCTACACCTGTATTCGCCCGGCAACACGCTCACCTTCGGCGACGTGTCCGTGCACACCATCCCGACGCCGCACGACGGCATCGACACGGCCTGTTTCGTCATCGAGCACGAGAAGCGCCGACTGGGGATCTTCACGGACCTGGGCCACCCGTTCGCGGAGCTGTCGCAGGCGCTGGGCGAGATTGACGCCGCCTATCTGGAGAGCAACTTTGACGTCGACATGCTCTGGAACGGCCAGTATCCCGAAGCGATCAAGCGCCGCATCGCCGGCGACGGCGGGCATTTGTCCAACGCTGACGCCGCGGCCCTGATGGGCAAAGCGCTCTCGCGGGAAGTCCGCTGGCTTGCCCTGGCGCACCTCAGCGCGGAGAACAACACGCCCGAGCTGGCGCTCGAAACCGGCCGCCGCGGCGTCGGCCGATTGCTGGAGCTGCACATCGCGTCGCGATACGAGGCCAGCGATTTGCGAAGCGTGTAGGCGACCGCCGACGCAGCGTGGGGAGTGCGGGCCTCTCGCTCGCGATGCCGGGATGCGAGGCACGGGCGGGAGAGCGTGTGAACATCCGGGTGGGACGGGCGTCTTAGGCTGTGAACATTTGGGTGGGACGGGCGTCTCGCCCGTCCACGCGGCCTCAGACGGCCGCCGCGCGGCATGACGCCGGGCAGCGCTTGCGATAATGTCCGCCCGTGATTCCCCCGCCCGGCGACCTCTTCAGCCCTTTCACCGACCAGCGCAGCGTGCCGCCGGCCCAGGGTGTGCTCGAATTTCTGGCCGGACCGGCGGGCCTGGCCGCGTTCGTCCCGCTGATCCCGTTCCTGCGGCTGATGGGAGGCCGCGCGCCGCGCACGGCGCTGATCGCCTCCTCGCTCGTGTGGCTCGTCGCGACGCTCGCGCCGCTTGCCGCCGCCATGCTGCTCGCGTGGCTCGCGCTGGCCGTGCTCTGGCTTCTCGGGCTTGCGGCGATGCGCCGCCGCGGCCGGCTCGGCGAGCGCGGCATGATCGCAGCGACATGGATCGGGCTGCACGCGCTGGCGTTGCCGCTTTGGTGGTCGCCGGGGCTGCTCTCCTACGGCTGGTCGGCCGGACCAATGGCGGCCCTGCACGCCATGGGGTTCGGCTATTTCCTGTTTCGACTGATCGCGTGGGGCGTCGAGCTCGCGCACACGCCGCACGCGCCGCTGCGATGGGCAGACCTCGCGGCGTGGCTCCTCTATCCCCCCTGCATGCGGCTGGGTCCGGTGCTGCTGCGTGCGGAGTTTGAGAAGCGCCTGGCTGCCTGGCGGCCCGCGGCGCCGCCGCCCTGGCGGCAGATCGCGCGCCGCGCGGCGCTGTGCCTGCTCGGCTGCGTGCTGCTGGCGGTGGTGTGGAAACAGACGCCCAAGCCGCGGCCCGGCGGGGCCGATTTCTTCGCGTCGCCGGAACTTTTTCCGACGGGCGAGCTGCTGCGGGCGCTCTATCTTGTCCCCGTCATGATCTACTTGTTGTTATGGACGTACAACGAGCTGGCGATGACGGCGTCGCTCTGCGTTGGAATTCCGGTCGACAACAATTTCAAGTGGTTGCCGGCGGCGACCAGCGTTCGAGACTTCTGGCAGCGCTGGCACGTCACCGTCGGGGCGTGGCTTCGCAACTATATCTACTTCCCCCTGGGCGGCAGCCGTACGCATGCCGCCGCCAACTACGCCGCCGTCTTCGTGTACTGCGGCGTCTGGCACGGGGCGAGCTGGTCGTTTGTTGCGTGGGGTGTTTCACAGGCCGCGGCGCTGGCGGTGGAGCGAGGATGGGACAAATTGCGGCGGCGCGGAGAGGATGCCGAGCGGGCGGGGTCGCGCTGGCTCGCGCCGCTCGCCTGGCTGGCGACGATGCACTACCAGGCGGCGACAATCTTCCTGTTCGCTGATTTCCGCCATGCGGGAACGCAGTTTTTCCCCGAGCTGCTTCGGCGGCTCTTCTAGGCCATTTATTTCGTGGGCCAATCGCGCGGGCCGATCGAGAGCAGCATTCCCTCCCCGTCGATCGGGTGCTTCCGCAGATGTTCCGCGATCGAGCCTTCCGTCACGGCTTCCGCGGCGGCCAGCCGCGCTTCGGCGGTCTGCACGCCGTCGCGGACTTCAAGATCATCGACCAACTGCATCAGCCGCGTTCGCGGGTTCTCGGCCTCCAGCGCCAGGTGCGTGCGGCGCTGGTTTTTCACCCGCTGGACTTCATCGGCCGTGAACCCGCTGCGCATCACCTGCCGCGCCTGCTCGCGCAGTGCCGCGACCATCTCCTCGCAGCGCTCCGGCTCGCCGTCCGCATAGAGCGCCATCAGCCCGCAATCCTCATACGCCAGCCACGCCGCCCCGGCGTGCGTACACACGCCCTTCTGCACGATGTTCCAGTAGCAGCGCGAATTCGGCCCGCCGAACAGGCTCGTAAACGCTTCGATCGACTCCTCGTCGTCGTGTCCCGCCGGCACGCCGTCGTACAGCAGCACCACCGACTGCTGCTTGAAGCGCTCCAGCCGCAGCGCGTGCGAGCCGTGCAGCTCCGTCCGCGGCGGGCGCGTGTCGACGCCGTTGCCGGCGCCGCGCGGCCAGCGCTCGCACAGCCGCCCCGCCGCCGCAAAGAGCGCCTCTGGCTCGAGCGCCCCGGCCGCCAGCAGCACCATGTTCTCCGGGCTGTAACGACTGGCGTGATAGTCGACCATCGCCTGCCGCGGCAGCTTCTCGATGGTCTCCTTCTCGCCCAGGATTTCGTGCGCCAGGGGATGATCCGCGAACGCGACCTTGTGCAGGAAGTTCGAAACGTAACGGTCGAAACTGTCGTCGCTCATCGCGATCTCTTCGAGGATCACGTTCCGCTCGGTCTCGTAGTCCTTCGCCGGCAGCGTCGGACGCATCAGGTCGGCCAGCAGCTCCAGTTGCGGCTCGACCCGCCCGGCCGGCACCCAGCCGTAATAAACCGTGTGCTCTTTGCCGGTGAACGCATTGTAGATGCTGCCCAGCTCGTCGAATCGCACGTTGATGTCGAAGGCACTTCGCGTAGCCGTGCCCTTGAAGCACATGTGCTCCAGGAAATGACTGACGCCGTGCAGGTGCGACGCCTCGTGCCGCGAGCCGGTGCGGACGAGAAAGCCCAGTGCGGCGGAGCGAACGCGCGGCATGACTTCGCAGACGATCCGCAGGCCGGCGGGAAGCTGGTGTTCGACGAAGGTGGATGGCATGCCCGGAGTATATCGGCAATGGCTGCGGGCACAGGGCGCAGGACGGGCGGCGCCAATTCTGACGGACGACACTATCCCGTCGCGCGCAGCTTTCGCTCCAGCGTCGCAACAGCCCCCGGAATCCCCTCCAGCCGCGGGTAAATCTTCAGCGCCCGCTTGTACGCGTGCAGGGCCCGGCGGAAATCGCTGAGCTCGATGTAGCAATGCCCCATCCCGGCGGCCGCGGAAAAGTGAAAAGGATTCAGCCGCAGCGCCTCGCGATAGGCGGTCAGCGAATCGTGCAGGCGCATCAGGACGCACTGTGACAAGCCGAGTTGATGGTGTGCCTCCGCGAAGCCCGGCTCAATCAAGATCAGCTCGCTGAGCAGCTCAATCGCCTCGTCATACTGCTCGCGCTGAATCGCCCCCACCGCCGCCGCCAGGTCCTGATTGCCGTCCGGCGTCCCGGCGCGCATCCAGATGCGCCACAGGCTCTCCTCGGCCGAGGCGGCGATGACCGGGTCGGGATGATGCAGCAGCTCCGCCAGTCCGGCGCAGTGTTTCATATTTCCGTTGAGCCCCAGGCACGTCGCGGCCGAGCGGACCACTTCGCCGGAAGATGACTCGAGCAACCCGAAGACGCGCTCGGCGGGCCAGTGCCGCTGGATCGCCGACAACAGCTCGGACTGCCCCGGCGCCTCTCGGTATGAGGCGACAGACTTCACGAGATCGACGCCCAGGTCGTCGTAGTTCACGGCCAGCTCCCGACGAGTACGCCGGTTCATTTCAATCGCGATCGGGCGCGTGTAGTCGCCCGGCCTGCTGCGTGCAGGCTCATGAAATGCCCTATCCGCGTGCGCCCCAGTCCGAAGACTGACACGCAATGGTAGGCCTGGCGGGAAGTCAGGTCAATCTGGGGCAAATGGAGCGGGTCGGCCGTGCGCACAACATATTGTATAAGCGGCGGTTACGATCATCTACAGATAGACACACCCCGCGATACAACGACCTATTCTCGGACATTGTTCAGGCCCGGGGTACGATAAACCACAACTCGAAGTGAAGGAACGCGAGGTGCTCGCCACTCTTCCGCACTGGCCAGGTTTGGGCGCCATGCCCCACGACTTTTGCGCGGGCATGCCGACGCAAGGGCCGTCGGCACGGCACCCATGGCACCCACCGTCAAACTGAGACACTACCCCTTCTTGGGGACTGGTCAAGTTTGACTCCCGGCGCGGGGAGCATCGGCGTCCCGCCGGTGCGAGTGCGGAATTGCACCGGCGGGACGCCGATGCTCCCCGCAAACTCGACCAGTACCCATTTTCGACCAGCCCTTGGCACGCGACGCCAGTCTGCTATAGTACGCAGCTTCCCCCGCAGCCGGGACGGCCGGCTTTTGGGGCATCACGGGAACACAGGTAGCCTATGCCGACGATCAATCAACTGATCCGCCGCTCGCGTCGCCCGATTGCGGCCAAGAGCAAAGTGCGCGACCTCGCGCTGGCCCCGCAGCGCCGCGGCGTGTGCCTGCTGGTCAAGACGCAGACGCCCAAAAAGCCCAACTCGGCCCTGCGAAAGGTGGCGCGCGTACGGCTGACCAACGGCCGTGAGGTCAGCGCCTACATCATGGGCATCGATCACAACCTGCAGGAACACTCGATCGTGCTCGTCCGCGGCGGTCGCGTGCGCGACCTGCCCGGCGTGCGCTATCACATCGTCCGCGGCAAGCTCGACTGCTCCGGCTGCGGCAACGACAAGGAAGGCAAAGGCCGCAACCGCAGCCGCAGCAAGTACGGCGTAAAGCGGAAGAAGAAGTAGCGGCCGGGCTGCCGAGCGGCGGCCGCGCTTGCCGAGCAAGGTTCGTGGGGTGGGACGGGCGTCTCGCCCGTTCCCCGACGAAGCAGGACGGGCGAGACGCCCGTCCCACCCAAGCAGGTGAATGAGGTCAGGAAGCGATGGCATACAAGAAATTCACGGCGTCTGATCGGCAGCTCCGCGGCGACCCGCGCTTCAACAGCAAGCTCGCCAGCAAGTTCATCAACTGCATGATGTGGGACGGCAAGAAAGCGGTCTCGCAGCGCGTCTTCTACGATGCGATCGACAAGATCGCCGAGAAGATCAAGGACGCGCAGCCGATCGAGGTCTTCGAAAAGGCGCTCGAGAACATCAAGCCCAACATTGAAGTCCGCTCGAAACGCGTCGGCGGCGCCAACTACCAGGTTCCGATGCAGGTCGGCCCCAAGCGGCGGCAGTCGCTGGCCATCCGCTGGCTGCTCGAAGCCTGCCGCGGCAAGGGCGGCCGCCCGATGTCTGATCGCCTGGCGGACGAACTGATGGCGGCCTTCCGCGGCGAAGGCGAAGCCATGCAGACGCGCGAAAACGTGCACCGCATGGCGGACGCGAACAAGGCCTTCGCGCACTTCGCGTGGTAAGACCGTAGCCCACACCCCAAGCGACGGTTCGCGCCGAGCGGCAAGAGTGTGTGCGCGACAATCTTGGCGGCGGCCCGCTGTGAACCGAGCCCCAAGCGCAAGCGCGTGGGCATTTTCAGGGGTGACGCTCGCACAAACACCCGCGCGCCAGCGCTTGGGGCCCAGATTGCGACCCGGCCAAAACCGTCGCGCACCCCAAGAGTGAGGGTTCGCCAACCCAGTTGACCGCTTGACCGCGAAGCCCGCCGATCGATAGCGTCATGCGCCCATGCGCGTGCTTCTCACCCGTCGAATGCCGCCCGATGCCGCCGAGTTGCTGTCCGGCGCCGGCTTCGCCGTTGAGCTGATCGACGCTCATGAATCTCCGCCGGCCGATGAGTTGCGGCGCCGCGCGGCGGGCGTCGACGCGATTCTCTGCACACTCTCGGAGCGGATCGACGCGCCGCTGCTCGACGCCGCCGGGTCGCGGCTGCGCATCGTCGCCAATCTCGCCGTGGGGTATGAGAACATCGATGTGGATGCCTGCCGCGCGCGACGCGTGTGGGCGACGAACACGCCGGGCGTGCTGACCGATGCGACCGCCGATCTGACCTGGGCACTGATCCTGGCGACGGCGCGGCGGGTCGTGGAGGGCGATGCGCTGGTGCGTCGCGGGGCCTGGCCGGGCTGGGCGCCGCTGCAACTGCTGGGACGCGAGCTGCGCGGCGCGACGCTGGGAGTCGTCGGCGCCGGGCGAATCGGGGCGGCGGTCGGAACGCGGGCGGCGCCCTTCGGGATGAACGTGATCTACGCGCATCCGCGCGTCAGCCCTGAACTCGAAGCGGCCGGGGCGCGCCGCGTCACGCTGAGCGAACTGCTCGCCGCGTCAGATTTCGTTTCGCTGCACGTGCCGATGCGCGAAGAGAATCGGCGGCTGATCGGAAGGCCGCAACTGGCGGCGATGAAGCCCGGCGCGATCCTGATCAACACCGCCCGCGGCGCCGTCATCGATGAGGCCGCCCTGGTCGAAGGGCTGCGGGCCGGGCGGCCGGCGGCGGCCGGTCTCGACGTCTACGAGCGTGAGCCGCGTCTTTCGCCGGGGCTGGCGGAGCTGCCGAACGTCGTTCTCTTGCCGCACCTGGGAAGCGCCACCACGCAGGCGCGCTCGCGCATGGCGGAGATGGCCGCCCGGAACATCATCGCCGCCCTGAGCGGTCGGCAGCCGCCGAACCCGATCGGCGGCGCATCCGACCCGCCCCCACGAGCGTGATCGAAAAGAGCATCGTGGCGGTCGCGGGGCACATCGCGCCGCTCGAAATGTCCCCGTCGCCATCGCCGCCGGAGTTCTCGTTTACGTTGTCGGTGTTGTCATTCCGATTGTCGTTGTCGTTCAGGTTGCCGTTTCCGTTGTCATTCTCGTTGGCGTTTCCGTTCTCGTTATCGTTGTCATTCGCGTTCCCGTTGTCGTTGTCATTTCCGTTGCCGTTGCCGTTCGAGTTTTCATTCCCGTTATCGTTGTCGTTCCCGTTCGAATTGCCGTTGTCGTTGTCATTCCCGTTGCCGTTGTCATCCGGCGGCGCATCGGAAGCGTTGCCGTAGCGCCCCATGTCGGCCCGGCCGCCATTATCCGCCGGCTCCTGGTCAAACGGCGCGGCAGGATCCGCGGCGTCGATGCAGGGCGAGTCGGCGGCGAGGTGATAGTCGTCCGAGCCGGCGTCGACAAAGCGCGGATTCATCTGGATATTGCCCGTGCCCGCGATCGCCTCTTCTGAGCACGTGTACGAAACCGCCAGCGTCGAATCGGGAACGACCGCAAAATCGTCGCCGCCGTTGTCCCAGAATATGCAATTGGTCACGCTTACTTCCGACATTCCCTCGACCTGGATGCCGTTGCCACGGATCGCATTCTCGCACACGTTGCCGGCGATCGTGCAGAAGCTGATCGTCGCCCGCGATCCGACGCCCTCGCCGCCGTCGACCGAGAGCGCCGAGACGGCCTCGCAGCCCTCCTTGGAGATGTTGCGGAAGATCAGCTCGTGATGGATGACGGCGGTCGCGCCTTCGTCAATGAACTCGCCCGCGCCGTATCCGGACGCGAAATTCTCATACACCACGTTAAACGACAGCTCGGCGGAGTTTCCCGGGTTGAACACAATCAAGCCGCCGCCCCAGCCGTAGCCGAGCGCTCGGCCGACTTCGTTGCCGCGGATGATGTTCTGCGTGATGGTCGCATCCACGACGCCGACGTACATCCCGCCGCCGTGATCGCCGACCGAGGTGTTGTCCTCGACCGTGTTGCCCTGAATGAGCGCTGCCTGGCCGAAAACCGCGATGCCGGCGCCGCGCCCGGCGTAGTTGCCGCGGATCACGTTATCCATGATCGTGGCGGCCGGCGCGTTCGTGACAAACACGCCGCCGCCCCGGCTCTCATCGGCGGGCGGCTCCGCGCTGCGAATGTCGTTGTCTTCGATGATGTTGTTGGTAATCGTGGGCGAGCCGTCGCGGCTGTAGATGCCGCCGCCCAGGTAGGAGTAGGGCAATCCTTCCGTGCTGCCCGTGCCGCCGGTAATGCGGAAGCCGTCCACTGTGGCGTCGCACTCAATGATGTTGATCACCGCGTTCCCGCCCGCCCCGGCCAGCGTCGTCTGGTTCGCAGCGATGTCGCGTGACCAGTCGCCGCCGTACCCGCCCAGCAGCGCGATCGCCTTACGCTCGACGCGGAGGTTTTCGGTGTACGTGCCGCCCGCGACGCGCACCTCGTCGCCGTCGGCGGCCGCGTCAATCCCCGCCTGAACGGTGCGGAACGGGTTCTGCTGGGTGCCGGTCGGGTTTTCCGCCATGTTGCCGGCGTTGACGTAATACTCGGCCGCCGGCGACGTGCCGACCACGGCCCACAGCGCCCCCGCGACGCAAGTCCAACTGAGACGTTTCATGACGCAGCTCCATGGGGTGACTCGGCCCGGTCGATCCTCGACACACCAGCCTACCCTACGAGCGAGCGGAAGCGCACGGGATTCACGCCGACTCTCGAAATAATTGAGGGAGTTTTTCGTCGCCGAGCATTGGTGAAGTCTGTCGGTGGACGTGTCATGCCGACGGCCTTTGCGTCGGCATGCCCACGCGAAGGCGTGGGCATGGCACCCAAAACGAACCAATCCCGCTTGATCAGCGCGTTTCGCCGAATCCGCTGCCTTCGAGCAGCCCGATCGTGAGTTGAAAGGCCTCGTCCCCTCGGTGCGCGCGATAGACCTCGGCGAGCAGCGGCTTCAGCTTCGCGTCTGTCGCCGCTTTGGGGATCAGAATCGAACACGCCGCATCCAGAACCGCGTCGGCGTCGTCGCGGAGCGTAAGCAGCGCGAACGCATCGAGCGCCGGATGGCGCAGGCGCTTCAGGCCGACCAGGCTGGCGCGGCGGGCTTCCGGCTCGGCGGCGCGGAGGTTCAGAATGAACACGCTGCTCATCGCGTCGCGGTTCTGATCCGTCAGGATTTCGGGAAGGCGCGACAGCAACCGCCCGGGCGGCGGATCGAGCGTCGCCGCCAGCCGCGCGACCAGTTCGCCCTTTGCCTCGCCACTGTACTTCGGCAGCTCTTTTTCCATCAGCAGCGGATGGACCTCGTCCGCGGACAGAAAGGACAGCAGCCGCTCGGTCTCCTCGCGCATCGGCGTCTGGGTGGTGCTTGCGGTGGCGTTCATCGAGGTTCCTCGGCACGCGGGCGCCAGTGGGACGGCGCCGGCGAGAATGGTCAGAAACGCGGCGGATCGCAATCGGGCGGCGATCATGGCTCACCAGTTGCGCGTGTAGTGCGACGCGCGGATGGTCGAAAACTGCGCCGCGCCGTCGGCATCCGCTTCGACCCAGATGCGCTTGGTCGCGCTGACCGACTTGGCTTCCGATGTACCGTTGCGCATCAGGTTCTGAGGCTCGAAGCGCCGGCCGGGCGAGGCAAGCTGAATGTAGTGGCCGCCGTTTGCGGACGCCGGCTTGTCCCACAGAACGTGGATCGTCTCGTGCACCGCCGAATATGGCCCGCGCGAGCGGATGGAGACGTTCATGAACGCCGCACCGGCGGTCGGTCCCCATGGGCCGCCGGCCGCGGTGACGCTGGCGTCGTTGAACGACTCGCCGCGGTTGCCGCTGCGGAGCACCGCGGCGTAGATCAGCCGGATCGTGTCGGCCTGTTGCGCCAGCGTGTTGCAGATCGTGATCTCGCCGGCGCCGTCGAGGTCGGCCGGGTCCACTCCCGCGGGCGGGTCCATCAGCGCCAGCGAGTCGGAGCCGTTCGTCACGGTGTCAGCCGCCGCCGTTCCGGGGGCGACCACCGTGTAGCCCCAGACGCCGACGCGGGCGTACACGGCGCGGATCATCGGCAGGTCGCGGTCCCACACGTGCGACGCCGACACCACCGGCGATCCGCCCGCGGTGCGCCGCAGGATCACGATCTGAAGCGGGACTTTGCGGCGCGATTCGGGGCTGCGCTCGAAGACCGGAATGGACGAGCGAAACGGCACTCTGGAGGGTTGATACTCTGCGACGACCGATGAAAACACATTGGCGCGGCGAATGCGGAAGTCGGTGTCGCCGCGCATGCGAACCCGCGAAGCGGCGCCCGACAACCCGGAGTGGGTTCGCTGGAATTTGTCCTTCAGATCGGTGACGAGCATCAGCGCGCGAGAGATGAAATGACCGGAGCCGGCAGCCGTCTCAGTGCACGTAATCGTGTTGTTGGGCGGCGAATCCTGGTCCCGGCCGTTGGGATAGACGGTCTTGAACCGGACGCGCACGGACCCTGACGCGGTGGAGTCTGTCACATGAATGTAGAAGCGCCGCGAATCCGCGCCGATGAAATTATCCGCCTCGGCTTCGGCGTTCAGGACGTTGCCGGAAGCGTCAAAGGCCTCATCCCACAGGCCGATTCGCGCGAACGAGGCGACGCTGCCGGATTGGTCGCCTTGATGGTTCCCATCGCCATCGTTGACGAACTCGACCGCCGGCGCCCGGCCGACGACGACGATCGGCTCATCGACCTCGATGACGCGGCGCGGCGGCGCTGCCGCGCCGCCTTGGCGCTCGCCGCCGCCGCCGCCGGGCGACGCGGCGTCGGACGTTCGCGGGGGCGCGTCGGGGACGACGGTCCAGTCATTTGATCCGTTGGCCACGCTTCCTCGCTAACGCGCAGAGCCGAGATCCTCTGAACCTACGTGTTCGGAACGGGCATCGTGCCCGTTACTGAGACTGCGAGGACGGGCGAGACGCCCGTCCCACCCATATGCGTTCATCTAAGCCGCATCGCCAGCGGCGTCGGGCTCGTCCTCGGCGAACTCCGCATCGACGTTCGAGAGGACCAGTCCCTCGTCGCGCGCCTCCGGCGCGGAGCGCGACAGCCCGGCCAGCCGGGCATAGGGCACGTTCTCAAATACCGTCACCGGCGCCGCGCCGTTCGACTGGATCACCTGCAGCGTGTAGGACGCGTCGGCTTTCAGCCCGGTGTAGCGCAAATCGACATAGTGATCGCCCGGGCGCTGGTCGTCCTTCACCGTCTTCTCTTCGCGGTAGCTGCCGTCCGCGCTGGCGAGCACGAACTTGTCATCCATCGACTCGGCCGCCGCCGGGTCGCAGGCCAGCCGCACGCAAAGCTGCAATCCGCCGAAGGCCTTCACGCGGACGACGTGCTCCTGCTCGGTCGCCAGGCCGGTTTCCTGCCAGACGGTGGGGATAAAGATGATTCCGGGATCGTCAGAGTCGTCGAAGCGGTAATTGGCGCCGTCGGCGGTCATCTTGGTGCAGCCGACCTGGTCGCGCAGGTACTCGTTAATCTCGTGCGGGATTTGCGTGCCGAAGTTGAACAGCGCGAGCTGCTGCCACGTCATTCCCGCCCCTTGCGCCAGGCTCGCCAGCGTCTCGCCAGACGCCACCTTGTGCGCCTCGATCGCCGCGATCCGCACGCCGCGCGACACGCGCACCCGCGGCGTCGCGACACCCGCGTCGTCCGGCTCGACCCGCTCGGGCGCGACGGCGACGAAATCGTATGTGTCGCTGATCCGGGAGTCGGTCAGGTCGCTGGTCACGTTGCAGGTGCCCTGGTCGATCTCGTGCACTTCCACCGCCCCGTCCGGCCGGGTCGTGAACTCGAACTGCATGCCGTTGGGCTGCGTGATCTTGAGCCCGACTCCGCCGCGCGGAGCGCCGGTGTCGTTGTCCACGATCTTGACCTTGAACCAGGATCGCTCGGACTGGGGCGGAGGCGTATCCGGTTCGGTGGAAACGGGGGTGGGCGGCGTCCGCCGGCCGGCGGGCGCAGCACGAAGTTGTTTGGGATCACGACGCGGGGCGAACACCCTGAAACCACTGTCCTTTGGGAGCCTGAAGACGCGATCGCGACAGTACACAAACGGTAGGACGCTTGTCTTGCGTCGTCAACCCCGGCCCGATGTAGGGTCGGTCTGGGGGGTGCCCTGGAATCGAATCAAAACGGCCCGTTTGTCCGAACCCGCCGCGCCAAGCGGCGGATCGACGCCGGCTCCAGAGCGGGGCGGCTTTTGGCGGACGAGGTTTTATGCGACCCGAAGCACAACCGGCCGCTTGGCGCGGCGGGTTCGGAAAGCAGGGCGGGCCGCCCGGGACGACGAACGCACCCGCAGTTTACGGATGCGGCTCGACGATGTTGAAGCGCACGGCGCGCTCCTGCTCGTTGTCAAGCGCCGCCTGCATGTCGGTGTCGTCGCGGAAGACCAGGATGTGCTCGTCCTGCGACTGGCGGTCGAGCCACCACCACATGCTGCTCCCATCCGGGAAGCGCGTCATTTGCCAGTCGATGCGCCGGTCGCGCGCGAACACGTTGATCGGCGTCCGGCCGAAGGCTGATTCGTGCCCCAGCTCGTCCTCGCCGAACTCGAAGACGGTTCCATCCGGGCATTCGATTCGCAGGCCCAGGTAGACCCAGTCGGGGAAGAGTTGCGAACCGACGTTGCGCGCGTGACGGCGGCGGTAGGTGTTACCATCCGGGCCGGTCTCCGGATCGCCGAATTCCTGCGGATCGAGCCCCGTTTCGCTCGCGTCCAGCAAGATGGAGAACACGGTGGTCACAAATGAGACGTAACCCAGCACCCTGACGGCGACGGCCGCGGCGCGCGGCAGGATGCGCTGCGCCAGCGCCAACGAGCCGCCGATCAGCGCCCCGGTTCCGGCGGCGAATACGGCGCCGATTGCAAAGCCCTTGAGGGCGCCGGGGATCCCCTCGCGGCGGAAGCCGCTGATGGCCCCGAGAAATCCGCCGACCAGCGCACTGCCGCGCACACCCTGCTTGATGCCTTGCGTAATCAGCCCGCGCCAGGTCGCTGAAACCTCGACCGTGAAATTCCCCCGGGTTCCGTTGGGGAGCGTGACGCGGTGGACCTCCGGGTTCGTGACGCCGCCGCGCCACTTGACGACGATGTCCTGGAACGGCATCGGACGAAAGCGCGGGTTGTTGATGATCTCGAAGAAATTGATGATCTGCCCGGTCTGGGCGTTGACCGCGATTCGAAAGCTCTTGCCGTGGGCCGTGAAATCGATGTTGGTCTGCAACGGGCCGATGTCCACGCCGCCGCTGGGGAGGATTCGGACGTATTTGCCCTGCCAGATGGTGGCGCTCGTCCCGCGCCCGAATTGGTTGTAAATCTGCCCGACGTCCTGGGTGAAGCGGGCGCTGTCGAAGATGTGCCGCATTCCCGTCGCCTGCACGTCCAGCAGCGCCTGTTGAGACATCTGCGGCGCGCCGAGACGCGAAAAGACCGAGTCCACCGTCGCGCGGAACTGGGCCTGGTTGATAATCCGAAGCTGCCGGCCGTCGGCCGACTTCCACTCCTGCCGAATCCAGCGCCACTCGTCATTGAAATAGAGCTCGCCCAGGTTGACCCGCTGTCCGTGCATATTCTGAAATCGTTCCCAAACGCCGTGCTTGCCCGCGTGATACCCTTCCCAACTCGTCGCGGCGGTCGGCCCCTCCGCGATGAGCGTGGCCAAATCCAGCTCCGGCAGCACGAAAATGCGCTCCGCGGCGACCGCCGCCGCGCCGGCCGCCGCCCCCTGGTCGATCAGGTCGTGCATGAACCAGTCCAGAACCGTGCCGGTGGTCGGGGCGGCCTGCACGCGCGCCGGGCGCTGCCGCGGCCGGCGTTGAACCGGGCCGGTGGGGCGTCGTCTGCGGAGCGGAATGTCGGGTCCGGATTGACACATGAGACTGCCTCCTGGCCGGCTCAGGCCAGCGCGGTGTCGTCGCGCGCAAACGTGTCGACGCCGTCCGAGAGCGTGGGCGGCTTGTCCTGATCGTGCCACTGCGCGAGCAGCGCGCCGACGTCCGCGAGACTGCCCGACTTGTCCAGCGAATACGCGGACTGGAGCAGCCGGACGTTCATCGTCTCGTCGTCGAACATCTTGAACCCCAGGTTCGCGAGGCGTCGACGATTCGCCTCTTCTTCGTTGTCGCCCAGGTCGAGAAAGACCTGCTGTTCGTATTGAAATCCGGCCTCCGCAGCGCCGGCTTCGGCGTCGGCTGCTGCCCGGCTCCATCGCAGCGTGCATGTCCCGCCGCTCGGCAGCCCGCTTTCGAATACCCAACCCTCGCCGTCGCTCAAGCCCGACCGGCGAACCGAGCCGGCGACCAGCTCATACGGCGCATGGGGCGTCGCGTCCCGCTTTTCGTCGAGCAGCCGGATGCCCACCTCTTCGAGCGTCTGGCCGCCTTGTCCGCAGCGACACGACGACGCGAAGCGGCTGTAGAACGGGCAGCGAAGGTGAGGGTTCGCGCCGCCGGCGGCCGGCGGCCGGCTCGTCTGCTCCTGGCAGGGCTGAATCACGCCGAGCTGGCAGGGCGAAGACTGCGGCGGACGATCGAAGAGTAGAAAGCTGACGCGGCGATTGGGCGCGTTTCCCGGCCGGCGTCCGCGGCCGTTTCCGGCCAGCTCGTTCGCGTTGGCTTCCACCATCGGGTTGTACTCGCCGCAGCCCATGAACTTTGTGCGGGCGAAGCGCTCCTCGGCGACCGGCTCGGGACACAGATGAACCATGTACGCCGCGAACAGCCGCGCTCGAAACGCCGCGTCATTTTCGACACGGGCATTGCCGCTTTGACCCGTGAACGATCGCATGGCGGCTTGCGAGTTGGGCCCCATCTCGCCATCAACCCCTTGCGGGTCATGCCCCAGGGCCGTCAGCATCGATTGAATCGGGCGCAGACCCCAGTCTTCATCGGTGTAAAGACGCTCCCAGACATCCGGCTTGTGCGTCGCGACGGCGTAGGCGCTCTCCGCCCGGCGGTCGCTGAGCGCCTTGTTGTACTCCTCGCTGCCGCAGCGGTCCGTGTGTCCATAAACGGACAGTTTGCCGCCGGGGAATCGTTGCAGCGCCGCGCCCAGGTCGTCGAAGACTGGAGCCGCGTCGGGACCGACGAATGATCGATCGAAATCGAAGCAGATGCCCGGAATGCAAATGCACTCGTGCAGGCGAGGCCCTCGATAACCGACCGAGCGGACGCGGATCACGTGCTCCTGCTCGGTCGCCAGCCCCGCCTGCCGCCATGCCGTCGGAACAAAGACGATCCCCGGGTCGTCGGAGTCGTCGAATTGGTAATTGGCGCCGTCGGCGGTTCGCCGCGTGCAGCCGACGTCCTCGCGCAGGTGTCGATTGATCGCGTCCGGGACGGCGGTGTTGAAATTGAAGATCGCCAGCCGCTGCCAGGTCGTGCCGGCGCCTTGCGCCAAGCTCTCCAGGGTCTCGCCGCTTGCGACGCGGTGGGCTTCGATCTCGGCGACGTGCGTTCCCGGGATGATCGGGACGGTGACATCCGGCTCGGCGTCGGGCGTGTCTGCGGCGGCGCCCGCCGCGTTTGCACCGGGTTCCGCCGTGCTGTCGGAGTCGTCGGCGTCTGTTGCGGCGGGCCCCGTCGTTTCGAAATCGAACGTATCGGCGAGCGTGGCCTCGGACAGGTCGCACGTGACGTCGCACGTTCCCTGGTCGATCTCGTGCACTTCGACGGCGCCGTCCGGGCGCGTGGTGAAGTCGAACTGCCGCCCATTGGGCTGCGTCACCTTGAGGACGACGCCGGACAGCGGCCGGCTGGTGGCGTCGTCCACCACCTTGATTTTGATCCAAGCGAGTTCCCGCGCCGGCGGCGGGAGATCGGGCTGCGGCGGGGGCGGCGGCGGCGTCCGCCGGCCGGCGGGCGCTGCACGGAGCTGTCTAAAATCGCGGCGGGCACCCAACAACGACATACCGTTGTCCCTCTGACGCCCGCAGAATCGGAAGCGGTGACGATCCTGGCGGAATGTCCGTTGCACGCGGTCGCCGGATAAGGCTGCGACGGCGGCGCGTTAACAACAGGCAAGCGACAATTGACGGCGCTCGTCACGAGATCGCGCGGGAATTCCCCGTCAGTTTCAGCGCGCCCGCACTCCCCGTCGCGCCAGCCGTTTCGGGGAGCATCGGCGTCTCGCCGGTGCGCACCGGCAAGACGCCGATGCTCCCCACGTGAATACCGCGTTTGATGGAACGCTAACCCTGCAGCAGCGCGACAAACGCATTGACGTCCAACACGTCCGCCGTCCCGTCGCCATTCGCGTCGCAGTTCAGGATGTCGCAGCCTGGATACTGATCCAGGTAGGCCGCCTCGTCGCCGATCGCCAGCACGAAGGGATTGATGTCCAGCACGTTCACGGCGCCGTCGCAATTGGCGTCGCCCACGGCAAAGTCGAGCACGATCGACCAGGTGCGGCTGTCCTGCATCCACTGCATGCGGGCCGCCTCGTTTCGCACCCACGGCGTGTCGTCTCTTGCCTCAAATCGCAGCATGTGGACGCCTTCATCCATCTCGACTGTGCCCAGGTCGAGCGCCGGCCCCGTCGCGCCGGTGACCACGAATCCGTCCAGCAGCCAGCGCATCGTCAAGTTGTGGTCGGCCGGTTGCACCACATCCGCCCAGACCGTCTCGCTCCCGTTCAGCGGCGCGCCCGTGGGGGTCGAGTCGTCGATCGGGCGGACGATCTTGTACATCTCGATCACCAGCGACTCGACCGACACCGCGTTGAACGGCCGGCCCAGCGCGCGCATTTTCGAGCTGTTCGTCGGCCGATAAACGCCGAACTGGTAGTAGCGGCAGCCCTGATAGGTCGAGTGGTTGCCGTCGAAGGCGGCGTTGTTGAATCCGATCCACGTCGCCCATTTCGAGCCGGACGCCGTCATCTGCGCCGCCGTCAGCTTGGATGCGTTCGGCTCGATCGGCTCCGGCCCGGTATAGGTCGTGCCGTCGGCGTAGTCATATTCGTCCGCCAGGTTTCCAAGGCTGTGCCCCAGCTCATGGATGGCGATTTCGCCCGCCAGGCTGTTGCCGCCCGACAACGTCGCCAGATCCGAAGCGGTGTACCCCGCGCCGCCGTACTTGGTCGAATTGGCGACGGCGATCACCGCGTCAACGTCCGGGGCGTTCTCGGCGTAGGCATACGCCTGGCCCACGGTCACGCACAGCAGCCGCTCGATGTTCGAGCACCAGAAGCCCATCCCCAACGCAGTGTCGCGCCAGATAGGGTAGGTCGGATCGTGATCCACGCCGCTCTCGGGCGAGACCACATCGACGCGGTGGATGTTAAAGAAGGTGCTGTAGGCCAGAAACGGCTGCTGTGCGACGAACGCGTTGATCCAGTTGTTCGTGTGCGCCGCGTACGCGGCCAATTGCGGATTCAGGTATCCATCGCCGACCACAACCATGTCGATTCGGTTGGACGACGGACCATTGAACAGCAGCGTCGTGCAGGGCGCCGGGATGACGCCCCGCCACGCGTCCGGGCCCGGCAGCAGCAGCTCGACCCGCCCGCCGCGAAGGTTGCCGTTCTCGTCGACGAAGTCATAGTAGACCGTTTCCAGCCGGTCCGCGGCGCGGGTGGGGCAGGCGATTGCGATTCCAGCGGCCCACGCGATCGACCGGTGGCGCCGCCGCTTGCAGATTCGAGGCTCATGCGTTGGGTGATTCGAGTGCATCACTATCTCCTTTTACCGTGCGACGCCCCGTGCTCCCCGTGCTCCGATCCGGGCCCCGCCTGGCGCTTCGCGGTTTGCACGCCTGTAGAATAAGGTTGACGCGCTGCCGGTTTCCAGAGATTTTCATGCCGTGAAGACTCGCGCGACACTCCTGCCGCTGGCCGCGCTGCTGCTCCTGCCCGTCGGCTGCGGGCGGGCCGTCGTCAGCGTGGACGACGCCATTCGCATTCCGGGGCAACCGGTGAGGCTCGTCGCGTACGTCGAGCGCGAGCCGATGCTGCCGGTGCGGCGTGAAATCGAAGACCAGGTCGTGCGGTTCTACCTCAACGGCGCGGTGGCAGAGCAGGCCGTGAGCGACGGCGACGGTCGTGCGGCCATCAGCTTGCCCGAGGCGCTCGGGTGCGAGCAGTTTGAGGCCCGCGCCACGGTCGGCGGCGCGGTCTACGGCGCGGTCGGCCGCATTTTCGACTGGCAGCCCGACCGCACGATCATCGTGGTTGACATCGACAACACGGTGGCCGACAGCGATCTGGATGAGGTCTTTTTCGACGCGGCCGCGGAGGCGTCGCCCGCGCTGCCGGACTCGGCCACGACGCTGACGCGGCTCTCGAAGGACTATCACATCATGTACGTCACCGCCCGGCCGCGGGCGGTGCTTGAGAAGACGCGCGCCTGGCTCAGCTTCCGCGAGTTTCCGGCCGGGCCGGTCGTGACGGCGTCGCGCCTGCGCGACGCAATCCGCGACGCGCGCTTCAAGCGCCGCGTGCTTCAATCCCTGCGCGAGGAGCACCCCAACATCCTCATCGGAATCGGCGACCGCCGCGGCGACGCGCGCGCCTATGCCTCGAATCGCATGCTCACGCTGATCGTCGGCCGGACGCGCGATGACCGCTTCGTCGAGCAGGCGCTGCTCCTGCCGAGCTGGCGGGCCGTATCCACGTTTTTCGAGCTGAACCACGAGACGCTTCGTGATCCGGCGCTGCTCCGGGCGGCGTTCCGCGGGGAGCGAAACCTGGTGATGCCGGTCTCGGTGTACTGGCCGGACGAGCGCGAGTGACGCGCGCGGCGCGGGACGCTCACCCGTTCTTGCGCGAGCGCTGACGCGGGCAAAATCCGCGCGCGATACAACCGGCCGGCACGAAATAGCGGTTATACTGATGCCACGCTGCGGGCGTTCCCCGTGCCGTAGTGTCTGGCCGGGCGTGCAGCGACCCTTGGAGAGGGAACGGAGCTATCCATGAACACGAATTTCTTGCGCTCTTGGTTCGCGCGGACGGCCGCCGGTATGGCGGCCTGTTGCGGCCTGCTGGCCGGCCGCGCCCTGGGCAACGACGCCTGCGGCAACGCCGTCCTGCGTCCGGTGCCGGTCACGGTCTTCGGCTCGACCACCGGCGCCACGGTGGACGTGGAGCTGCCCGGTTGTGGCGACGCGATTTCCAGTCCCGGCGTGTGGTACCGCGTGATCGGCACGGGCACGACGATGACGGCCGCGACCTGCGACCCCCTGACCAATTACGACACGATCGTGAGCGTGTACTGCGGAAGCTGCACCACGCTCTCATGCGTGGGCAGCAATGACAACTTCTGCGGACAGCAGTCGAGCGTTTCCTGGTGCTCGGTCGCCGGCGCGAACTACTACATTCTCGTTCACGGCGCCAACGGCGAGAGCGGCAACTTCTTTTTGCACCTGGACGAGAGCGGCCCGCCCTGCACGCCCTCGCAAAGCTGCGCCTCGTACGGCGCCTGCTGCATCGCCGGCGCCTGCAGCATCCGCACGCCGGCAAGCTGCCTGTCGCTGGGCGGCGCCTACGGCGGCGATTACTCCAATTGCGACGCCGGCGGCCCGACCGAGTTCGACTACTCGGCCACGCCCAACGCGCCGATCGGCGATCTTGCCAGCGTCGACAGCACGATCCTCGTCCTGGATTCATTCACCGTCGGCGACGTCAACGTCATCGTGAACATCCCGGATCACACGTACATCGGAGACCTCGTCTTGCTGCTGCAACACGAGGCCTCTCAGTTCAGCATCTGGTGGCGCTACTGCTCGTTCCAGGACGGGCTGGACATCGAGCTCGATGATGAAGGCGCCTTCCCGGTCTGCTCCTCGCCGACCATCGGAAACATGAAGACCGCCGGCTTCTTTTCGCGCCTGCTCGCGGAATTCGACGGCGGAAACTCCGCCGGCGGCTGGACGCTGACCGTCAGCGACGCGGCCTCCGGCGACACCGGCACGCTCGTGAGCTGGGGACTGCGGCTGCGGCCGCCCGGAGCACAGGCCTGCGACACGTACGCTGTCGGCGATTTGAACTGCGACGGCGCGGTGAACATTCTCGATATCAACCCGTTCACGCTGGCGCTGGCCGATCCCGCCGGATACGCCGCCACGTTCCCGAGCTGCGACATCAACCTGGCCGACATCAATGGCGACCACAGCATCGACATCCTGGACATCAACCCATTCGTCGCGCTGCTTTCGGGCGGCTGATTCGCGCTATGGGGGCGGAAAGGTTGCGATTGGCGGCGTCTTTCAGAACCCGCCGCGCCAAGCGGCGGGTTGACGTCCAAGGCCTTGGGGCCCCGACCGCTAATGATCGTCACCCCGCCGCTTGGCGCGGCGGGTCCGGCCGGATCGGCGCGCCACGCCGCCGCGGCGCACTCCCCACGCCGGCCATCGCGCGATAGTCTGCCTGCCGCACGCGCCGCGCGAAAGCTCGCCGGACGCGGCGGCAGGAGCGCGGTTGAGTCTCCCGATTCGATTGTCCATTGTCGTTCCCACGTACAACGAGCGCGACAACCTGGCGCCGCTCGCTCGGCGCATCTTCGCCGCCGTCGACCCCGCGACCAGTGAACTCCTGATCGTCGATGACGACTCGCCCGACGGAACGGCCGCGCTGGCCGGCGAACTGGGCGAAGCGCTGCGCGCCGAGCTGTCTCCGCCCGCCGCCGGTCACGCGCCGCTGCGCTGCATCGTGCGAAAGGCCCAGCGCGGGTTGGCGACCGCCGTGATCGCCGGCCTGCGCGAAGCGCGCGGCGAGCGCATCGTCGTCATGGACGCGGACCTCTCGCACCCGCCCGAACGAATCCCCGACCTGGTCGCGGCGCTGGATGACCCCGACGTTGAAATGGCGATCGGCAGCCGCTTCGTCGCCGGCGGTGCAGTGGATCTCGACTGGCCGCTGCGCCGCAGGCTCAACAGCCTGATGGGCCGTCTCCTGGCACGGCCGCTCACGCCGGTGCGCGACATGATGGCCGGCTTTTTCTGCGTGCGCCGCGCCGGGCTGCGGCTGTCGGAGCTGCGGCCGATCGGCTACAAGATCGCGCTGGAGCTGATCGTGCGACACGGCTGGCGGCGCGTCGTGGAGATTCCCATCGCCTTCGCCGACCGGGCCGCCGGAAAGACCAAGCTCAATCTCGGTGAGCAGATGCGCTACCTGCGACACCTCGGCCGGCTGTACGCACTGGCGCTCTCACGCGCCCTCACGGGGCGGCGATGATCCTCCGGCGCGAGGAGCGACGCTCGCCGTGGCGCGGCTGGCGACCGCTGCTGATCGGCGCCGCAGTGTATGCGGTCGGACTGGCGGGCTACGCGGCGCTGCGGGCCGAAAGCTCGACCGACTTCCGCGATTTCTGGCAAACGGCCCGGCACTTTCGCGAGACCGGCCAGATCACCGACGAGCTGGGAGTCCACAACTACCTGCCGTTCTTCGTCATTTTCATGATGCCCTGGAGCTTTCTCCCGCTTCAGGCGGCGATCACGCTGTTCACGCTGGCGTCGCTGGGGCTCTTCGTCGCGACGATCCTCCTCAGCGAAACGCTTCTCAGCGGCGGCCTGCCGCCACGGCCGCGGGCCGCCACCTGGCTGGCCGTGGTGCTGGCTTTTCCGTACGTGCATTCATGCGGCGTGCTGGGGGCGATGGGGCTGCTGCTGCTGTTTCTGACGGTTTCGACCTGGTTTCTGGTGGAGCGGCGGCAGGAGTGGGCGGCCGGCGTGCCGCTCGGATTGGCGATCATCATCAAGTTGCTTCCGGGCGTGCTGCTGATTTTCTTCCTGCTCCGGCAGCGCTGGCGCGTCGCGGCCACCGCGGTCGCGACCGCGGTCGTGCTGGGCGGCGGGCTTCCGGCGGCTTCGCTGGGATTCGAGCGCGCCGCGCAGGCGCACCGCGAGTTCTATGAGCGCGCGGTCGTGGGACACTCCGCGAAAACGACCATCACCGCCGAGAAACCGCGGAAGGCCAAGTACAGCAACAATGCGCTGCCGATCGTTCTGCGGCGACTGCTGTCGCCTACGGACGGCGATCCGAAAGAGGGCCGGTCGCCGTTGCTGGTGAACATCGCCGACCTGCCGCTCGACGCGATCTGGTGGGTCTTCGTCGCGGTCTCGGGCGCGATGCTGCTGGCAGGCGGCGCGGCGACGGTGCGCGACGGACTGCGCTCGCCGCCAGGCGGTGCTGTCGAGCTGGAGCGCGAGCGGCTGCAATTCGGACTGTGGTGCGCGGCGATGCTCCTTTTCTCGCCGCTGGTCTGGACGCACTACCTGCCGCTGCTCTACTGGCCGCTGGCCGTGCTGGCGGATCGGTTGGAACGCGTGCGCCGCGCCCGGCGGCGCTTTTGCCGCATCGCCCTTGCGGCGCTGGTCGGCTGGGGCTGCTGCGCAATCCTGCTGGCCTGGCCCGCGGCCCGCGCGGCCGGAGCGCAGCTTCTGGGCGTGTTCCTCGTCTGGGCCGCGTGCGTATGGCTGAGCGCCGCGCCGCAGCGGACGGTCGGCGCCGATCCGCACAGTTGACGCTCGCCCTGGACGGGGGAAATCGGATACAACTTCGGCAATCACTCCAAGGAGCCCGTCATGACTCGATATGGATCGCCCCTGCGGGCGCTGGTCGTCGTCGCTGTTCTCCTGTCGGCCGCGCTGCCATGCGCCGCCGCCGATCCGGCCGAGCTGCTGCCGGCCGACACCTACGCTTACGTAGGCTGGACGCGGTTGCTGAGCGCCGAGTCAGCCGAGTTTCGCATCCTCGAACAACTGGCCGCCGGCGCGGAGAGTCGCGCCGGAAGCGACAACCGGGCCGCCCGCATGGCTGCGATCGGCAAGTTCGGCCTGCTCCTGGCGCGTTTTCCGGGCGCGCTGGGCCTTTTCGGCTCACCGGCGGAACTGCTGGGCGACACGCCGCCGGCCTGGGCGCTGGTGATCGACGCCGGCGGCGAGGCGCAGAAGCTGGCTGAGTTGGCGACCCACTTCGCCGGCCAGGCCGCCGCGCCGGGCGAGATGGGGAGCGCGACCATCGCCGGTCTCACGTTCGCGACAGTCGAGGACAAGGATGACGGCGTGCGCTTTGTATGGGGAGCGGCGGAAGGAAAGTTCATCGTGGCGATGCGCGACGCGGCCGTCGAGCGCGTCATTGACCGCGCCCGTGGGACGGTTGGCCCGCTCAGTGGCGGAGCAGCGCTGTCCCAGGTGCGCAAACGGGTGGGCGCCGCTGCGCCGGAATTCGAGCTGTTCATTGATCTATCGATCACGATCGACGTGCTGCGCAAAACCATTCAGGAAGACGCCGGCGACATGCGGGCCGTCATCGACGCCGCCATCCGCGAACTGGGCGCCAACGAAATGCGCTCGATCTATTTCGCGTCCGGCTCGGCCGGGGGGCGGCCGAGCGCCACCACGTTCATCGAGTGCTCCGCCCGCGGCGGCCTGGCCAGTCTCTGGCGGCAGAAGCCGATCGCCGACGCCGATTTCCGCATGGTCCCCTCGGACGCCTACTGGATGCAGGTGAGCAACCTCGACTTGCAGGCGGCGTGGAAGGAGACGCAGCGAATCCTGGAGGAGATCGCGCCCGATGTGCTCGCGGGCATCGAGGGCGCCATGGCGGGCATGCGGCAGGTGCTGGGACTGTCCATTACAGATCAGATCCTGCCGGCGATCGGCGACACGTGGACGCTCTATGACGCTCCGGCCCACGGCGGCGCGCTCTTCACCGGCATGGTGCTGGCCTTCGAGGCGCGCGACCGCGAAGCCGTCGACGCGCTGCTCACGCGCCTCGTGGACATTGCCAAGCCGTTCGCTGCGCAGGAGCAGGTCGAGCTGCGCCTCAGCCGCACGCAATACGGCCCGCACGAGATTCGCTATGTGCTCATCGGCGGCGGGCCGTCGCCCTTTGCGCCGGCGTGGGCGTTCATCGGCGACCGCTGCATCATGGGATTCTTCCCGCAATCCGTGGCGGCGGCGCTGCGGCAGGCCGATCCGAAAACCGCCGGCCCGTGCATACTCGATCGTCCGGGCGTGCGCGACACGCTGGCAAGCCTGCCCCAGAACGCGGTCGCCGTCGGCTACTGCGATTCGCAGGCCATCGAGCGGCTGATCTATCCGATCGCCGTGCCGGTCCACACGTTCGCGATGTCGGCCCTGGCGGAGTATGGACTGAATTGCGACCTGGGTATGCTCGCGCCGCTGCCCGATCGGCTGGCGAAGCTCTCGGACCGGATCGCGGTGTCGGCTTTCACGGATCAGGGATACATCGGCGTCTCGGTGGGCGATATGCCGCTGCTGAGTCACGCGATCTCGATCGGCGTGACGCTCTTCTGCGGAGGCGTGGCGATGGAGTATCGCGAGGCCGCTGCACGCGAGGGCGACGGCGATCACGACGCCGGTGGGGACGAAGACGATGCGGATGCGGACGACGAGACTCGGGCGCGCCCGGCGGTCGATGGCCGGCGCGGGTGGCCGGGCGCTTCGCGGACCGTTGCTCAAACTCATATGACCGTGTGCGAGTCCGCGCCAACCGAGCCCCAAGCGCCAGCGCGTGGGGATTGGCGAAAAGCGGCGCCGTTCGTCATAAATGCCCGCGCGCTGGCGCTTGGGGCTCCGAAATTCGGCGCCTACTCGCGCACATGGATCTAGGAACCTGGCCGGGGCGAGCGCAAGGAGAACGACCATGTCTGCCAAAGTCGGCGTATTGCTGTCGGGTTGCGGCTTTCTGGACGGCGCGGAAGTTCATGAAGCGGTGCTGACGCTCCTGGCGCTGGACCAGCTCGGCGCGACGACCGTCTGCTGCGCCCCGAACATCGCCCAGTCCGCCACGATCGACCATCTGACGAAGAAGCCCACGAGCGAGCGGCGCAACGTCCTGACCGAATCGGCTCGCATCGCGCGCGGCGCCATTCGCGACGTCGCACAGGTCAAGGCCGCCGATCTGGACGCGCTCATCCTTCCCGGCGGATTTGGCGCCGCAAAAAATCTGTGCGACTTCGCCGAGAAAGGGCCCGCGTGCAGCGTCAACCCGGCCGTTGAGCGGCTGGTGGGCGACATGCTGGAAGAGCGCAAGCCGGTCGGCGCGATCTGCATCGCGCCCGGTTTGCTGGCGCGCGTCGCCGGCGCCCGAAGCATGAAAGCGAAGCTGACCATCGGCACGGATCAGGCGACCGCGGCGGCCATCATCGCGCTGGGCTGCGCGCACGAGAGCCGGGCTGTGACCGAAATCGCGCTCGACGCCGAGCATCACATCGTCTCGACGCCGGCCTACATGCTCGGCCGCGGGCCCGCCGAGGTATTCGAGGGAATTCGAAAGCTCGTCGATGAAGTGCTCAAAATGGCTGAAAAGCAGGGTTGATCGCGTGCGCCGCGCGCCGATGTCGTGCGCGGCGGGCGCATAAAAAAAGATGGAAGGTCTAGCCGTGGCGCCGGAAAACCTTCCATCTGAAGCGGCGGCTCCACGTTTCGAGCCGCCTGTATGCTGCAACCGTTCTTATTGTTAGCAGTCGGCGGCGCAACTGCAAGCGCGTTTAACAGAAAATCTTGCGCCTCGCTCCGGTGTTCGCGGATGCGCGCCTCGCGCGATCCGCGTCATCATCACGGCCCGCTCGGCCGACCCGCGCCGCGGCGCGTGCAATCGGATATTCTTCGCGGCATGAGCAAGGCAACCGAAAAGCTCAAGTTCGAAGAAGCCATGCAGCGGCTCGACCAGATCGTCGAGGCCATGGAATCCGGCCGCGTCGGCATCGAAGAGTCGATCGCGCGCTACGAGGAGGCCATGCAGCTTGCGGCGCATTGCCGCAAGATACTGGACCAGGCCGAGCTGCGGATTCAGCAGATTCAGATGGACGCCGCCGGCAAGCCGCAGGCCGCGCCGTTTCAGCCCGCGCCGCCCGCCGACGCGCCGCAGGATGACGAGTAGACCCACGCGGTCCGCCGCCGCGCAGGACGACGCTCATGCACCCGATCGCTCCCGTTGATTGCCTGCTCGCGGTCGATATCGGAAACTCGCGCATCGGGCTGGCCGTCGATGACGGCGCGAAGCTGCAGCCGGCCGCGCGCGTCGCCGGCGCCGACCGCGCGCACTGGCGGGCGGCGATCGAGCAGGCCTGGGCTGGAGTGCCGCCGCGCGCCACGCACGCCATCGTCATCGGCAGCGTCGTGCCGCAGCGGACCCGCGAACTGGCCGTTCTGCTCGAAGAGGTCAGCGGGGCCGCCGTCGTCGCCGTCCGCGAAGACTTGCCGCTCCCGCTGCCGCTCGACGTCGAGAATCCGGCGGAGGTGGGCGTCGATCGCGTCTGCAGCGCCGCCGCCGCGTACGACCATATCGGCGGCTGCTGCGCCGTGGCGTCGTTCGGCACGGCGACCACGATCGACTGCGTCTCAGAGGACGGACGCTTCCTGGGGGGCGCGATCCTGCCGGGGATCGAGATGTGCTACGACGTGCTGCAGCAGCGCACGGCCCTGCTGCCGCGCGTCGCGAGCGGCCGCTCCGAGGGGCCCTTCGGACGAAACACCAGCGAAGCCATCGCCAACGGGGTGCTCTTCGGAGCCGTCGGAGCCCTGCGCGAAATCGTCGAGCGCTACGCCACGGCGCTCAACCACTGGCCGCAACTGGTGCTCACCGGGGGCAACGCGCCGCTCATCGCGAGCATGGCCGATTTCGTCGACAGCGTCGTGCCTGACTTGTGCCTGATGGGGATTGCGCTCGCGTACCGCAAGGCCGCCGGACAGAAGTGACCCATGGCCGGCGCGTCCTATCAGCTTCTCACCGGCGCCGGCCCGGCCGGCGTCGCGGTCATTCGTCTCATGGGGGATTGCAGCGAGTTCTTCCGTCGGCATGTTCGACTCCGGCTGGCGGGCGGCATCCCCGACTGGCAATCGCTTTGCGACACCCGCCGCGTCCTCCGTGCGGACCTCGTAGAAACCGACGGCGAACCGCTCGATGACATCTTGCTCAGTGTCCACGCCGCTCAGCCGCTCGATCTGCGGCTGCATCTCCACGGCGGGCCGTGGCTGGTGCGGACGGCGTCTGAGCGGATGCGCGCCTCCGGCATGACGGAGGCCGCTGCGCCGCAAGCGCTGTGGGATTGCGCCGACGCCATCGCGCGCGAGGCGTTTGATGCGTTGCCGCGCATGGCGACGCTTCGCGGGGCGCGATGGTTGCTGTCGCAGGTGGACCTGCTCCGCTCCGCGCTGGATCGCCTCGCGAATCAGGAGCGCGACGACGATGCGCGCCGCGAGTGTCGGGAGATTGCAGGTCGCGCGGGAATCATCGACTGGTTCGCGCGCCCGCTGCGAATCGTCCTGGCCGGGCCTCCCAACGCCGGCAAGAGCACGCTCGTAAACGCCCTGGCGGGATCGAATGTCAGCATCGTCTCGCCGACGCCGGGGACGACACGCGACTGGGTCGAAGCCCCCGGCGAGCTCGACGGCTACCCAGCCCTGTGGATCGACACCGCTGGCCTGCGGACAACGGACGACTCGCTGGAGGTTGCCGGGATCGAGCGAACCCACGAGCTGATTCGGCGAGCGGACGCGGTCGTCGTCGTCCTTGACGCAGCTTCGGCCGCCGCGGAGGAGCGCGCCGCCTTCATTTGCGCCTATGCCGACGTGCGGCCGACGTGCGTTGCGTTTAACAAATCAGATCTTCTGACCGCCCGACCCACCACGCTGGCAGAGTTGGCGCAATCCTTGCCGAAGTTGTGGCGGGCGGCGGCGCGGCTTGTGTCCGGCCTGCGGGGCGAGGGGCTGCCGGACCTGCGCGCCAGCCTGTGCCGCGAGCTCGGCCGGACGGACGACCTGCTCGCGTTGCCCGCTGCGTTCGCTTCCCGGCAGGCAATCCTGCTCCAACAAGCGCACGCCGCGGCCGATCGTAAGTCGTTCATGGAGAGGATATTGCGGACCATCAGCGGCTGATCGGACCGCGCGCGGCGTTGCGGCGCGGCGCAAGCGGGCGATATAGTCCATGCGGCGAGTCTCCAGCCCTCTCCGGCCGGGATGTCGCCTGGATTTTCGGAGACCGCGACTTGGTTCTTACGTGCGGGGCCGGCCTGCTGGCCCTGATTCTTGTCATTTCGACCCTATCGTACGTGCTGCGCGACTACTCCCCGTCGCGGCTCGCGGAACGCCTGGGGGAGTCGTCGGACCGCGCGTGGCTGGAGTGGCTTGACCGCTGCGGCTCGGAACTGCTTCTCCTGACGTCCGTTGTGCGCCTCGCGGCCAACTTCAGCCTGTTGCTTCTGGTGGCCTGGGCCTACCTCGGATCCGATCCGCCGGCGATTGGCGCCCGAGAAATCCTCATCCCGATCGGAATCACGCTGGCGCTGCTCGCCGTCTTCGGCATTGGCGTCCCGCACGCGCTGGCCGTTCACGCCGGCGAGTCGATCCTCTCGAAGTCGCTGTGGGGGCTGGTGCTGTTGCGCGCCGCCCTCTGGCCGCTGGCGCGTCTGCTCGCCTTTGTTCAGCTCATCGTCGAACGCCTGCTGGGCAAGAGCGGCCCAGACGCCGGGCAGGAAGTGGAACGCGTCGAGCAGGAGATTCTCGAGGCGGTGCAGGACGGCCAGCTTCAGGGCGCCGTGGACGACGCACAGCGCGAAATGATCCGCTCGGTTTTCGAGCTCCAGCAAACGACCGTCAGCGCCATCATGACGCCGCGGACCGACATCGCCGCGATCCCCGCCGACAGCACCATGGAGCAGGTGCGCGCGGCGCTGGTCGCCAGCGGCCACTCGCGCCTGCCCGTCTTCGAGAACTCGCTCGATCACATCATCGGCGTGCTGTATGTCAAGGACCTGCTCAAGCTCGCGCCCGGCGCGGCCTTCGAAGTCCGCAGCGTCATGCGCGTGGCGCCCTACGTGCCCGAAACCAAGACCATCGCCGACCTGCTCACGGAATTCCGTCAGCGAAAGGTGCAGATCGCCATCGTGCTCGACGAGTACGGCGGCACCGCCGGCCTGGCGACGATCGAGGACATCCTTGAGGAGCTGGTCGGCGAGATCGACGACGAGTACGACCAGCCGCCCCCGCCGATGCTGAACCATATCGACGAAGACACGATTGACGTCGATGCGCGCGCGTCGATCTACCAGGTGAACGAGGCGCTGCGGATCGAACTGCCGGAGGACGAGGGGTTTGAGACCGTCGGCGGGTTCGTCTTCGCGGCCATGGGAAAAATCCCCAGCACCGGCGAGACGTTCAAGCATGAGAACGTGCAGCTCGAAGTCATCGACGCCGAAGCGCGAAAAATCCGGCGGCTGCGCATTCACGTCGCTCGCGAGGAAGCGGCGGAAGCGGTGAGTTAGCAGCCCGCTGAGTAACGGTAGCGTTGGCCCTCTGTGGCCAACGGCGAGTCAAATGACTCGCCCTGGTCGGCCACGAAGGACGGACGCCACGGCGCGCGTTTCGCGGGGTTCATACCCGACTGAGATGATCCGGGTGCTCGCGGATGTGGGCGGCGATACCGTCGGCGTATTTCTGCATCAGTTCGGCCACGCGCTGCGGGTTGTCCTCCGCCTCGCCGCTTCCGGCGGGGACGTAGAGCGGCGGGTTGACGATCAGGCGGAAATAGAAGTTGGGCCGCGAGACGACAAACGCCTGGCAGATCACTGCGCCGCAGCGCAGCGCCACCTGCAGCGTGCCGGTCAGAAATTCCCGCGTCTCGCCGAAAATCCGCACCGGGCAGGTCTTGAGGTTCAGCCCGCGAATGCGGCCCACGTCCAGCGCGCTGCCCACGACCCGGTTCTCGCGGAAACAGCGGTAGATCTCACGCGGAAAGCTGTCGGCGTAGAGCACGCGGATCGCCGCGAACTCGGGGAACGTGCGCGCGTACATCTCCTGCACATACTGGCGAATCGCCCCTTCATTGCGGTCGCGCACCCCGGCGCACTTGTAACCCAGCAGCGCCATCAGAAGGCCGGCCACGTGATGCGAGCCCACGTGGCTCAGCATGACGTAGACGCCGTTGCCGCGCAGCAGCGCCTCGTCCAGGTATTGCCGCCCGTGAAAGCGGATGCGATTCATGATCTTCTCGCGCGGCAGGCGGTCGAAAACCAGGTAGAAGAGCTTGTCGCAACGCGTGCGGCGGAAGAAATCGCGGATGATCTTCGTCTGCCGCGCCCGCGTCAGACCCTCGGGAAAGGCCCGCCGCAGCTCCTCGGCGTAGCGCGCCCGGCGGCGGAAGTTGATCCAGAACTCGACCGTGCCGAACCAGCGGCCCAGGAGGAAGAGCCCGCGCAGGCTGAAACACCGCACCCACGCGTACAGCACCCAGCGCACCAGCCCGAACTTCGCCCGGTCGTACCAGCTAAGCGCGCGCTCCGAACTGCGCGGCGGCCCGGGCCGCAGTTCGCGCTCCGCGAGCGCGTCGCGCGGGACGTCCGGGGCGCCAGCGATCTGTTCTGCTTGCTGCGACATCGGAATCGGCATTCTGCTTGTAACGCTACGGACACGCAAGGTGGACCGGGGTTAGAGACGGGTCGCCGCTGGCCGGGTTTCGGCGCCAGGGCAGGGGGATGGGCGTTACTGGACTCGAACCCCCGCAGTTTTCTTCGGGAGAATCGCAAGTCGCCGGTCCGACCGGCAGCAATTCCGGCAACACGGATGCACGAAACGGCGATCCGCCGGGGGCGGCGACGCCCGATGGGACGCGAGGCGGGACGCCCGCGCCGACGCGCAGCGAGACCGCCGGTCCGGAGCCGACGCCGCAGCCGATGCGGGCGGCTTCCCGCGGACCGGCGACGCCCGCACAGGGACGGCCGGGGGCGCACGGAAACGCCGCGCCGAGCGACGCAAACGGCGGCGTGGGTACCGGCGGTCGGGGCGAATCGTCCGAGCTTGCCGAAGTCGCGCGGGCGTGGCCGAATCTGCCGGCCGCGATCCGAGCGGCGGCGCTGGCGATGATCCGGGCGTCGGGAGTAAGCGACCCGAACGCGGGCAAACCGTGAAGGCCGGAAGCCGAACGGGTGCGGAGCTTGTGAGCGGGCACGCCCCGGCAGGAAGCGCCGCGGCCGGGTTTTTGCCCACCCCACCCGGCAATCCGTTACCCGGTTCCATTCATATGACCCGCTCCGAATTCGCGGGCACAACGGAGATTCATGCAATGGCAGGACGACCGCGGCGGATGTTGCGACGTGTCGAAGACCTGGAGGTTGCGGCTTTCGCGCTGGCGTTCGACGTGTTTCTGGCCGCACCTGAGCAATACACCAATCTGCCGGCGAGGTTGAAAGGCCGCACCAACGATGCCGTCGCCAGCGCCTGGCGGAGCGCCGTAAGGGCCGCAACGGTCGCGTCCACCGCTTTGGAGCGGCTCGGCGACGTGTTGCGGGCGAAAGCGGGTGTGACTGAGCCGGGACCGGTCGCACGAGCGCTGCCCACCCTCGCAGAACCGGACGATGCGACCCCTACAGGCTGACTCGCGGGCGGCGAACAGCGCGTCGGCGCGTTTTCCGCGTGCGTGCGCGAGGGGCGTCGGCCGTGTCCGGCGCTGCTTCGCGGTGCGTTGGGATGTACTCGGGTGTACGAATTTGATATGCTCCATGACGAAGGCGGGCGGCGACACCGAATAGCGGAGCGCCCGGTCGCAACTCTCCGCGTTCACGCCTGCGGTCGCGCCGCCCTGCCCGGAGCAACGGGAGTCCGGACGATGCGCACCTACACGCTTTTGCTCATTGGGGGACTGGCTCCGGCGGCGCTGGCGGCGACGATCTACGTCAACTCGGCGACGGGGAACGATGCTTGGACGGGATTGTGCCAAGTGTGGGACGGCGCGGCGTGCGGTCCTAAGCGGAGCATTTACGGCGGCGTGTCGGCGGCGGCGCACGGTGATACAGTGGAGCTTGCGGACGGCGCGTACGATTACGACGGCACGCCGTCGCCGAGTATCACGACCAACATCACGCTCAAAAGCGCGAACGGCGCCGCGGCGTGCGCGATTGAGTGGTGGCAGATTTGGGTCGGATTCTCCGCGTCGGCAACTATTCGCGACCTGACATTTCATTCAGTTGGCACGGCGGTACGCTGTGACACGGCTGGGGAAGTTATCATTCGGAACTGCGTTTTTCGCAGCCGCGATCATGAGGCGATAATCTCCTACGCTTCGGCGCTTACTGTTGAAGACTGTGTTTTCACCGAACTCCCCGAAGTATGGATTTCTAGCGTGAGCGGCGACATGACCATCCGTCGTTGTACCTTCGCAGACAATTACACCCCGTTCGATTTTGGCGTGCGCGCAACTGGCTTGGCTGCACATTCAGCCATCGTAGAAGATTGCGTTTTTAGTGGAAACGTGTCGAACGATGCGCTTTGTGTGAGTTTGGGCGGGTTTGGCTCGGAGTACGTTTCGGGGTGCGAGTTCACGAACAACCTGTCCACGTTCGGGGGCGGTGACGGCGTCCTGACGATGTCCCTCTCTAGCGGTTCGGCGGAGATTCGGGATTGCCTCTTCATTGACAACCAGCAGGGTGCAGTATTGGGCGCGGCTGGCTTGTTTGCAGTGAATAACTGTTCATTTGTCCGCAACTACACAAATGGGAGCGGCGGAGCGATGCGTGCGAACGCCGGGAAAAACGGGCGCATTCGCGTTCGCAACACACTATTCGCCCAGAATGACGCTTTGGTGCAAGGCGGCGGCGTTCATGCATATACGACCGGACCGGAGGCGACAATCGCGTTTGAGAATTCGACGTTTGTTGAGAATACAGCCGGTCAAGTCGTCGGCGGACTGAGGGGCTTGGGAAACGTATCATTGGTCAACTGCGTCCTGTGGGGCAATCGCGATCATTACGGACAAATCGGCGGACTGCGGGCGCAGCTTGACCTGTGCTGTGGTGAGACGGACGTTTCGTATTCGTGTATCGAAGGCTGGAACCCGGCGAACGGCGTCGGCAATATCGCCGCGGACCCGCTCTTTGTGCCGGGCCACGCCGAGTATCACTTATCGGCGTCGTCGCCGTGCATTCACGCGGGCGACCCGCTGACGACGACGGCGGGCATGACGGACATCGACGGCGAGCCGCGCGTCATGGACGGTCGCGTGGACATAGGAGCGGACGAATTCACGGGTGAGCCGTTTGCGTTCGGCGACACGAATTGCGACGGATACCGAGACGTGCTGGACATCAACCCGCTGGTTCTGGCGCTGCTCAATCCGGGAGCCTATGCGAGCCAGTTTCCCGAGTGCTTCTTGGCCAGCGCCGACGCGAACGACGATGGCGCGGTCAACGTGCTCGACATCAACACGTTCGTCGCGCTGCTCTTGGGCGGGTGAACCTCGCGCCGGTCCACTCGGCTGTGGATGGCCGCGGGGACGTCGTCAGGGCGGCGTGAAAACACTGTGCGGTCTTTCTTCACGCGGCGTCCGGGCGGCGGCCGCCGAAGCAGGCGCGCAGCCCGGCGCATCCGCTGTAGAATCTCGTTTCAACGGGTAAGCGCCTGATCCGCGCTGCGCGCCGTCCGGGTTGCGGCTTTCACTACCGGCCGTGACCCGGACCGCGGCCCGAAGAGGTAGTGCCATGCGACCCGATCCTGAAACTGAGCGGCGCGAAAGTGGTGGTACCACGCGCCTCGATGATGAAACTCTGCGAACCCTTCCTGACTACCCGCTGCCGCCAGAATGGAAAGTCTGTCCCGATTGGCTACTTGAAATCGCGCGCCGTGTCAGTCGCGCGGTCGGCAGTCCTGACGTGATGACCCGATACCGCCGCATGCGCGAGCAATGGACGGCGGAGCACAATCAGCGTTCTCCGAAGACGCCCGTCGCGCTGTTGCCGTGTCCGGCTACGATGACGATTGCCCACAAGTACACGACGCTCGCGGCGATTCATGATGTTGTTCTGAAGGGCACTCCGGGCTTTGCGCCCATCGTGCCGCCGCAAGTAGTGTCGCCGCAAGATGTGGCATTTTGGATGCTCTTCGACGAAGTGCGTCAGCTTGGCGAGGGCGATCGGGTGGAGATAAACGCAATTCTGGCTGACGTGGACGCAGATGTGAGTGGGCTAATCCACCCGCTCTACGCCCCGGCGCGGACCGATGGGCGCTGGCCGCTGCGGCCGTTTGATCCGGGTTGCAGGGAGTCGTTTGAGGATTCGGCGGCGGACAAGGCGGCGGTGATTGCGGCGGTGCGGGATAACGCATTGAAAAACTGGGATGGGCAGAACATGGTTGCACTGCGCGAAGCGCTGCGGAATATGGGGCGGACGCCGGAAGAGCTGCGCGCGATGACGTGGCCCGACATTCGCCATGCGTGCGACACACGACCCGTCGCGATCGGGCAATCGGTGACGACGGCGGTGACGGATTCGCGGACAGCTACGCCGGGCAGTGGCGATGCACCCGCCGGGCCGCAGACTATTCAAGTCGATGCCGCCGTGCCGGCAGGCATTCAGCGACTTCCGAACCTAATGCAGCACGACAAGCAAGCGTGGCAGCTATCACTCTTGCACGGAATGACCCAAGAGAAGGTAGCCGAACAACTGAGCCGGGAACATGGAAAGAAATACACGCAAGGGGAAGTGTCGCGGATGATCCGGCGCGCCAAGCAACACGCCGAAGCGAGCGGTTTGGCCGCAATGGTGACAGGAAAGGCAGAGCGCCCAAAGACGGTTGACCCCGCGGCGCTGGAACTCGGTCGGCGCGTGGACCGCCGAAAGCCCCGCCCAAGCGACCTGGCCCGCGCCGAAAACGACCGGGATTAGCACCCGATATGCGCTCACAAATCGTGGTTTCTCTCGGGGTATGCGCGAGTATGCGCGCTGAATCGTGGATATGCGCCGGTAGTAAGGGGCGGCCCGAAGCGGCCCCCGACCGGAGCATACACGATGGTTTCGACAAGGCAGTTTCTCACGACCGCAGAGCTGGCGGAGCGCCTCCGCGTTTCGCCTGAGACGATCCGCGAATGGGCACGGCGGGGCGACATACCGTCCGTGCGTCTCTCGCGGAAGGCGATTCGCTACGACGCCGACGCTGTGCTTGCGGCGCTCTCCAGCCGGGCGGGCAAGGGGGCGGCCGATGCCCGCTGAATCGCAAGCCCCCGCGCCGCTGCTGGTGGATCGTCGCGAAGCGGCCCGGCTGCTGGGCGTCTCCCCTGGCTCTATTGAAAATCTGAGGCTCCGCGGAGCGCTGCCGTCGGTGAAGATCGGCGCGCGGCGGCTCTACGACGTGGCCGACCTGCGCGCGTTCATCGAAGCGCAGAAACGTAAGCCCCCCTATCCCCCCCGCCAGCGCGACGACGCAACCCCTAGTCCGTGAAAGGCAAACGCCCCGTTGCCAGCGGGGCGCGTGCGAGAAAACCATGCGAGCAAGCGAATCTAGCATATCAAGCGAACCCGCACACTTCAAGATTCGGTACGTCGTCACGCTCCACCCCGAGCCGGCCGGCATCGATCATCTAGGCCGCGACCCGATTTACCGGCTGCGCGTCGCGCTCAAGCGCCTGCTGCGATCCTTCGGATTGCGGTGCGTCCACGTTCGCGAGTTGAACGGGACGCCGGGCAAGGGGGCAGACCGATGATCCGCGAAACACTAACCGCCTTGCTGAACGGCTCGCGCTACGCCAGCGCGGTCATGCCGTGGGGCAAGCCTGCGCCGATCATCCTGCCGACAGAACCCGGCGAGCTTGCCCGGCTGGTCGATGCTCATATCTGTGGCGCGCCCGCCGACGTGACCTACGCGCCGCGCGGACGGCAGCCGGAGCCGGTTCGGGTTGATCCGTTTGTGTTGGCCGGTTTCTGCCCCGCGGCGGACGGCTGCTGCCGATTCGTCGCAATCGACCTGGACGCGAGCGACCACGGCGGCGGCGGGCTGAGCGATCCGGCGCACGCGCTGCGGTGCATCGCGGAGCGCGCCGCCGCGGCCGGGCTGTTGGAAGCGCTGTTGGTCGCTCGCTCACGGCGGGGAGCCGGTCGGCACTGCTGGCTTCTCTTGCCCGAGCCGACGCCGCTCGTCGATGCCGTCATCGGCGCGGCGGCGCTAATCGCGATGGCGTTTCGGATTGCGGCGCAAGACGTGGCCGAAGCGGACGGCGCGCATGCGTTTCGCTCCGCGGCCGGCGGCATCGCCGAGCCGGGGCAGCCGGGAGCTGTCGAAATCATCCCGCGATCGTCGGCGCGCCCGGCGCTGGGATGGTCGCTGACCTTGCCCGGCGCAGGGGCGTTCGCTCCGCGCGGCGGCGGCATCATCATCGACCCGTTTTCCGGCGAGCCGACCGAGCTTGACCGCGTGCCGCGTTGCCGGCCCGAGCGTTGGGCACGATTCATCGAGGAAGCGCGTGAAGAGCTCGCGCGGCGGGATGCCCGTCGGCACGCCCAAAAAAGCGCCACGATGCCCGCCATTGAACGTAACGCGCCGCGGACGCCTGATCGGTCGGCTGCGCCCAAGCTGGACGCACGCACGACGGAATTTCTGGCCGGGCGCGTGGAGCAAGGCCGGCGAAACGTGGCGGCGTTTGCGGCGGCGTGCAACTTGCTTGGCACGGGCACGCACGTAGATGCAACCGAGCGCATGGTTTTGCAAGGCGCGACACTGTGCGCCTTGCCCGCTCACGAAGCGCGGGCGGCGGTCGCATCGGCGGTCGGCTGTCTGCGCCGACGGGGAAAACTCACATGACCGCAACGCTTCGCACGGCCGACTTTGCCCGCGACCTGATCGGCCCGCCGCCGACCCAAGAGGCAAAGCCTATGACTCCCGACTTGCCCGCGCCGCAAGCGAACCCGCCGACACTCGACTCACAGATCGTGACGGCGGCGCAGCTCATGGGCAAATATCCCCGACTGCGCGAATCAGTTATTGACGGGCTGTTGCGGCAGGGGGAGTTGGCGAACATCATCGCGCCGCCGAAGTCGCGCAAGACCTGGCTCGTTTTGCAACTCGCAATAGCCGTCGCGACGGGCGCGCCGTGGCTCGGTCGGTTCAACACCCGGCAGGGGCGCGTGCTTCTGATCGATGCCGAGTTGCACGGCGAAACTCTCGCCTATCGACTGCGAACGCTCTGCAACGTGCTTAAGGTCAACGTCGATGAGTTGGGCATCGACGTTCTAACGCTGCGCGGTTTGGCCGGCGACGTGAACATGTTGCGGGCGTTTCTTCCGCGGAATAAGTCGTGGACGCTCGCCATAATCGACCCGCTCTATCGCCTGCTGCTGCCGAAAACGGACGAAAACAGCAATGCGGACGTTGCAGCGCTCTACAACATCCTGGACACCATCGCGAGCGCGACCGAAGCCGCGATCGTTTGCGTTCACCACCAGAGCAAAGGCCAGCAGGGACAGAAAGCAGTGACCGACGTTGGCGCGGGCGCGGGCGCGCAGAGCCGCGCGGTCGATGCCCATGTAATCTTGCGGCCGCACGAATCGCCCGACGTGGCCGTTGTCGATGCCGTGATTCGCAGCTTTGCGCCCCTGGAGCCGTTCTGTCTGCGCTGGTCCTATCCGACGTGGGAACTTGCGAGCGACGCCGATCCGAGCAAACTGGCCGGGCTGAAACCGGCGAAGTCGAAGGAAGCCGGCATCGGGTTGACCGAATTCGTCCGGCGATTCGTCGCTGCCGACGGGGTACACCGCGATCGGCTCACTGCTGCCGCGAACAGCGCTGGCGTCCCGCATCGCGAGATTCGCGCGCTGATTGCCGAAGGTATCGAGGCCGAAACAATCTACAAAGAGAAGCGCGACCGTCAAATCTTCTATCGCACCACCCCGCCGCCGCTTCCGCCCGCACCTGCGGACACCGACGATGCGAACTCGGGCGCGGAACTCGGGCGCAAGCGCCCGAGCGCCCGAGTTGCAACTTCGGAAGCGCGCGCAACTCGGGCGCGCGCCCCTTATAGGGGCGCGCCCGAGATGCGCAAGACACGAAGCAAGATGAAACGGAAGTCGGGCGCAGGGGCGACGGCAGCCCACCTGCCCGCCGAACCCCTGCCCGACGACAAGAGCGAGCAAGGGAAAGGCGGCGAGAGTGCCGGAAGCGGCAGAATGCGTCCAGCGACACAGTAGATACTTGACAACACGCGGATTCGTGTTATCCTTCCGGTATGAAAACGACGACGACGGCACTTCAAGAGGCGATTGACGCGGACGGCCGGTCGTGGGTCGCGATTGCCGCGGCTTCCGGCACGGACAAGGCGCAGATAGGCCGATTCATGCGCGGCGTGCGCAGCGTGACGCTCGACACGGCGGACCGGATTTGTCTCGCGCTGGGCCTCCGATGCGAGCTTGTCCGCACGAAGTCAGCGACGAAAGCGACCACGGCGAAGGCCGCAAAAATTCGGAAGGGACGGTAGGCAATGGCAAGCATCGGATGCGAAGGCACGCGCGGCGAGCTGAAGCGGATCGTGTTTCGAGACGCGGCCGGCAAGCAGCAAAGTTTACGGCTCGGCAAGTGTTCCGAGCGGGCGGCGCAAAGCGCCCTGGCCGGATTCGAGCGCGTGCTTGAAGCCCATCGCGTCGGCTCCACGCTTCACCCGGACGGCATTCGCTGGCTCGAAAACATCGACGATCGGCTACACGCCCGCGTCGCTCGGTTCGGGCTGGCGGAGCCGCGGAAGTCGGCGGACGTTGTGACCGTCGGGATGCTGCTGGACCGGTTCGTGAATACGGCCATCGTGAAGCCGTCCACGCACGCGGCGTACCTGCAAACGACGTTTTCGCTGCGGGCGTTTCTGGGGGCGGATAGGCCGCTATCGAGTGTGACGCCGGCCGACGCCGACAATTGGCAAAAGGCGCTGGCCGAGCCGACGCCGGGCGCAGGCGGCGACGTGGACGTGGGCACGCCAAGCGGAAAGGCCGACGCGAGCGGAAGAGCGCTCGGGCGCGAACGGGGCGACGCCGGCGGAAAAGCCGAACGTCGCAGGGGCGGGCCGGGGCGCAAGGCCGGCGGCGCTGCCCTGGCTCCGGCGACGCGAGCGAAACGCACGCACGTTGCCAAGGCGATTTTCCGCAAGGCCGTCCGCTGGGGGCTGATCCCGTCCAATACGTTCGCGGACCTGAAAGCCGGCTCGCAAGCGAACCCCGACCGGGCGCACTACGTTTCGGCCGACGACGCGCGGGCGATTTTGGCCGCGTGCCCCGACGACGAATGGCGGGCGATCGTGGCGCTGAGTCGCTATGCCGGGCTGCGATGCCCGAGCGAAATCACGCTGCTGCGCTGGGGCGACGTGAATTGGGACCGCGGCCGGTTGATGGTCCGCTCGCCCAAGACGGCCGGGCACGGCGAAGCCCACGCGGTTCGCGTCGTGCCGATCGTCCCCGAGCTTCGGGCGATCCTGCAAGACTTGTTCGATGCGGCCGAAGTCGGAGTAGAGGCGGTCGTGCCGCGGCTCCGCGATCCGTCGATGAATCTACGCACGACGTTCGGGAAGTTCATCGCCCGCGCGGGCGTGAAGCCCTACCCGCGGGCGTTTCACAACATGCGGGCGAGCTGCGCCACGGACTGGGTGGAGCGTTTCCCCGCGCACGTCGTGGCCGGCTGGCTCGGGCATTCCCCGTTGATTGCGGCGACGCACTACCTGCAAACCCGCGACGTTCACTTCGACCTTGCGGCGGGCGTCGCCGGCCCGAAAAACCAGTCCGAACGGGCGGCAGCAAATCCGGCAACAAATCCGGCAACACAAGCGCGCCCGAGCGATGCCACGGGCGACTACTCCGAAACCGATAACGTTGAAAATCTAGGGGGTTTAGAAGTGCTTGGTATCGCTCGTAAGCCCTTGCAAAATAAGGGCATGGGCGTTACTGGACTCGAACCAGTGACCTCTTCCGTGTGAAGGAAGCGCTCTAGCCAACTGAGCTAAACGCCCGCCGCGACCGGACGATCGCCCGGCGCCTATCCGGGTTCGTTCGATTCCACGCGGACTCGTTGAAGTTTCCCGCGCAATGACGTGGTTCGTCAAGCCTTGTCGAAAGAACCCAAGAACCCAGGGTGCATCCCGTTTCGGGTGGCGATCCGTCCGAACCCGCCGCGCCAAGCGGCGGGGTGACCTCCGCGGCCTGTGAGGCGCCGATCGCGAACGATCGTCACCCCGCCGCACGCCCAGCCGTCACCGGCTCACATCGTCTTCATCGTCCGGGGCTTCAACGATCCGAATGTCCTCCGGCTCGGCCGCTTGCTCCGTTTCGTCGCCGCTGTCCAGGTCAATCACGTGCGACGGGGGCGGAGGCTCCGTTTTTCGCACTTCATCCACAATCGACCAGATGCTCTCGCCCAGCTCCCGCAGCCCGGCGCCGCTGACGCCGGAAATCCCGAGCAGGTTCGCGCCCAGAGCTTCTCTCAGATCGCACAGGGCCGCGTCGGAATCGGACAAGTCCAGCTTGTTGGCCACGATCAGCTCTCGCCGCCGGCCCAGTTCGGCGCTGTAGCTCTCCAGCTCGCGACGGATGATGTGATAGGCCTCCACCGGCGTCGGCCCGCCCTCGGGCGGGTGCAGGTCGATCAGGTGGACGATCACACGCGTTCGCTCAATGTGCTTCAGGAACGCGTCGCCCAGCCCGACGCCGCGGTGGGCCCCCTCGATCAGCCCCGGCAAGTCCGCGATCACGATCCGGCGAAAGCCCGGCAGTTCCAGGATTCCCAGATACGGCTCTTTGGTCGTGAAAGGATACGCCGCGATCTTCGGCCGCGCGTTGGTCAGTCGCGATAGCAGCGTGCTCTTGCCCGCGTTTGGCAGTCCGACCAGGCCGACATCCGCAATCAGCTTCAGTTCCAGCCGCAGCAGCCGCTGCTTGCCTTCCCTTCCGGGGGTGAAGTATCGCGGCGCCTGGTTGACGGAGGTGGCGAACCGGGCGTTGCCGCGTCCGCCGCGTCCGCCCGCGCCGACGCGGACGCGTTGCATGTCCTCGACCAGGTCCTTAAGCAGGGCGCCCGTGTCGGCGTCGTAAATGAGCGTCCCGACCGGCACGGGCACGACCAGGTCCTCGCCGTTGCGGCCGTGGCAATTGGCGCCCATGCCGGGCCTGCCGCTTTCGGCGTGGTAGTGATGCCGGCCGGTGAGGTCGAGCAGCGTGTTGATGCCCCCGTGGGCTTCGAGGTACACGGAGCCGCCGCGCCCGCCGTCGCCGCCGTCCGGGCCGCCCCTGGGGATGAATTTCTCCCGGCGAAAGGAGACGCACCCGTCGCCGCCGCGCCCGCCGGCGACGTGAATGACGGCTTCATCGACGAAGAGCTTCGAAGTTCCCGTGGAACGCTGCATGACGGCAGTCCACAGCCGCGGCGTCGGCGTGTCAAGCCGCGGCGGTCACCGGGCGGTGGGTCGGGCGTCTCCCATGGAGGTTGCGATCGGAGACGTCTTTCCGAACCCGCCGCGCCAAGCAGCGGGTTGACGATCGGCACCGATCGGCGCCCCATAGGCCGCGGACGTCAGCCCGCCGCTTGGCGCGGCGGGTTCGGACGGATCGCGACCTAATGCACCCGAGTGCGTCATTAGCGGGGCAATCGGGGGGCAGGCCTCTGGCCGGTCTGTGGTTTTCGCTGCGGAGCGCAAAGACCGGCCAGAGGCTGGTCTCCCGGTCGCGCTCGGGTTGCCCGCTGTCGGAATCCGTCGGACACGATGTAGCCGGCCGGTGCTGTTTGTGTACCATCATCATGCGCACGGGCGCGGCCGGCGGTTCCCTTTCGAGCGATCGGGCGGCCCGCGCCACAGTGGAGAGGCTCAGTCATGCGCAGCCGGATGCTACGCTCCGTTGCTCTGCTCGTGTTGTTTTCGTGCGTGGCCGTCCCGCCTGCGTCGGCCCAAAGCGACGGCGCGGCCGAGGGATTCTGGCCCACGAAGAAGATGATCAGCGGCTGGATCGAGATGGTGGTCGACCGCATGAAGGACGACTACCAGTTCGACGCCGAGCAGGCGCTGACCGTCGAGAACATGCTCAAAGAGCGCCTGCCCGCCTGGCTTGACCAGAACCAGGGCGAATTGCGCAAGCTGACGAACGAGTACCTGGAAACCACGATCGGTCGTGAGCCGCCCTCGGCGGAGGTCATGGCGGAGTGGGCGGCGCGGGCGCAGCCGTTCATCAATGACTTCGCGGGAGTAGTGGACAAGCTCTCGGTCGACATGCGCGACGTGCTGACTGACGAGCAGCAGGTCACGCTGGACGGCAACCTGGCGGTGTTCAACGTCGCCGTGAGATTCGCGAACAACAAGGTGCAGACCTGGTCTGACGGCGGCTACGACTGGGAGCAGGACTGGCGGAATTCGCCGAATTATCACAAATACCGCCGGGCCCAGCAGACCAAGCTGAATACGGATGCCGACGACGCCTACACCGACGCCACCGGGCGGAAGCGAACGAGACCGGAGCCGACAGTTCAACCGTCCAATGCGCCCCCCGCGGCTGGGGGTGCTTCGCCAGCGACCGGCGAGCTGGCCAAAGCGGACGCCGGAAAGCGTCCGGACTCAAAGGCCCAGCCGAAAGACGCCTGGCAGACGTACGTGGACGAATTCGTGAAGCGCTATCAACTCAACGAGGAACAGCGGAACAGCGCGAACGGATTCCTGCGCCTGGCGCAGGAAGACCGCGACCGCTACCTGGCGACGAAGGCCGACGATTTGAAGAAGGCCGAGTCGTCGCTGGCCGCGGCCAAGGACAGCGCCGAAAAATCACAACTGGCCGCCAAGGTGCAGAAGCTCAAGGAGCCGATCGAGCGGCGATTCACGAAGCTGAAGGAAAAGCTCGACACCCTGCCCACCCGCAAGCAGCGCCAGGAGGCGGCCGCTCAACAACCCGTCGAGAAGTCGAAGGCCGCCGACAAAGAGACATCCAACGCTGGCGGCGCCGCCCCGCGCGGCGACGGTTAGCCGCTCGCTGAAAGGACCCGTCGCGTCGGCCCTCTGTGGCCGACGATTCGCAAAGACCGCGCGAAAACCGCCGTCGGCCACCGAGGGCCGACGCTACAACTCAACCACGCGCGCAATCTGCCGCACGTCTTCGCGAATCTGCGCGGCAAGCGCATCGATCGACCCGAACTTCTGCTGCCCCCGAATGCGCTCGACAAATCCCAGGCCGACGCTCGCGCCGCGCAGGCCGCCCGAAAACCCGATCAAATGCGCTTCCACCCGGCTCACGTCCTGCCCGAACGTCGGCTGCGGCCCGACGTTGACCGCCGCCGCGAAGCGCCGCCCGTCGGGCAGCTCCGCCACGGCGGCATAGACGGCATGTCCCGGCAGAACCTGTTCCACATCCACCAGGTTCGCCGTTGGAAAGCCCAGTGCCGCCCCGCGGTTCTGGCCATGACCCACGCGACCCGTGACGCGGTGCGGCCGGCCCAGCATTCGCCGTGCGTCCGCGACGCGGCCCTCCGCCAGCGCGGTGCGAATGCTGCTGCTGCTGATCGTCGGCCGGCCCGGCAGCTCGTCGCAATGCAGCGCAGCCACAACCGTGACCGCGAAACCCAACCGGTCGCCGGCTGCACGGAGTGTCTCGACCGAGCCGCCGCGCCCCCGGCCGAAGTTGAAGTCCGGCCCCTCCACAAACGCCCGCGGGCGCAGATTCGTCACGACCAGGTCCAGAAACGCCTCGGCTTCGAGAGAAAGCAGCGCGGCGTCCGCTTTCAGGACGATACAGGCGTCCACGCCCGCTTCCGCCAACAGCCGCAGCTTGTCTTCGAGGCGCGTGAGCCGCGCCGGGGCCCGCTGCGGCGCCAGCACGGCCATCGGGTGCGGCTCGAACGTGATGACGACTTGCCGCGCCCTCAGCTCCGCCGCCCGCACCCGCGCCTGCAAGAGAATCGCCGCATGCCCGCGATGTACGCCGTCAAAATTGCCGATGCTGACCACAGCCCCGGCCGGCGTCGGCGAATACTCCTCGAGCCGCTGCAGCGTGATCATGCGTCGGGCGGCTCGGCCAGGACCAGGTCGTCATACGTCTCGCGCCGCCGGATCAGGCGCACGCGCCTCCCGTTCACCAGCACTTCCGCCGCCCGCGGGCGCGAGTTGTACTGACTGGCCATCGACATCGCGTACGCGCCGGCGGAGAAAACGGCCAAGAGGTCGCCGCGCTTCATTTCCGGCAGCAGCCGGTCCTTCGCCAGGAAATCGGAGCTTTCGCACACTGGCCCGACGATGTCCGTGCGAACCAGCCCGTCAAACGGCTGCTCCGCGGCGCGCGTCGCGGGAACGCGCGCTCCCGCCTCGACCGGCCACGCGAAGTGATACGCCCCGTACAGCGCCGGGCGAATCAGCTCGTTCATCGATGCGTCGACGATCAGGAAGTGCCGTGAGCCGGACGATTTTGTGTGGAGAACGCGGGCCACGACGATGCCGGCGTTGGCGGCGATCGAGCGGCCCGGCTCCAGGATCACCTTCAGGCCGCGCCCGCGCAGGAGCGGCGCGATCCGCCGTGCGTACTCGGCCGCCGGCGGGGCCTCGCTGCCGGCGTAGTGCGCCCCGAAGCCGCCGCCGATATCGATCGTGTCGAGCACGACGCCGGCCGCCCGCATCGCGGCGATGAACTCGATGCCGCGCGAGATGCTCAGCTCATACGCCGCCACGTCGTTCACCGGCGAACCGATGTGCAGGTGAATGCCGCGGATGTGCAGTCCGGGATGCGCCGCAAAGCGCCGCAGCACATCGCCGGCCGCCTCCAGGTCGACGCCGAACTTGGTCTCTTTCTTGCCGGTCGTTGTGTAGACGTGCGTTTTGGGATCGACGTCGGGATTCACGCGCAGCGCCGTGGGCACGCGCGTGCCCATCGCGACGCCGACCGCCGCCAGTTGCTCCATTTCCGAAATGGACTCCACGTTCAGCAGGCCGATCTTTGCGTCCAGCGCCTCCACGATTTCGCCGTCGGTCTTGCCCACGCCCGCGTAGACGATCTTCGCCGGATCAGCGCCGGCCCGCAGCGCACGAAACAGCTCGCCGCCGCTCACCACGTCGACGCCGCTGCCCTCCCGCACGAGCAGCCGCGCCAGGTGCGTGTTGGCGCAGCACTTGAGCGAGTAGCAGATCAGCGGCTCCAGCTCGGCGAACGCGTCGCGAAGCCGCCGGTAGTGCGTCAGCAGCGTTTCCTGCGAATAGACGTAGAGCGGCGTACCGAAGCGCTCGGCCAGCTCCGACACGGCGGCGCCTTCGGCCATCAGCCGGCCGCCTTGATACTCGAATCGGTCCATCGATTACTTTCCGTGGAAGTACATGCCCAGGACTTCGGCCTGCTCGGCGAACTCATCTTCGTTCATCCACACGATCTCCAGCGCCCGGCCGTTGAAGATCAGCACGTGACGCCCGTCGCGGCGCAAGGCCAGTTGCGCCGCCTGCGTTCGGTAGCACAAGGCCGCCTTGCCGCGGACGCGCAGCACCTGCTGATACATCATGTTGTAGATGTAGTCATCACGAAGCGCCGCCGAGTCGCCGGGGGGCGTCGGTAATTGCAGCGGCAGCTCCTGTGCGGCGTCGAGCAGCTTCTGAAACGACTCGCGCCAGAACTCCATCCGCCGCCGGTCCGCCTGAACCTCCTGCTCGTCGCGGTTGTAGAGTGAGAGCAGCAGGATCAGGAACAGCGTGACAAAGAAGAAGGCGACGTTTCGCCACACGCGCCGGCGGCGCTCGTTTGCGGCGCGGGCGGCGGCCTGCCGCGCGGCCGGCGTCTCCTGCGCAGGCAGAGTCGTGCTCGTCATCGCGCGCCACCGACGCCCAGCGCTTCAGAGCGCTGCCCGCGCCAGGCCTGCTCAATATCCGTCAGCGCCATGGTCTCATCGCCGACGCGAATCGCCGCGTCATCGGCCACTGCTCCGAGCGCCGCGCACGCAACGCCGCGGGTGTTGAACCACTTCCGGCCGTCCGGGCCGGCCTCCACGACATAGCCGGCCACGCGCTCGTCGAACGGCTGCGGCAGCGGCTCCAGCACGGCGCCGCGCCGCCCGCCCAGCGACATCTCCGCGACCGCCGCCAGCCACCCACCGTCGCTCACGTCGTGGCATGCCCGGACGTGGCCGGCGGCGATCGCGTCGGCCATCGCCAGGTGCACGCGGGTCGCGTCGCAGGGATCATATCCGCTGGCGTCGAACCCGCCGACCAGCAGGAGCTCGTCGCCGCCGCGCTTCAGGTCGGGCGTGCATGCCCGCTGGATATCGTGCACGATCGCCAGTGCGCTGATGAGCAGCGTCGACGGGATCGCGAGCCGGCCCGACGATCGAATTCGCGCGGCGATCTGCGGCAGGCGCTCCGCCAGGCGCCGCGCGTCGGGCGAATCACCCTCCGCGATCGCCGTTAACGTGTTGACCAACACATCCACGTCCACCGCGTCGAGTGCAAACTCGTTGTTGAGCGAGTCCTTGCCGGAAATGAACGGCGTGCCGTAGGCCTTGGCCGCGTCATAGCAGCCCTGGCAAGCGCGGACCAGCTCACCCATGATCTGCGGGTCGTCGCAGCGGCCCCAGCAGAAATTGTCCAGAATTGCCGTCCGACGCGGATCGCCGCCGACGCACACCACGTTGCGAATCGCCTCGTCGATCGCCGCCAGCGCCATCCAGTACGGATCGCGATCGGACAGGTGCGGCGCCAGCCCGCAACCCAGCGCGATCCCGCGCGCGCTCGTCGGCCGCGGACGCAGAACCGCCGCATCGCCCGGACCGCGTCCGCGGCCCAGCAGCGGCTTGACCACCGTGCGGCCCTGCACCTCGTGGTCGTACCGGCGGATGATCCACTCCTTGGCGGCGGCCGTCGGCCGTGAAAGCTGCGCGGCAAGCTGCTCGAACAGGGGAGTGCGGGCGTCTCGCCCGCTCACGTCGGGGCCCGCATCGTTCGAGCGGACGGGACGCGCGCACGCCCCGTCCGAATGCCCGCGCCATTCCGCCGTTCGTGTGCGGCGCGGAACGCCGTCATGCAGAAAGCTCAGGTCGAGATCGCCGACGACCTCTCCATTGAATCGCATGATCAGCCGTGGCGCCGCCGAGTACGCATTCCCTTCCGCGTCGCCGAAGCGCCCGATCACCGCGGCTTCGACTTCCTCGTCCCGCATGACTTGCAGAAACGCGTCGAGGCGCGCCGCCGGAACCGCCAGCACCATCCGCTCCTGCGCCTCGCTGATCCAGATTTCGTCGTAGCGCAGCCCGGCGTATTTCAGCGGCACTTTTTCGAGATCAACAACCGCCCCGATCTCCGCCGCCATCTCACCCACTGCGCTGCTCAGCCCGCCCGCGCCGCAATCCGTGATGGAGCTGAACAGGCGACCATCCACGTGATCGCGAGCCGCCAGCACGCCGTCCAGCACGCGCTTCTCCGTGATCGCGTTGCCGATCTGCACCGCGTGCGAAAACTCGTCCGCGTGCGTGTCGGTCAGTTCCGCAGATGAGAAGGTCGCGCCGTGAATGCCGTCGCGGCCGGTGCGCCCGCCGATGAGCACCACCCAGTCGCCGGCCGCCGCTCTCTTTTCGATGCGATCGCGCGGAATCAGCCCGACGCAGCCGCAGAACACGAGCGGGTTGCCGAGGTAGCGCGGGTCGAAATACACCGCCCCGTTGACCGTTGGAATCCCTATCCGATTGCCGTAGTCGGCCACGCCCGCGACCACGCCGCGCAGCACGCGGGCCGGATGCAGGACGCCCTTGGGAAGCTGATCGGCCGGCCAGTCGCCCGGCGCCACGCAGAAAACGTCCGTGTTCGCGATCGGCCGCGCCGCCAGACCGCAGCCGATCACGTCGCGAATACAACCGCCCACGCCGGTCGCGGCGCCGCCATACGGCTCGATCGCCGACGGGTGGTTGTGCGTCTCGACTTTGAACGCCACCGCCAGGTCGTCGTCAAAGGCGATGATGCCGGCGTTGTCGACGAACACCGAGAGGCAGTGCGGCCCGCGCCCTTCGGCGATGAGCTCGCGCGTGGCGCGGGCGATCGTGTCGCTGAGCAAGTTGTCGTAGGTGCGTTCGATCGGCTCGCGCTGGCCGGCCAGGCCGAAGCCCGGGCCGCGATAGCGGACGGCGCTCTTGAGCGTCTTGTGCACGCAGTGTTCCGACCAGGTCTGAGCGAGCGTCTCGATTTCCAGATCGGTCGGGTCGCGGCCCAGCGCGTTGAAGTACGCTTGAACCGCGCGCATTTCTTCCAGCGATAGAAAGAGGTGCCTGTCGCGCGAAAGACGCTCGAGCGCGGCTTCGTGCAGCACGCGGATCGCCACGTGCCGCGTCTCATTCCGCGACTGCGGTGCACGCGGCGCCGGGTGAACGCCGGCGGTGCCCAGCACCACCTGTTCGATGCAGTCGTTCGCGATCGCCCGCCCGATCGCCGGCAGCAACACGGCTGGATCCCCCTCCGCCTCGAAGCGGTATCGCCGCGCCGTCCGCACGTGGTCCACCCGAAACCCCTCGGCCCGCAATTCGGCCAGCGTCGTCTCCGCAGTGGGATTCATGACGCCCGGCCGGAGGTGAACCTCCAGTTGCCAGCGATCGGGGCCGCCCGCCTCCGTGGTCACCTGCGCCCGTTCGGTGACGGGATCCTGAAGCAAGCGCACGGCGAGCCGCTCCGCGTCTTCCACCCGCAACGCGCCCTCCACAAAGTAGAGCGTCGATTCGACCGCCCCGCGAACCGTGTGAAACCCCGCCTGCCTGAGTTCCCGAACGATCGGACAGCGCTGCGGCTGCTCCGCGAAGCGCCCGACTTCGACGCAGAAAACCGCCACGCAGGGTCCTCCGCGCGCGTGCATCCGTTCGCCGCGCGCCGGGTAGAGATAATAGCCGCGGCGTGCATTCTCCGGTGAAACGGGCATCGTGCCCGTTTCCGAAACTGCGGGGTGCGGGCAGACGCCCGTCCCACGCGAGTGTTCACGAGCTCCCGTCTCGCCCGACGGTGCTGTCGGCGCTCCCCATTACATTGTGCGGGCGAGCGCGGCTGGTCCGGTAAGTGCAGAATTGTTGGAGTTCGACCAAGATTCCGCTTGCGTTCCAATCCTGGGTAGCGGTAGCATGCCCGCGGGTTTGGCAGGTGGACGCCGTGTCCGCCCAATCAACGCGGTCTGGACAACAGGTGATCATGAGTACGCAGCCGGGTTTGTGGAAGAATTCGGGCGGCGGTCTCACCCATCTTCTGGAATTCGAAAAGCCGATCGCCAAGATGGAGCAGGAGATTCTGCGCATCGAGTCGGCCCAGGCCGAATCGCCGCGGGACCTCTCCGGCGTCGTCAGCGGCATTCGAGAGCAGCTTACGATCGCGCTTCGTGAGACTTACGCCAAGCTGACCCCATGGGAAAAAGTGCTCGTCGCGCGGCACCCTCGCCGCCCGCTGCTGCGCGACTATATCCGCTTGATCGCCAAGGACTTCTGCGAACTCCACGGCGATCGTTGCTATTCTGATGACCGTGCAATGATCGGCGGCTTCGCCCGCCTCGCCGGGCGCAGGGTCATGCTCATCGGCCATCACAAGGGCCGTGACACACGCGAAAAAATCGAGGCCAACTTTGGTTGTGCCCATCCCGACGGCTACCGGAAGGCTCTCCGCCTGATGAGGCTCGCGGCCAAGTTCAAGCTGCCGGTCGTCTGCCTCATCGACACGCCCGGCGCCTATCCCGGCGTCGAGGCTGAGGAACGCGGTATCGCACACGCCATCGCCGTCAACCTGATGGAGATGTCGCGACTGGAAACGCCTGTCGTTGCGGCGGTTATCGGTGAAGGTGGAAGCGGCGGGGCGCTCGGCATCGCCGTCGCCGACCAGGTCGCCGTCATGGAACATGCGTATTACTCGGTCATCAGCCCGGAAGGCTGTGCGGCGATTCTCTGGAAGTCGGCCGAGCACGCGGCCCGGGCCGCCCAGGCGCTTCGTCTCACGCCGGACCAGCTTAAGCGCTTGGATCTGATCGACGAGATCGTTCCGGAGCCGCTGGGTGCGGCCCACCGCGATCCGGAAGGGGCGGCTCGCAGCCTTGAGGCGTGGATCGGCAGCGCTCTTGAAGAGACTCGAAAGTACAAGCTCGACGCGCTGCTGAAGCGCCGTTACGAGCGGCTCCGAAAACTAGGCTCGTTCTTTACAGATCGACAGTCGCCCGACGCGAGCGAAAAGCCAAAGACCCGGCGCGGCGCGGCGCGGGTCGCGAGCGGCTCTTCGTCGTAAGTGCGCACCTGGCGCGGCAAATCGAATTCTCTTGTTCGGCGCGGTGGCGGTGGCGCTAACATGCGCTACTATCGGGAGTTGTGGCTCTGAACTACCCGGTCGAAATCCGGCTGGATCGCGCCCGTGCGCTTGAGATTCGCTGGAACGACGGATTCGACGCCGCGATTCCGCTGGCCCGGCTCCGGCTGGCGTGCCCCTGTGCTGTGTGTCGGGCTGCGCGCGAGGCGCAGGCTGCCAATCCGCTCCGCGTCATCCAGTCGCCGGCATCGACGGAGCAGATGGCAACCGCGGAATCCGCCGAGCTGGTCGGAAATTATGCGCTGCGTGTGAAATGGCGCGACGGCCACGATACCGGAATCTACGACTTTGGCCTTCTGAGATCGCTTTCAGCACCGGCGTCTGATAAAACGCCAGCAGATTAGTGTAATACCGGTTGCTGACCGGTAAAGAAACCGCTATCTTTGTTTTCCGTAATGTCCAAGTGTGCGTTATAATCGTCTCGTTCATCGAAGGTCTGACACGAGAAGTCAATCATGCAGAATGTTAGAAAAAGTCCTAGCCACCGCCACGAGCTTGATGCCGGACCCATTCTGGCATCGGATTTGCATCTGTTTCTGTTCGACCGCGGCCTGCACCCCGAGCTGTTCCGGCACTACGGCGACTACCGGGTTGAGCAGGGTCGCTACTACGCCGACATCTGGGTCTCCGGCCTGAGCCACATCGTCACCGTTTCGTGTGGTCAGCGCAGCGTCACCGAGCTCCTGGCCCGCGACAGCGAGCTGCTCCCGTCGCGCGGCGTCCTGACGCGCTTCCGGCTCAAGGGCGAGCGCGATCTGGAGAAGCGTCTGCCCGATGGCTGGGGATACATGGTCAGCACGCAGGTCGAGACGATGGACGAGCCGCTTTACAAGTCGGTTCACATGGACCTGGTAAAGCACGCCTCCAAGCGCGGCTGCTACCACGCGTTCCCGCAATGGGCCAACGGCGAGCTGGCGCCGTTTTCCTACATCGACTCGGAAGCGCGCGACAGCGAGTTTCACGTGCATGCGTTCCACGCGTTTCCGGCGGAGCGCACCGTGGTCAAGACTCAGACGATTTTCGAAATCGGGGCGTAGGTGGTTAGTAACCGCCCGTGAAAATGTTGCCCGGCCGCCCCGGCCGGGACGCTGGAAGTGCAGAGTCGCGAGTCGCGAGTAGCGAATAGCGAATAGCGAATAGCGAATAGCGATTAGCGATTAGCAAGTTCAACGGGCGTAGCGGCCGACCTCCGAGTCGGCCGCTTCTCGTTTCCTCGTGCGGTATGGGCAAGTTTGTGGTGTGGGCTTCCAGCCCGTCCGCGCTGTTTCCCCGGGCCTCCAGCCCGCCGCGAAGACACGGGCAACCGGAGCACCGCTCGTCGCCTGCGTGATCGCGGAATCAGAGATCAGCTCGCCGCAAACGCCGCGGGGCCGGTGGCACGGTTCGATTCCAGATCGACTTCCGCGTGTGCCACTGCTCTGCGAGCAGTGTTTTCCGTCGCCGGCGACGTGTCCAGCACCGCGGCGGGCCAATTCGCGGAACCAACCTCGCTCCGCCGCTGGAGGAAACCGGTGGGCAAAATACCGCGCCGAAGTCTCACAGCACCGGTTTTCCCGCCGCTGTACGTTGCCGTGTTGCCGTGTGCGTGCCGCTTCTGGCTCGGTGCATGACTGAAGCGACGGCGTTGTTTTCAGCCCCGTGAGGGGCGAAAGAGTGAAGCCCACGGCGTAAGCCGTGGGTTAGCGGCCCGCAACGCACAGCAGCCCCGGAGGGGCGAAAGAACCGTGGCGCGTTCCGCGTCGTCGCTTCTTTCCCCGCTGCGGGGATGGGTTTTTGAGGATTCAAAGGTTGCCGACCGCGTCTCCACGGCTTACGCCGTGGGCTTTATTCTTTCGCCGCTCCGCGGCTGCCGGAACGGTAGCGTGTCAGCAAGGCGATGCGTATTTCGTGCGATTCCCGTCGAACGCTTCACCTGAGCGATTCCTCGAACACCATCTGCGAAACGGCGGTTGCCCGGGCACCTGCCGAACCGAATGACGTAGCGGTACGCGGTGCGTTGTGAGCTTCGATAGCCACGTTCGCCCTTTGGTCATCCCGTCACAGTCGCGTCGACGATTTCCACGAGTCGCGCAACTTTGTTCACGCGGCGATCGCTTGCCTTCCTACAAACGCTAGCTACACTCCAATCACCGGCGCCGCGCCCGCGCCGCCGAAGGGGGGAAGATGCGCAAATCCAAGAAAATCCACCGCCGTCCGTCCGCCAAAAATCCCTCCCCGCCCCAACCTGCCGAAGGTGCGCAATTAGACCTCGCGCACGTGCGCACCTTGACGAACACCCAAGACGTCCGCCGAGACGCCGCCCGGCCGGGGGCGGCCGGGCTACATGCGGCCGACTCGGAGGTCGGCCGCTACGTCGCGTCGGCGCCGGCCGCGGCGAGTTCGGGTTTGGCCGGGGCCGCCGGCGGCGGGGGGGCTTCGAGGCCTTCGAAGACGAACTTCTTTTCTTCCGTCTTCGGGTCGGTCGTGGCCGTCACGCGGATGACCTTCTTGTCCTTGAACGTGCCGCGCAGGATGTCCTCGCTGAGCGGGTCTTCGATCATGCTCGACATCGTGCGGCGCAGCGGGCGGGCGCCGAACTTTTCGTCCGTGCCCTTCTCCAGCAGGAATTCCTTGGCCTCGTCGGTCAGCTCCAGCACCAGGCCGTGGTCCTTCAGGCGCTTGTTCACCTTGGCCAGCTCGAGGTCGATGATCGACACCAGGTCCTCGCGCGTCAGCTTGTGGAAGACGACCACTTCGTCGAGCCGGTTGATGAATTCCGGCCGGAAGTGCCGTTCCAGCTCCGACGTCAGCATGTCCTTCATCTTCTGGTAGTTGATGTCGTCGTTGCGCTTCATGAACCCGAACGGATCCTGGCTCATGATGCGGTCGGCCCCGACGTTGCTGGTCATGATCATGATCACGTTCTTGAAGTCCACGTGCCGGCCGAAGCTGTCGGTCAGGCGGCCTTCCTCCATGATCTGCAAGAGCATGTTGAACACGTCCGGGTGCGCCTTCTCGATCTCGTCGAGCAGCACCACGGCGTAGGGCCGGCGGCGAACGCGCTCGGTGAGCTGGCCGCCCTCTTCGTAGCCGACGTATCCCGGCGGAGCGCCGATCAGCCGGCTGACGTTGTGCTTCTCCATGTACTCCGACATGTCGATCGTGACCAGCGCGTCTTCATCGCCGAAGAGGAACTCAGCGAGCGACTTGGCGAGCAGCGTTTTGCCGACGCCCGACGGGCCGAGAAAGATGAACGAGCCCATCGGCCGGTTGGGGTCTTTCAGGCCGCTGCGCGAGCGGCGAACGCTGCGCGCCACCGCGCTGATCGACTCGTGCTGGCTGATGACGCGCTTGTGCAGCTCGTTTTCGAGTTGCAAGAGCCGTTCGGCTTCGTCCTTTTCCAGGCGCGTCAGCGGAATGCCGGTCATCTTGCTGATGACTTCGGCCACGACGTTCTCATCGACCACGCCGTCCACCTCGCGGGCGCGGTCCTTCCATTCCTTCTGGATGGTTTCCTTCTTGAGCCGCAGCGTCTCGCATTTGTCGCGCAGCTCGGCGGCCCGCTCGTAGTCGGCGTTCTTGACCGACTCGTCTTTCTCGACCGTCAGGCGCTCGATCTCGCGCTCGATGTCCGCCAGGTCGGGCGGGAGCGTCATGCTGCGGATGCGGATGCGGGCGCCGGCTTCGTCGATCACGTCGATGGCCTTGTCGGGCAGGACGCGGCCGGTGATGTAACGATGCGAGAGCTCGGTGGCGTTCTTGAGCGCCAGGTCGGTGATCTGCACACGGTGATGCGCTTCGTAGCGGTCGCGAAGTCCCTTCAGGATTTCGAGCGTGTGCTCGACCGACGGCTCATCCACGTGGATCGGCTGGAAACGCCGCGCCAGGGCCGCGTCTTTTTCGATGTACTTGCGGAACTCGTCGAACGTCGTCGCGCCGATGCACTGAATCTCGCCGCGCGAAAGGGCCGGCTTCAGCACGTTGCTGGCGTCGATGGCGCCTTCCGCGCCGCCGGCGCCGACCAGCGTGTGCAGCTCATCGATGAACAGAATCACGTTGCGCGCCCGGCGGACTTCGTTCATCACAGCCTTGATGCGCTCCTCAAACTGGCCGCGGTACTTCGTGCCCGCGACCATCATCGCCAGGTCGAGCACGACGATGCGCCGGTCGTGCAGAATCTCGGGAACCTGGTGGCTGATGATTTTCTGTGCCAGGCCTTCGACGATCGCCGTCTTTCCGACGCCGGCCTCGCCCAGCAGCACGGGGTTGTTTTTCATCCGACGGCAGAGGACGGTGATGACGCGTTCGATTTCATTGGCGCGACCGATGACCGGGTCGAGCTTGCCCTCGCGGGCCAGTTCTGTCAGGTCACGGCCGAATGAATCGAGGGCCGGCGTCTTGCTCTTGCCCTTCTTGGCGGTCTCCGGAGCAGCTTGCTGCGGTGCTTCCTCCGACTCGACGCCGGCGCCGAGGAGATTGAGCACTTCCTCGCGCACATCTTCGAGCTTAAGACCAAGATTCATCAACACTTGCGCGGCGACGCCGTCCTGCTCCCGCAGCAGGCCGAGCAGCAGGTGTTCGGTCCCAACGTAGTTATGATTGAGGTTGCGGGCTTCCTCGATGGCGTATTCGATAACTCGCTTGGCCCGCGGGGTTTGAGGGAGCTTGCCCATCGTCACCATCTCGGGGCCGCTCTTGACGAGCTTCTCGACTTCCAGGCGGACCTTGCGCAGGTCTACGCCGAGATTTTTCAGCACGTTCGCCCCGACGCCCGACCCCTCTTTGACGAGACCAAGCAAAATGTGCTCAGTTCCGATGTATTCGTGATTGAACCGCTGGGCTTCCTGGTTGGCCAGGGCCATGACCTTTCTGGCGCGGTCGGTGAAGCGTTCAAACATGAGGCGTGTGCTCCTTCCGGACGGTTGCCCCGCGGCCTGGGTCGATCTTGCCGACGACAGAAGTACGGGACCGCCTCCGTCGGCGGATTGTAGGAGGCGCAGGGCGCGTCAGCAAGTTACGCGGCGGCCGGCGGACCGTCGGCAACGCGGCTGGCGTCGAAGAATCGGGGCAGGCCATAGCTTTCCTATCGGCGCAATCGCCGCGCCGCCCGAACCGACGCCGGGCCCCGTGGCGGCCAGCCCGCGTACCCGCGGCTAGTCCGCTGGAGACATCGCCGCTGGCGGGGGGTGCGTGATGGTGGCGGCCGCTGGGAACCGAGCCCCAAGCGCAAGCGCGTGGGCGTTTTCAGGGTTGGTGACACTCGCACAAACACCCGCGCGCTCGCGCTTGGGGCTCGGATTGTGACCCCGGCCAAACGGTCACATACCTGCTGGCCGGAAGCTCCGACGAATGAGTTGCCCGGTCCGCGTACCACGGCTATCGTCATTCTGGCCGGGGAAGGGGCGATCGGCGTCGGGGTGTGCGAGACTGGGGATCACGGACCAACCTGCGAGGTGTGCCATGCGTCTGGCCATTCAATTCGCGATGCTGACGGCGATCAGCGGGGTTCCATCGGTTCTGGCGCAAACGGCTGTCATCCGCTGGTATCTTTCGACCGACGGCCTGCAGGATCCGGCGGGCGATCCGAACGATCCGGTCAATGCCGCCAATCCACCCGCGAACTTCCCGTTCGAGGAGAACCCAACGGTCGACGCGACCGGCGGCGCGCGGCTGTATCTATGGGCCAGCAACGCGGTCCCGCGCCGCGTCTGGAATGGCTTCCAAGACTACGCGTTCGTGATGCAGAACGGCGACGCGGTGATCAACTCCGTGATGATCTACAACCACCGCATGACGGAGGCGCACACGCCGGATGATCCGGATGATGACGAGCGCTGGGCAGGGGTCAGCAGCGGATCGCCGCAAAGCCCCACGGTTTGGAACGGAGTCACGATGTTCTACGTCTCCGGCCGCAGCGGCGTGCGCGACTGGCTGCCGGAGGAAATGGCCTGGGACACGCACTACCAATTCGCGTCAGGACGATCAACGCTGATCGGGCATATCGATGTCCAGGGAACGCGCGGCGAGTTGTTCTTTCGCAGCGGACTGTCCTCGGCTATCAACATGGATACCGGCGGCGGGATCATGGCCGGCAACACTCGCATTTACCTTGGCTTTGGTGATGACGACGGCCCGATCATCCTCGGCGGATCGGCAGCCATCATGAGCGCGACGCCTGAAGCGATCATTGAGCCTGCTCCCGTCTGCACGTGTGACGCCAACTGCGACGGCAACGTGGACATTCTGGACATCAACGCCTTCGTGCTGGCGATCGGGGGCCAGGCGGCGTGGCAGGCGCAGTATCCCTGCGAGTTCTTCTGCGCCAACGACGTGAATGACGACGGCGCGGTGAACGTGCTCGACATCAATGCGTTCGTCGTGTGTGTCTTCGGGTTGTAGCGGAGCAACGGCCGCGTCGGCGAGCGCCCACAGACTTCGGCGCGGCCCGGTAGCGATTGGTGGCGCCCGGTAGCGGCCGGCCCCCGTGCCGGCCGTAGTTCGCCGGCGGCGTCCCCGCGTTTCAACGGCCGGCACGGGGGCCGGTCGCTACTCTCCCAGCGAGCGAAGCAGCGCAAACTGATTGGCTGCTCGTTCTCGATTCTGCCCCGCGCGGGACGTGCGGTAGTATCGGTCGCCCTCCAGGTAGTCGGTCAGAAACCGGATCGCCTGCTCGTAGATAATGACCCGTGCCGCGGTCGCCAGTTGCTCATCCGTCGCGTCGGCGTGAACCGTTCGGAATCCGTCGGCCAGCGCCCGGTAGCGATCGGCGTCGATGCGCACCCGGGAGCAATCAATCTCCTCCTCCTCCGCCGTAGCCGCCATGCTCCGCACCATGTCGCCGAAGTCGTGCAGCGCCAGGCCCGTCATCGTCGTATCCAGATCGACGATGCACAGAGGCTCATCGGTCCGTGCGTCGAACAGGATGTTGCTCAACTTCGCGTCATTGTGCACGGTCTGTGCCGTCACATCGCCGCGGCGAACCAGGTCTTCGAGCTGCGTCGCGAGCGGGGCGCGTCGGCGGGCTTCATCGATCAGCGCGGCGGCCCTCCGTCGCATCCGGTCCGAAGTGGACGCGATGGAGCGCTCCAGCGCGGTCAGCCGCAGCGGCGTGTTGTGAAAATCGCGGATCGTCTCATGCAGCGGCGGGGGCGGCAGGTCGGCCAGGTCGGCGTGGTACGCGGCGAACGCGGCCGCCGCCTGGTAGGCGCGCTGCGGCGAGATGAGCGGGACCGTCGCGGCGTCTTCGATGAGCCGCAGCATACGCCACGATGCGTTCTCGAACTCTGAGATGTAGCCGCCGTCGGTCGTGGGGATCGGCGTCAGGACTCGGCGATCGACATCGGCGACGCCGCGTGATTCGAGCTTGGCTCGCAGGTGCTGCGTGATTCGCACCATGTTGTCAACGACGGCATGGGCGTTTGGAAAAACGCGCGGGTTGATTCGTTGCAGCAGGAATCGCTGGCCACGCCACGGCGTTCCGCACAGGACGAGAAACGCATCATTGATGTGCCCGCCGGATCGCGGCCACGCAGCGCTGACGGGGCCCGGAAGCGCGAACCGCTCGACGACGGCGGTTGACTGTTCCCAGAGAACCGCCGGGTATCGCTGAAGGAGAATCGCCTGCTCAACCGCGGTCGCCGCCGCGTACTGGTCCGCTGCGTGCGTGATGCCGAACCACTGAGATTTGGTCGGCAGCACGCGAACACGCAGGACGTCGCACGCCATCGCAGCCATCACCGCCGCCGGGAGAAAAAATTCGGCCGTCGCTAGGTCGTCGGCGGATTCGAGAAACCGAGCGAAGCTCTCGCGCAGCGCGTCGAACAGCGCCGGCTGAAACGCCCAGAGATTCATCGACACCAGCTCGTCGCCCGTAAACTGCTGGAAATAGCCGCGCGGGCCGACGCCGACGAATGCGTCCGCGTCACGGCGAACATGCGTGTATTCCTCGATGTGCTGCAGCGCGCCAGCGGCGCTGACGCGACAGACGGCGCGCGAAACGCCGGCCTCGACGCGCGCAACGGTCGCCCGGAGCGGAAACGCGGCGAGGGCGGCGTCTTTCGGATCGTGAAGCCCGGCGGCGGCGGTCGCGATTGCCTCCATCGCCTCCGCGCCATAGCCATCATCCGCGTTCGCGACGATGAACGGCCCATCCACCAGCGCCGCTGCACACAGCAGCGCGTGCCCCGTCCCCCACGGCTTGGTGCGACCGATCGGCGGCGAGAAACCCGGCGGAAGATCGTCGAGCCGCTGATGCGCATAGCGGACGGCGACGCGCGACTCGATCCGCCGCCCGATCGAATCGCGAAATCCATGCTCCGCCTCCGGCCGAATCACGAACACGACCTGCGTCATGCCGGCGCGCAGCGCGTCGTAGATCGTGTAATCCATGATCGTCTCGCCGCTGGGCCGCACCGGCGCAAGCTGCTTGCTTCCGCCGAAGCGGCTGCCGAGCCCCGCGGCCAGTAGCACGAGTGAGAGCATGCGAAACGTGATTTCGGTCGGCGAAGACCGGCCTGTCCGAACCCGCCGCGCCAAGCGGCGGGTTGACTTCCGCGCGCCGGCAACACCGCTGATCGCCGGAGCTCACCCCGCCGCTTGGCGCGGCGGGTTCCGACGCTCCGACGCGCGGCCGACGGGCGCAGCAGTCGGTGGTTCAGGCCGTGCAACTTCGCGCTGGCCGATCGCGACGGTACTGTTACCCTCACCATTCTAGAGGTGCCGATCCATGCCGACGAATCCACTTGACGAGCAGGCGCTCGCAGACCGCCATGACCGCCGCGAGTTTCTGAAACTCTCCGCCCTCGCCGGCCTGGCCGCGGCCACGGGCGCCGGCGCCGCCGGCTGCGCGGCTCTGTCGCCGCGGCTGGGCGCGGCGCCAGAGGCGCCGCTCACCAGCAAGCCGCTGGAGCGCGTCCGGGTGGGGATCGTCGGCGTGGGCGGCATGGGCTGCGTGCACGTTTCGAACCTGATGAACATGCCGAACGTCGAGGTGACAGCCGTTTGCGACATCGTCCCCGGCAAGATCGAGTACGTGCAGGACTGGCTCACGAAGGCCGGCAAGCCCAAACCCGCCGGTTACAGCCGCGGCCCGCGCGATTTTGAGCGCATGTGTCAGACCGAGGAGCTGGACATCGTTTACAACGCGACGCCCTGGGAATGGCACGTACCCGTCTGCGTCGCCGCGATGAAGAATGGCAAGCACACCGCGGTCGAAGTGCCCGCGTCCTACACGCTGGACGGTTGCTGGGAGCTGGTCGAGACCGCGGAGAAGCACGCCCGGCACTGCATCATGCTCGAAAACTGCAACTACGACCGCAACGAGCTGATGATCCTGAACATGGTGCGGCAGGGTGTTCTGGGCGAGGTGCTGCACGGCGAGTGCGGCTATCTGCACGATCTGCGCAGCATCAAGTTCAGCAAGGACGGCGAGGGATTGTGGCGCCGCGAGCACTCGAAACGCCGCAACGGCAACCTGTATCCGACGCACGGGCTGGGGCCGGTGGCGCAGTGCATGAACATCAACCGCGGCGACCGGCTCGACTACCTTGTTTCAATGAGCAGCCCGTCGCGCGGGCTGCAGCATTGGCAGCAGGAGCAGCTCGCGGACGACGACCCGCGCCGCAGCGAGAGATACGTGCTCGGTGACGTGAACCTGACGCTCATCCGCACGGCGCTCGAAAAGACGCTTTACGTTGTACATGACACGAACCTGCCGCGGCCCTACAGCCGCATTCTGATGGTGCAGGGCACGCGCGGCCTGGCGCAGGGCTGGCCCGGCCCGGCCCGCGTGCACATCGAGGGCCGCAGCCCGGCCCACCAGTGGGAGAACCTCGACAAGTATGCCGCCGAGTTCGAGCACCCGCTCTGGAAGAAGAAGGAGACCGCGGAGGCGAAGGCCGGCCACGGCGGGATGGATTACCTCGAAAGCGCCCGCATCGTGAAGTGCCTGATGGAGGGGCTGCCGATGGACATGGACGTCTACGACGCGGCGATGATGAGCGCCATCTGCGAGCTGACCGAAAAGAGCGTCGCCAATCGCAGCCGACCGGTGGACGTGCCGGACTTCACCCGCGGCCGCTGGAAGACCCGCAGCCCGCTGGGAATCGTCGACGCCTGACGCACTGCGCGGACTCGACGGGAAGGTGCGTCGCTTTGTCGGTGGTTGACCGCGGTCTTTCCGAACCCGCCGCGCCAAGCGGCGGGTTGAGGTGCGCGCGGCGCTGGGCGTCAATCCATGACGCGCTGCCGCGGACGCGCTTGGACGTCACCCCGCCGCTTGGCGCGGCGGGTTCGGACAGACGGACCGCCCGCCGCGAAAAATGGGCACGCCCTCCAATACCACGACCTGCTGACAGTTTGCCACGCCAGCGTGCCGCGGCTAGTTTTTCAATATGTTGGTGTGATCATCAATTCCATACGTGCTGTCTGGAGAAGTGCCATGAAGCGAGCTATCGGATTCGGAATCGCGCTGGCGTGCGCGACGCTGGCCGTTGCACAGCAAGCGGCTGAGAACGTGACGATTCAGTTGACGGCGAAACAGGCCGCCCCGGCGCCTCCTCCTCCCCCGCCACCGGGATTCACGGCGCGATTCACGCCGGAGGACCTGCAGGCCATCCTGCGCGAGCAGATCAACCGCATGCCGCTGCCGATGCAGACCGAGTCGGAGCGCAGCGGGGCAATGACGGCGCTGGAGCGGATCAACATGGGGGCGTTGCTCGACGCCCTGGGCGACTACCTGAAGACCAACTTCGCCGGCCGCTTTGATCCGGCCCGCGACGTGATCGTCGCGCCGGTTGCTAAGGACAAGCAGGTTTCGATCGACACGCCCGATCGGGCCGAGAAGAAATACGTCGGCCCGGCTACCGAAATCTCCGGGTTTATGGTGCATGGGCTGGGCGACGCGGAGTTTATCAGCATCGCCGTCCGCGTCATGCAGACCGCGCGGCAGATGCTCGACTCAGGCAATCCGCTCTACGACCGCGCCTCGCCGGATTACTACAAGAGGCGGGCCGAGGCGGAAGCCAAGATTCAAACCAAGACCGAGCAGGACGAGGCGGCGCTGAAAAAGGACAAGGCCGCCGCCCGCCAGCGCATCGCCCAGGCGCTCGGCTTGCAGTACGACGCGAAAACCGGCGACGCCAAGGGCGAACCGCGATGGCTCAAGGAATCGCGCCGGTTCACCTATGTGATCAAGGACGGCAAGTTCATCGAACGGCTCAGGCCGCTGGTCGACGCCGTCAACAGGGAGATGGAGCTGGCCGGCTTCCAGCCGCCCTGGCCGCTGGACCGCGCCGGCGTCTACTTCGATCCGGACATCAAGAACGTCGACGTCGTACTTCCCAAGCCGATGGTGCAGGAGTTCCTCGACGTGGCCGACAGCGTCGAGCGCCGTATGGCGGAGGACTTCATCATCAGCATCGAGGCTGTGCGCCTGACCGATCGCGACATCGTGACCGGCGCGCTGGCGTCGCGCATAACGGCGTCCGTGCAGGGCGTCCACGACACGCAGCGTTTTCGAACTTCAAACGTCATCCGCGAGTTGGGTCTGAACTCGCTCTTGGCGGTCGCCAACCAGCAGCTTCAGATCAGCACGCTGGGCAACGTGGCCGCGGGCGCGTTTCCAGCGGGTGTGGCGCCGATTGTCATCGCCCCGCCGACGCTGCCGGCGGCGAATTTCGCCGATCGCCCGACGACGGTCGGCGCGAACTTCGCGGTCGGGGCCGACGACATCTTCTTCGACGGGCGGCAGCAATCGACCGGATTCTCGTACGTCACGCCCGACGGGATCCAGCACAACCTGTCCTTCGAGGTGGTGGACAGTCTGCGGCAGTTCTGGGACCGCATCGAGCGCAACCTGATCGTCCACAAGATCAAGAAGACTGACAAGCTGACGCCGTTCACCGTTCCGGTCGGACCGCAGAGCAAGACCTACAATGGAATCGCCGCCCTGATTTCGCAGGAAGATCAGCAGCTCATCGTCGCCACCGGTACCGGCGCCATCAGCCAGATCAGCGCGACGGCGGGCACCTGGCTGGTGATTGAAGATTTCCAGATTTCGCCGATCCCCGGTTCTTCGACCGCGCTGACCGAGGAGGAGCTGCAGACGATCGACAACCGGATCGTGCTAACGATGCTGCTGCGCGATCCCAATACGGACGTGGAGACGAAGCGCCGGCTGCTGGCGGTTGAATCCGGCGAGGCGCTGCACGCCGCGCTGGAAGAGGAGATGAACAAGCTGGGCGGAAAGCCCGCGACCGCCTCGCGCGCCATGCGCACCTATTCGCAGATTTTCGACAAGCGCCGCCGGACGACGGTGGAGGACGCCGGAATCGAAAAGAAGGAGAAGAACTCGAGCATTTCGCTCAATTTCTTCTCCAGCCAGGGCAATATCGTGCAGCAGCCCGGCTCGACGCAGCTCGGTTCGGCCAACGACCTCACTTCCTTCACAACCGAGCTGAAGCCCAACAACGTCACGCCGATCTCGTCATTCCTCACGAAAAGCGGCAGCTCGGCCCAGGGCAGCTCGCCGCTGACGGGAATCGCGAAGGGCGAGCGCACCGATCAGACCAAGACCATGACGCATTTGCTGATCCGCGCCCGCTTTCCCACGTCCGAGCGCGAGCAGCGCGACCTGGTCGAAGGGCGGCACATGGGCTACTTCTCGCTGCCGCTCAGCAAGGAGTCGTCCAGCAAGACCGAAGTGCCCATGCTCTCCAGCTCCGAGCATCCGCTCGACCGGCTGGCCAAGCTGCGCATCGGACTGATGTTTGAGACGCTTCAGCCCGACCGCGTTCGCGACAATTCCGTGTTCCTCAACCCCAACAAGTTCCGCGGCTCGGTGCCGCGCGACGTCTTCGAGGCGGCCACCACGCGCCTGCTGATTGCGCGAAAGCTCATCACTGACTCGCCCGGCCGCGACCGGGCCATCGCGGCCGACTACGCCGAGCGCTTCAAGCTCAGCGTCCGCTCCCTGCTCGAGTACGACGAGGACTTCTTCGACGCGCCCAACATGGCGCTGCAGAACCTCTCGCAGTGGAACGACCCGGACGCGATCGCCGTCGCGCTCAATGCCAGCCCCGGCCGCTTCGCCCTTCAGAACCTGGTCGAAATGCTGGACGAGCTGGGCGAGCGGCTGATTCCGCAGGACTACGCCGACAACTACCTGGCCCGCGCCGACGACCAGTTCCTCGGCCCCACGCGGCTCTACAACCTGACGTTCGAGGAGTTGCGCGCCCTGCGCCGCGACGTGGCCGCCCACCTGCTGCGCTTCGAAAACGCTTACGGCGACGCCTTCCTCGAAGGCATTTCGACCGTGCTCGAGCTGGGCAGCTACCGGCTCGACAAGGCGGAATTCGTCGAAGAAAGCTTCTTGGACGGCCGCACCGAGCTGGCGCTCTTCAACCAGGGCGGCGAACTGGCCGCGGCCCCGGAGCGCGTCGAAGCGGCCCACGCCGATTTCCTGCTGCTGAAGCGCGGCGGGTACAAGGGCAAGTTGTTCGAGCGGTCGTTCCTGGGCGTGAACGACATGTCGGGCGACCACCGGCATTTCGTCATCGTCGGGACGGACGCCTTGCGGTATGCGGATGAATGGAAGGTGTACGAGTATTAGGTAGTTCAGAGTAGCGAGTAGCGAAGAGCGAGTGAAAAGACCGAGATTGTCGCAGGCCCCATGTGGCATCTTATGTGTGGTATCGGCTTGCAGCCGGTCCTGTTTTGTCTTGGCCGGCTTCCAGCCGGCTGAGTTGATCGACCGTTCCGCCGCCCGGTACCATCGTTTGTCATGCGCGTCGCCGTGTGCCAAATGCCGGGAGCGACCACTCAGTTCTGGCAGGATTCGCTGGCGCTGATCGAATCGCTGGCCGACGCCGCGGCCCGGCGGCAGGCCGACCTGGCGGTGTTTCCCGAATGCGCCTGGCCGGCCTACCACCTCGGCAGCCGCGCGTCGTATGACGCCGCCCGCCGCGGCGGCCTGCCTGGCCCGGCGCATCTGCTCGACGTTGCAGCCGGCCTCGCCCGCCGGTTGCGATTGATGATCTGCGTCGGCTTCGTCGAAGAGCGCGACAACCGGCTTCTCAATTCGGCGGCGCTGGTTGGAGCCGATGGCGCCCTGCTCGGCGTACGCAGCAAGTCGTTCCTGTGGGACTTCGATCACGATTGGTTCACCGCCGGCGACCGCATCGAGCCGATCGACACGCCGCTGGGCCGCGTCGGCATCATGATCTGTGCCGACGCCCGCCTGCCGGAGATCCCCGCCACGCTCGCGGCGCGCGGGGCGCAGCTCATCGTGCAGCCGACGGCGTGGGTCAACGGCGGCGCGCCCGGTCAGCTCTGGAATCCGCAGGCCGACTTCCTGATTCGCGCCCGGGCCGAGGAGTTCGGCGTGCCGATCGCGTCGGCCAGCAAGTGGAGCCAGGAGGGCGGCACGACGTTTGTCGGATCGAGCCTGGTTTGCAGCGCCGCCGGCGACATCCTGACGCAGCTTGGCACGAGTGAGACCGCGATCGGCATCGCGGAGATTGAGCCGGCGTCGCGCGCCAGCGAGATTCGGCGTCCAACGCTGCCGCTTGAGCGCCGGGTGCTGCTGAACGGCCCGCCGCTGGATACGGCCGAGGTGAGCGAGCTGCGCCGTGAGTGGGCGCGTGGCGCGGAGGCCGCGGCGGCGAGAACGCCGGGTGTTCCGCCGGCGGCCGCATCATCGAACGTGCAGCGCTTGGCCGCGGCAGAGGCGGGCCGTTTTGCGCCTTGCCGCGCGGCGACGCTCCTCGGCGTGCGCTGCTTCGACGTGATCGGCGCGGGAGTGAGCGAGCCGCTGATCCGCGCGCGGGCGGCGGAAAACCGCGTCTTCATCACGTGGTATCGCGGCGAGGACGTGCGCATCTGCGACGTGCGCGGCCGGCGCTTGCCGCCGCAGCCGGGTGCGGCGGACGGAATCGAGTGCTTCCGATTCGACGACCGCGAGGCGCTGGACAAGCGCGTCGCTGACCGGACGGATATCATCGCCGACCGCACGCCGGCGATGTACGAGTTCTGAGCGCCCGGCGCCCGCGATCTCTTGCCGCGCCCTACCCGCCGAGCAGCGCAATAAACGGGTTGATATCCAGCACATTCACCTCGGTGTCGCCGTTGATGTCGGCGAGTTCGATCTTGCAGTCCGGATAAGCCGTCATGTAACCCGCCGGATCGCCGATGGCGAGGATGAACGCGTTGATATCCAGGATGTTCGTCTCGCCGTCGCAGTTCAGATCGCCCAGGATGTTCGGGTGCAGCGCGAGCGTGAGCGACTCCATCAGCTCCGGCGGACACTTGCCGTTGTCGTTCCACAGGTTGTACATCGCCAGGCCGGTTCCGTCGGTCGTGTTCTCGTCCCGCAAAAACTCCACAAATTCCTTGCTCATGCTCTGGTAGTAGAGCCGCACCTCCGCGGAGCGCGCCCCGGCGGGGATGCTGTACAACGTCTCATCCCAGTACTGTCCGTCCGGGTAGCTCGCGGCCACCGGCGCTCCGCCGAACGCCGCGTAGGTCGCGTTGACAAAGCCGCGCGGCGGGATGCGATTGTCCTTCCAGACCTTGTTATTCGCCATCGCGTGGAACGACGGGCCCAGCGGCTTGCCTACCAGCGGGGCGGTGAGCGCGTCGAGGCCGTACCTGGCCTCGTAGACCTTGATCGCCCCATCAAGCGTCAACACGCCGGTGCCGGCGTCGTACGCGCCGGATTCGCCCAGCAGCGTCAGGTTCTGATCGAAGAATCGCAGGTTGAGCCACACGCGCCGGCCCTCGACGTATCCGGTCGGCAGTTTGTGGCCGCCGTTGTTGATCACGGTGACGCGAAGCTCGGCGCCCTGCTGGTCGGCCTGAAGCTCGGATGCGTTTTGCAGCAGGTAGCGCGAGCGGTTGATGCCGGCGGTGATCGCGGCCGGGTTCACCTCGAAGGGCGGCGAGACGGAAGCGATCTGGCTCAGCATCCAGGTGCTGCCGCCGGTCTGGTCGTGCAGCGGCAGGTCGTTGCGCAGCGGCGTCTGGAAGAGGCTGCATCCGTAGCCGGTGACGGCCCGCATGTGGCAGTCCTGGCAGATGCGGACGTAGTCGCGGTTGCCGCCGAGCTGCGGAGCGAAGACGCCGACGGGCGTGTTGTAGTCGCTGTGGCGCCACTCGCTGTAGGTGCGGTCCAGCGGCATCAGGTCGTTGGGTGAAACGGTCGGCGCTGCCGCGTCAAATGTGTTGAAGACATAATCGCCGTCCACCTCGCGCTGGAACATCGGGTTGCCGGAATCGTGGCAGGTGCCGCACAGCGCGGCCTCGCGGTGAAACGGCGAATAGTAGTAATCGTGAGCGGCGGCGGCTTCGGGGAAGGGTCCGCGGCGCGTGCCGGTCGGATCGATCACGTACATGCCGTCGCCGAACTCCAGCGGAACCTGGGCCAGGCCCGCGAGGATGTCGAAGTCCGCGGCGGGGCTGACGCCGGCCTCATAGACCGGATCGACCAGGTAATGGCAGTGCTCGCACGAGACGCCGTGCTTGTCGGTTTCCAGGACCTGCGAGCCGTCGGTCGGCACGGCGCGGCCCTTGAGCCAGGCGGAAGGGATATGGCAGCGGATGCACATGTCGCCGGCATCGGGCGCGTCCTGGTTGGCGACGGTCATGGCGGCGAGGAAGAGCGGATCGCGCGAGGCGTGGGCCATCATGCTGCCGTCGTGGTTGAAGACCATCTCGACCGTTGGGTCGTACGCTCCGTGGCAGCCGTCGCAGTTCAGCGGTCCGAGAAAGTACTCAGGCGCCTGAAAGGGCTGCGAGCCGGGCAGATCAAAGTCGCGCAGCGTGCTGGGCAGCGTGCCGCCGGCCGGGCTGACGATGGTAAACGGGTTGTCGCTTGCGTCGGAGCCTTCGTTGCCGAAGTTGTCGAGCACGTTGACGCGAAAACGCGCCTGCGTGGTCGGGCGGTTCGGCGGGTACCAGGTGACGCTGCTCACGTCGAACAGGTTCTGAGCGACGATCTGGTAGGTTGCGCCGTCGTCGATCGAGGCGTAGAGATTGATCGCGTTCAGACCGGACGGATCACTGGCGGTCCATTCGACGGTCGTGGCGCTGTTGGCCGTCAGCGACTCGCCGCCGTTGGGCGCAATCACCGTGACGGTCGGCCCCATTCCTCCGCCGGCGCGGGCGGCTGAGCCGGCCAGCGACAGCGTGACCACAACGGGAATCAGCGCGCGAAATCTGACTGTTTGCCTAGAAACCAGCGCCATGGCAATATCCTCAATGTCGCGAATGCGGCCCGGAAAACACCCTCTCGCCAACAACAGGATAACGCCGCGGCGCGCGAATCAGAAGCGGAATGTAGGGTCCGCTGTGCGGACCAAGGAATGTAGGGTCCGCTGTGCGGACCAAATCGCTGGCGTAGGGTCCGCTGTGCGGACCAACCGATCGGCGCACACGGGTTTGGTCCGCACAGCGGACCCTACGCGGTCAGCGCTTTACGGACGGTTTCGAGAAGCTGGTCGACCTTGAAGGGTTTGAACAGCACGCCGGCCAGGCCTTCCTTGCTGGCGCGGACGATGGAGTGATCCGGGTCGTAGCCGAAGCCGGTGATGAGCACGACCGGACAGTTCGGGTTGGCGGCCTTGGCGGCGGCGAACACCTCGTAGCCGGTGTGGAGCGGCATCTTGATGTCGGAGAGCACGAGGTCGAAACGCTCGCCGCTCGCGAGCTTGGCCATGGCGCTGGTGCCATCTTCGGCGAACTCGACCTTTGCTCCGCTGCGGGTCAGGATGTCGACCACCGTCTCGCGAATGACTTCCTCGTCTTCAGCCACCAGCACGCGCTTGCCGCCGATTACGGGGTCTTCATGCTTTTCCGGAATCAGCCCGCGGACGACGGTCATGTTATTGATGGCGCGTTTCAGGCGATCGACGTTGTCGATGATGCCGTTCAGCCGCCGGCGGGCGTCGTCGTGGCCGATGAACTCCTCCAGCACGTGCGACGCATCCGTGATGATGTCATTCAGCGGACCCGACAGCTCCGCCGCCACGTCCGACGCGATCTGCCCCATCGTCGTGCCGCGCTCCACCGCCAGCAGGCTCAGGATGTGCAGCGCCGTGGCGATGTTTCTCCCGAAAATCTCGGCGAACTGCCGGTCATCCTCGTTGAAGGCGGCGATCTGGTCCGACTCGATGTTGAACACGCCCACGATCTGGTCATGCAGCCGCAGGGGCACCGTCAGCGTGCTGCGGGCCCGGTCGATGCCCGGCAGGTAGCGCGGGTCTTTCGACACGTCCGGGCAGATATAGGAGCGGCCGGTCGCAGCCACGTAGCCGCTGATGCCGTTGCCCTCCGGCGCGGCGTAGATGTCCAGCGACTTGGCTTCTTCTGAAAATCCCCCGGCGATCGCGGTGTCGAGTCGGTTGGTTTTTCGGTCGAGGACGCGGACGGTGAAGTGGTTGAAGTGCATCAGGTCGCGACAGTAGCGCGTGATCATGTCCTCGAGCAGTTTCAGCCGCTCGCCGACGTCCATCACCGCCAGGCGGTCGGCCTCGAGCCGTACCAGCTCGCGGCCGGCTTCGTCGATGGCGTTGATCTTCTCCTGCAGCTTGCGCGTGCCGGTGACGTCCCACACCAGCCCGACCACTTCGTCGATTTCATCGTTTTCGCTTCCCCCCGGAAGAGCTGAGACGGCCAGATCGAACGACAAATCGGCGACCTGAATGCTGCGGCGGCGCTGCCGCGAATGCTCCTGCCGGCCGCGCTCGGCGGCGATTTCCGCACACAGCCGGGCGCAGACGCTTCGGACTGTCTCGAGCACGTCCGGCGGGTAGGCGCGCAGCTTGGGATTGGCCCAGGCCAGCCCGCCGCTCGCGTTCACAATGCACACTCCCTGGCCGATGCGGTTGAGGATGGTCTCGGCCCGCTGCGGCCCCAGCTCGCCCAACAGGGCCGCCGCGTCGCCTCGGCGGGCGACGAAGACATCCACCGGCTCGGCGGCGTTTCGCAGAATTCCGGCGGCCTCAGCCAGCGAACGAACGGTTCGGACGTTTCCCAGTTCGCGGAGTGCACTGAGGAAAACCGGATCGGCGTCATCCGAGATGACGGTCAGAATTGAGCGGGTCTGCTGCGGAGCGGATTGTGCGTACATTCGCGTTCCGGACAAGGTAACGACAGCCAGACCGCCTCCGCGCGGTTCGTGGCCGAAACATCGATTATAGCAACGGGAGGGGCGGTTTGTGCAATCGCTTTCATCTGTTTGTCACGGTGGGTACTGGTCAGGTTTGGGTGCCGTGCCGGTAGTGACTCAGTTTGGGTGACCGGCCTCTGGCCGGGTTCGACGGGCCTCTCTGTCCGAACCCGCCGCGCCAAGCGGCGGGTTGACGATCGTCGGCGAGCGGAGTCTCGTTAGCTGGGGACGTCACCCCGCCGCTTGGCGCGGCGGGTTCGGACGGACCGCCGCGCCGCTGGCTCAACTTGCCCGTTCGCGCGACCGCAGGGACGGGCGGGGCGCCCGTCCCACCCGAAAAAAAAAACCACGCCGGCGGCTCGCGCGAGGCGAGCCGCCGGCGGGGCGAACGCTTCAAGTGAAACGGTGGGAACTATTCGCCCAGAAGCGCCACGAACGAATTCACGTCCAGGACGTTTACGACCCCGTCCTTATTTGTGTCCGCGTTGATGAAGTTGCACGTCGGGTAGTACTGCACGTACTGCTCCTCGCTCGACACGGCCATCACGAACGCGTTGATATCCAGGATGTCCGTCGCGCCATCGCAGTTCAGGTCGCCGACGGCGACCGGCGAGAGTAGCGCCGCCACGTCCATGCTCTGATCGTCCCAGCCGAGCACGACGATCTGACCGGCGTTGTTGATCTGCGTCGCCCGCGGCTGGAACCAGGGAATCGGCGAGGTGGTGAGCTTGGTCAGGTCGCGAAAGCCGGTTGCTTCGGTGAAGAGGATCGGCACGGTTTCATACGCCGGGTCCATCGCCAGGCCGACCAGGTCGCCGTTGTCGTTGGCGTCGGCGATGCGGCAGGCCACGCCTGGCGCCAGCGTTCCCAGGTCGTCGAAGCCGCCCGCCAGTGAGAAGCGGTAGATCGTCTCGTCGAACAGCGCTCCGTGAGAGACGGTGCCGAACGCCGTACCGGCCTCGTTGAACGCATCCAGAGACACCCAGCTCGCGTCCGCAGGCAGCGGGATGAGCGTGACGCCGCCCGCCTGCGTCCAGAGGAACGGCCGGGTCTCGCCGGCGATATTGGCGGTTCCGGCGACGACGCCGGCGTTGTTGATGAACTGGGCTTCGCTGTAGGTCGCGTTCAGCGTCGCGCCGATGTCGATCAGCGCGCCGTTATCCCAGACGACGGCGTTGCGAAAGCCCTCGACCCAACTGACCCAGCCGGCGATCTGCCGCGAATCGTTGATGTCATTGGCCCCGCTTGAATCAGCCGTCGCGGGATTGATGCTCTGCAGGCCGGTCGCCTCGGAGTAGTAGATTGCGCTGGGCACGAACGAGCCCGGCACGGTGTTCCAGTAGCCGACGACGTCGCCGTGCGCGTTGATCCCGTGCACCTGGCCGTTGGTGCTTGGGTTCAGGCATCCGAGGAACTGCATGCCCTGACCGGGCGTGTGCCGCACGATGATATTGAACCACTGGTTGTTGCCGAAGTCGGTGTGGCCGACGCCGGCCACCTGACCGGCGGCGTTGACGACGTCGCCGCTCGAGGTGGTGAACGACATCGTGTCGACGTTGGTGACGCCGCCGGTTGCGTTGCCGACGAATGCGAAGGGTCCCTGCCCGACGGCGTAGGATCCGGATGCACCGGCGATCAGGCCGGACTCGCTGAGGTCGGTCGGCATGGTGCGTCCGCCGGGCAGACTTTCAAGCTGGCGGTAGTAGTAGGCCGGCGGGCCGGCGAAAGCCGCGGCGCTTCCGAGTGCGAGCGTTGCCACGATTGCGTTTGAGCGGGAGAACTGCCTCATGTTGCCATCCTTCCGTGATGAAACGAACACCGAATGAAACGGGTACGAGAGCGGTGCGTCACCGGCGCTTCGCGGGGCCTGATCCGCGTGAAATCAAATTCACGGACGCCGGTGACGCAGCGATCTGCGAGTTGGCAAATTACGCGCCAGTCGATAGAATCGGCGTAGAATCGATTTAACATTATGTAATCAAATAAGTTACGGTCGCATGATGAACTTCGTCGTTGTGACGTTATGTGTTTAGCTAATTGCTGAATACACCACATACTGTGTTTTCGTGTAAATGTTGACGACGCCGTTTGAAAACCGTGCTGTGCGGCTCTCATCGGTGGTTAATCCTCACACGGGTACCGTCCACGGCCGGTTGAGTGAATGCCTCTTCATCATCTTTGGAGTACGCACATGACGGTGGACCGAAGCTCCAAGCCTCGAAACGCGAATCTGGTGCTGCTATTGGCGGCCGTGGGGATGTTCGCCTGGTTGGGATGTGATGTGCTGTCCCAGCTTGGGCTGGATGACGACGAGAACGAAAACGAGAACGAGAATTGCAGCATACCGGTTGACGAGGCGGACTCCTGCGGTTCGGCCGCGGACGCGGCGCCGCTGAAGGAGGCCAAGCTCAACATCGAACACAACGCCACCGACTCCGATACGGGTTTTCAGGGGGCGATCGACAGCGAAGGCTGGGACCGGCTCGACGTGACCGGCCCCGGCGGCGTCGTGCTGACGCTTCAGGCGCGCGGCTCGCTGGAAGGTTTCGGCGTCACCGAGCTGTTTTTCGAGACAGTGGAGCCGGCCAACGCCGACGTTCCGATCGAGGAGCTGCTCGCCCATCTGCCCGAGGGTGAGTACGCGATCGAGGGCCCGACGCCCGACGGCGGGTGCACGCGCGGCACGGCATTGCTCACGCACGATATTCCGGCCGGCCCGGAGCTACTGACGCCGGCCGAGGGTGCGACGGTGCCGATCGCCGGGCTGGTGATGAGTTGGCGCCCGGTCACCGAGAGCATTTTCGGCGAGCCGATCACGATCATTCGCTATCAGCTCATCGTCGAAAAGGACGAGCTGCCGCATGAGCATGCGATCGGCAAGATCGGGCTGAGCATCTACGTGCCGGCGACGGTGACGAGCATCACGTTGCCGACCGAGATGTTGGAGCCGGGAACGCATTACAAGTGGGAAGTGCTGGCGATTGAGGAGAGCGGAAACCAGACGCTGTCATCGAGCGAGTTCACGACGGAGTAGGCGCGGATGAGCCGGGATGGAGGGGATGGGCGCTTCTTTCCGAACCCGCCACGCCGAGCGGCGGGGTGACGGTCGTTGGCGATCGGCGGCCGACAGGCCGCGGACGTCACCCCGCCGCTCGGCGCGGCGGGTTCGGACAGACCGTGTGCGCCGTGGTGGGCGGATGAGCCGGGATGGAGGGGATGGGCGCTTCTTTCCGAGCCCGCCGCGCCGAGCAGCGCGTTGACGATCGTTCGCGATCGGCGGCCGACAGGCCGCGGACGTCACCCCGCCGCTCGGCGCGGCGGGTTCGGACAGACCGTGTGCGCCGTGGTGGGCGGATGAGCCGGATTGGAGGGGATGGGCGCTTCTTTCCGAACGCGCCGCGCCGAGCGGCGGGTTGACGGTCGTTGGCGATCGGCGGCCGACAGGCCGCGGACGTGACCCCGCCGCTGGGCGCGGCGGGTTCGGACAGACCGTGTGTGCCGTGGTGGCGCGCACCGGCGGGACGCCGATGCTCCCCCGATGTTCCCCGTGTTCCCCGTACGAGAATTGCGTTGCGGTCGGCGGCGGGCTACGCTTTTGCGGGTTCCGCGTTTGGCGCGGGACTATTCTGCTCCTCGTTGGCGGCCGCGGCCGTCGGTGAATGAGGGGTTGCAGCCATGCCGCGTCGCCCCGACATTCAGTGCGTTCTCATCATCGGTTCCGGTCCGATCGTCATCGGTCAGGCGTGCGAGTTTGACTACTCGGGCACGCAAGCCTGCAAGGCGCTGCGCGAAGAGGGAATCCGCGTCGTCCTGGTGAATTCCAACCCGGCGACGATCATGACCGATCCGGAATTCGCCGACCGGACGTATATCGAACCGATCACGCCCGAAGTCGTCGAGAAAATCCTCGCGAAAGAAAAAAGTCGCGGCACGCCGATCGACTCAATCCTGCCCACCATCGGCGGACAGACCGGCCTGAACTGCGCCATGGCGTGCCACCAAGCTGGAATTCTGCAGCAATACGGCGTGCGGATGCTGGCCGCGACGCCCGAGGCGATTCACAAGGCCGAGGACCGGCTCGCGTTTCGGGCGGCGATGCAGAAGATCGGGCTGGATGTGCCGCGCAGCGGCGTGGCGCGAAGCTGGGAGGAGGCGCAGCGGGTCATCGCGGATGTGAATTTGCCGTGCGCGATCCGGCCGGCGTTCACGCTGGGCGGCAGCGGCGGCGGCTTCGCGCGGACGATGGAGGAATTTGAGGAGGTTTGCAAGCGCGGGCTGGCGTATTCGCCGGTCAGCCAGGTGCTGATCGAGGAATCGCTCTGGGGCTGGAAGGAATTTGAGCTGGAGGTCGTCCGCGACCGTAACGACAACGTCGTAATCGTCTGTTCCATCGAGAATTTCGACCCGATGGGCGTGCACACCGGCGACAGCATCACCGTCGCCCCGGCCCAGACGCTGAGCGACCGCGAGTATCAGCGGATGCGCGATGCGTCGATCGCCATCATCCGCGAGATCGGCGTCGACACCGGCGGCTCGAACATTCAGTTCGGCGTGCATCCGCAAACCGGGCGGATGTGCGTGATCGAGATGAATCCGCGCGTCTCGCGCTCGTCGGCCCTGGCCAGCAAGGCCACCGGCTTTCCCATCGCCCGCATTGCCACCAAGCTCGCGATCGGCTACACGCTGGACGAACTGCCCAATGACATCACGAAGACCACGCCGGCGTGCTTTGAGCCGGCGATCGACTATTGCGTCGTCAAGATTCCGCGCTGGACCTTTGAAAAATTCCCCGAGGCTGACGAGATGCTGACGACGCAGATGAAAAGCGTCGGCGAGGCGATGGCGATCGGACGGACGTTCAAAGAGGCGCTGCAGAAGTGCATCCGCTCGATGGAGCTGAAACGCTTCGGCTTCGGCCTCGACAAGAACGACCGCTGGCTTGAAGCCCTGCGAAACATTCAGAGCCGCGACCGTCAGGGAGCGATTGCATTGGCCGCCGGCGCGTCGCCTGATCCGAGCCGCGACCGTGTGGGAGCGGTCCACCCGACCCGCGACCGTGAGGGAGTGCTCCATCCGAGCCGCGACCGTGAGGGAGTGGTCCTCTCTGCAGACGCACCCTCTCCCGCCAGCACTGACGCTTCGCAAATCGCCGGCAGCCGTATCGGTGAAGCCCCCGCCGACACACAGGAGAGCAAGGCCGAGCGCTGGCCGATTCCGACGTCGCTGATCGAGGACAAGCTCGCGCGCCCCGCCCAGGGCCGCCTTTACTACGCGCGCTACGCGCTGAAGCTCGGCTGGTCGGTCGACTGGGTCTACAACCTGTCGCACATCGATCGCTGGTTCCTCGAAAACCTGCGCGAGCTGACCGAGTTCGAGGAGAAGCTGATCGCTGCCGCGCCGGCCGCCGCGAGCGCCGCCGCCTCCGCCGCGAGCGCGGCTGCGGGCGAAGTCGCCGTGAGCGCATTTCCGAACCCGCCGCGCCAAGCGGCGGGGTGTGCACCCGCGGTGCGTGCGGCTTCGGATGCCAAGCTCGCGCCTCTCGCGGACCTGCTGTGGCGCGCCAAGTCGCTGGGCTACAGCGACGTCCAGCTCGCGCACGCCTGGAACCTCGACGCCGCCGCAGTCCGCGGCCTCCGCAACCGTCTCGGCGTCATTCCCAGCTACCGCCTGGTGGACACGTGCGCCGCCGAATTCGCGGCCGCGACGCCGTATTACTACTCAACGTATGAGCGACCACCCGCACGAATTGCGAATGTCGAATGGCGAATATCGATTGACGCGCCGGCCGCGAGCATTCGACATTCGCCATTCGACATTCGAAATTTCGCCGACGAAGTTCGTGACTCCGGCAAACCGAAGGTTGTCGTCCTCGGCGGCGGGCCGAACCGCATCGGGCAGGGCATCGAGTTCGACTACTGCTGCGTCCATGCGGCGATGGCCGCCCGCGAGCTGGGGTATGACGCGGTGATGATCAACTCGAACCCGGAGACGGTCAGCACCGACTACGACACGAGCGACATGCTCTTCTTCGAGCCGCTAACGCATGAGGACGTGCTCAGCGTGTGCGAGACATTGGCGGACAGTAGCGAGTCAAGAGTAGCGAGTAGCGAGTTGAATGCCACCCAATCCGACGACTCGCTACTCGCTACTCGCTACTCTGCACTCGTCGGCGTCATCTGCCAATTCGGCGGGCAGACGCCGCTCAATCTCGCGCGAGGGCTGGAGCAGGCCGGCGTTCCGATTCTCGGCACCAGTCCGACGGCCATTCACCTCGCCGAGGACCGCGAACAGTTCTCGCGCATTCTCGACGAGCTCGGCATTCAACAGCCGCCCAGCGGCATCGCACGGTCGTTTGAAGACGCCAAGGCGGTCGCCGACCGAATCGGATATCCCGTGCTGGTGCGGCCGTCGTACGTGCTAGGCGGCCGGGCGATGGAGATCTGCAATAACGAGGGCGACCTGCGGCACTACATGACGCACGCCGTCGAGGCCGGCGGCGAGCATCCGATCCTGATTGACCGTTTCCTCTCCGACGCCATCGAGGTCGATTGCGACGCCGTCTGCGACGGGCGCGACGTGATCATCTGCGGCGTGCTGGAGCACATCGAGGAAGCGGGCATTCACTCGGGCGACTCGGCCATGACGCTGCCGCCTTACTCGCTCTCGGCCGCGATTGTGCAGCAGATCATGTACGCCGCCCGCCGACTCGCGCTGCGTCTGGGCGTGGTCGGATTGATGAATGTGCAATTCGCGATCAAGGAAGACGACATCTACGTGCTGGAAGTGAACCCGCGGGCGTCGCGCACCGTGCCCTTCATCGCCAAGGCTACCGGCGTGCCATGGGCCAAGATCGCGGCGAAGGTGATGCTTGGGAAGACACTGGCGGAGCTAAGCGTCAGCGAGCCGCCGCCGCGACGGCATATCGCGGTGAAGCATTCGGTCTTTCCGTTCGACAAGTTCCCTGGCGTGGATGTCGCGTTGGGGCCGGAGATGCGCAGCACGGGCGAGGTGATGGGCGTCGACGAGCGCTTTTCGCTGGCCTTCGCCAAGGCGCAAATGGGCGCCTCGATCCGGCTGCCGCTCGAAGGCCGGGTGTTCGTCTCCGTCGCCGACCGCGACAAGCCTTTTCTGCCCGCGGTCGCCCGCGACCTCGCTCGTCTCGGCTTCGAGATCGTCGCCACCGCGGGCACCGCCCGCTCGCTGCAAAGCGCCGGGCTGAAAGTCACGAACGTGAACAAGATCCGCGACGGCGGCGTCAGCCCGCTCGACCTGATCAAGCGCGGCGAGATTGCAATGCTCATCAACACGCCCGAGCGCACCGGGCGGCATACCGACGAGGGCAAGATTCGGGCGGCCGCGGCGCTGCATCGGCTGCCGATCATGACGACGATCACCGGGGCGAAGGCGGCGGTGGCGGCGATCGGAGCGCTGAAACGTCGAACGTGGGACGTGCACGCATTGCAGGATCTGTGCCCGTAGCCTTCGCGCCATACAACGCTACCTCCGGACGGTACGGTTCCCAGAATTGGGCGCTCAGTCCCGAAGGGGCGGCGGCTCCCCGGGTGCATCGGGTCTCACGGGGCAATTCGTCCGAACCCGCCGCGCCAAGCGGCGGGGCGGCGTCCGCTGTCTGTGGGGCGCCGATCGCAAACGACCGTCAACCCGCCGCTTGGCGCGGCGGGTTCGGAAAGACGCCGCCAATCGCAGCCTCCATCGGGATGCGCCCGTGCTCCCCCCGCTGCTCGACCGGCCCCTTGCCACGGCCCCGCGCCGCGTGTCTAACTCCGGGCATGAATCACGGCCGCGAGATCGGGCGGAAAGTCGTTCACCTGACGTCGGCGCTGGTGCCGATCGTCTACCTTTTCGCGCCGCGTGATCGGATGCTCATGCTGGCGGGCGCGGCGCTGGCGATCGTGCTGGCGGTCGACTGGCTTCGCCGCACGCCCACCGCCTTCGGGCGTTGGTTTCGCGGGCTGTTTGGATATATGTTGCGATCCTACGAAGAGCGCGAGCTGATGGGCGGGACCTTCGTGCTGCTGGCGGGGTTCCTGTGCGTGCTGCTCTTTTCCAAGCCGATCGCGGTGACGGTCCTGTTCATCCTCTCCATTTCCGACTCGGCCGCTTCCATCATCGGAATCCTGTTCGGCAAGGCGCGCTTCATGGGCAAGACCATCGCCGGCAGCGCGGCGTTTTTCGTCACCGCACTGGTGATTGCGGCGGTGCTGCTGCCCGGGCGCGTGGGCATAATTGTCGTGGCCGCAGTCGCCGCCACGCTGGTCGAGGCCCTCCCGCTGCGGATCGGAGGATGGAAGGTGGACGACAATCTCAGCGTGCCGCTGATCACGGGTTGCGTGCTGACGTTCTGCGAGGCGCTCGGCTGGTAGGTCTGACCAGAAATCCGGGGGGCAAGCCGCTCGCTGTCCGAACCCGCCGCGCCAAGCGGCGAGTTTGACGTCCGGAGGCGTGCGGCGCCGCACAGGCCGGGACGTCGACCCGCCGCTTGGCGCGGCGGGTTCGGAAAGAAAAGCCGTTCGCCCGGGAAAGCGGCTGCACCCAACCCACGACTCGCAGTGTGCGTGGGCTTGTGGCCCTTGGTGAACAGTTCTACCATGTTCTCTTCAACGTCGATTCCGCGAGGGCCCCATGCGCGCCACCGTCACTCTCATCCTGCTGCTCGCGGCCGCCGCCGCGCCGGCGGACGTCATTTTTCTGAACGACGGCCGCCAGATTCACGCTGAAATCCTGCGCGAGCACGCGGACCGCGTGATTGTCGATCTGGGTTTCGACGTGCTGGCCGTGCCGCGCTCCGCCATCGCGTCGATCGACAAAGCGGCCGCGACGGCCCCCGTCGTGTCCGACGTCGAGGCCACGCAGGACCTTTACAGCACCGCGCGGCTGCCGGCCGCCAGCGTGAAGCAGCTCGTGGAGCGCTTCGGCGAGGGCGTGGCGCTGGTCTCGTCGCCCAGCGGCGACGGCAGCGGGTTTTTCATCACCGAGCAGGGCCACCTGATCACTAATTTTCACGTGATTGAGCGCGAAACGAAGGTAGCCATCACGGTGTTTCGCAAGGTGGGCGCGGAGTTCCGCCGGCAGAAGCTGGAAGAAGTCGAAATCGTCGCGATCAATTCGTTCCTCGATCTGGCGCTGCTGCGGGCCAAGCTGCCGGACGACTACAAGCCGACGGTCACTTACCTCGCGACAGACGACGACCTGCGCGAAGGAGAGCAGGTTTTCGCCATTGGCAACCCGCTGGGATTGGAGCGGACTGTTTCGCAGGGCATCATCAGCCGCCGCAACCGCGCCAGCGAAGGGCTGGTCTACATTCAGACGACGGCGCAGATCAACCCTGGTAATTCGGGCGGGCCGTTGTTCAACATGCGCGGCGAGGTGATCGGCGTGACGAACATGAAGATATCGTTTGGCGAAGGGCTGGGTTTCGCCATTCCGATAAGGTACGCGATCGATTTTCTGAAGAACCGCGACGCGTTCGCCTACAACAGTGAAAGCTCGGAAGCCGGATACCGCTATCTTCAACCGGTCGAGCGGCAGAACAAGGACGCGCCCGGGTTTCTGAGAGTGAAGTAGTCAGGAAAGGGGAGTGCGGACGTCTCGTCCGCACGGCGGTTCAGAGGCCGCCCGCCCCGCACAGGAGATCATCCAGATGAGTCGTCCGTTACTGGCGTTTTTCACGCTGCTGTTTGCGTTGCCGCTGCTGGCCTGGGCTCAGTCCGAATCAAAATCGAAACAGGACCCGGCCGAGCTGGCGCCGGCCGACGCGCTTTTCTACGTCGGAATTACTGACACCGCCAAGCTCTGGGAGGAGTATCAGCAGACGGGCGGGTACAAGCTGATGAAAGAGGTCGAAGGCGGAACCGGCGTGCCGCAGTTCGACCTGGCCAACCAGATCACCGAGAAATTTTCGAAACGTCTGGCCGAGGCCCTGGGTGTGACGGCCGAGCAGCTCAAGAACCCCTTCGCGGGTCCGCTGGCGTTGTTCATGAACGCCCCCCCGGGCGGCGACTTCGAATCGGCCGGGTATCTGGTGCTCGTGGCCACGGCGGGCGACACGGAAACGCTCAAGACCTACTACGACACGTCGATTTCCAAGCTCAAGGAGTCTGCCTCGAGCCACGAGACTGCGGAAGCGGGCGATCACACGATTGACCTGTTCAAATCCGAGCCGGGCGACGGGGAGAGCTCCGGGGAGGGATTCGATTTCGATCCGACCGCCGGGCCGGAAATGTTCGAGCAGATGATTGAAAAGGGGCTGGACTCGTTCTTTTCCGGCAAGCAACTGCCGCCGCAGATGGGCGCCTGCCTGGCAGGCGACAAGCTGGTCGTCGCGGTTGGCGGCGAGAAGCTGGCGCCGGCGGAGGTGATCAAGGGCGTGCTGAAGCAGGAGAAGCGCGGCAAGTCGCTGGCCGAGAGCGACGATCACAAGGCGCTGATGCAGAAGCTCAAGCCGCTGGGCACGGTGCGCTTTCTCGTGAACCTGCCGCGGCTGTTCGAGATGGCCCGCGCGGACGAGAGCATGGACGAGACCGGGCGGAAGATGATGAAAGTGCTGGGCGCCGACAGCCTGCGCAGCGCGGTCGGGCACGTGCGGCTGGGGGCGCGCTCGTATGACATGAAGTTCGAAGTGCTCTTCCTGATGAGCGGTGAGCGCAGCGGGCTGGCTTCGCTGCTGAGCATGGAGAACCGTCCGCTGACGCCGCCGCCCGCGGCCGGTCCGGAGACGGTCGTGCTGGCGACGTTGAACGTCGTGCCGTCGAAGCTGCTGAGCGAGATCGAGCGGATGGTGCGCCAGGCCGATCCGGACTCGGCCGATCAGATGCAGCGGTCGCTGTCGGAGGTGGAGCTGGTGCCGGGGCAACCGCCCATCGACCTGCGAAAGGACCTGATCGACCACCTTCAGGAACCGCTCACCTTCATCTGGAGCATCACCAAGCCGCTCGGACCCGACTCGATGAACATGTCGCTGTCGCTCGGGCACAAAAACCGCGAGGCGCTCAGCCGGCTGCTATCGTCCATCCCGATGTTCACGTCGCGCGACGTGCAGGGCACGCCGGTTTTCGATTTTGCGATGTTCCCCATCGCGGTCGCGACCACGAATGAGCAGATCATCGTCGGCATGAAGCCGACGGTGGAGCGGGCGCTGGCGCCGCCCGAGGGGGAAGGGCTGGCGGCCGCGAAAGCGTTCAAACGCGCGGCGCGCATGGTGCCGGACGCCGCCTGGCTGCTGGTCTATTCGGATGACCAGGCCATGATGGACGCGCTGCTGACGATCGCCGAAAAGAGCGACGCGCTGGCCGAGGCCGGCCCGGGCAACCCCAGCGCGATGATCGCGAACCTCTGGATTCAGAGCCTCAAGCAGCAGGCGGCGGACGGCGATCTGAAGAAACTCCGCAAGGCGCTGCGCTACACCGGCCAAAGCATCGGGACCGCCTCCAGCTCGCCCGACGGCGTGCAGTTCACCTGGGTGACGCTGAAGCCGGATGATGAGAAGTAACGAGTGAAAGAAGGGACCAAGGGATCAAGGGATCAAGGGACCGAGGGAATAGGGCGACCGTTATTCCTTGATCCCTTGATCCCTCGATCCCTCGATCCCTCGATCCCTCGATTCCTCAGTCATTTCCCCCACTGCTTCGTCGCCGCCACGATCATCTCGGTCGCCTGATCCATCGTCACCGTCCCCGTGTTGATCAGCAGGTCATACGGCTCGATGCCGTCGCCTTTCGGGCCGAAGTGCCGCCGCACGAAGTCGGTCCGCTGACCCTGGGTTTCGTCGAAGCGCCGGCGGGCGTCCTCGCTGCTCACGCCTTCGCGCTCCGCGATCCGCCGGATGCAGACGTCGCGTGGCGCGAACAGCCGTACGCGCAGGCCGCATTCGCGCGGCAGAATCAGGTGCGCCCCACGTCCGAGGAATACGCCGTGCCCCTTGCGCGCCAGCGCCAGCACGGTTTCGATCAGGCGGTGAAAGTACTCTTCCTGGTGGAACTCGCACTCCAGAACCAGCCGCAGCATGCCTTCCAGCCAGCCCTCATCGCGTTCGTCCATGGCGTCGTAAAGCCGGCGGCGCAGGGCGTCGTCGCCCGCCATGTGCTGGAGAATCTCCTTGTCGAAAACAGGCCAGTTCAGCCGCTTTCCGAGGCGCTGGGCGATCTCGTGGCCGCCTGAACCGATCATGCGCGAGATGGTGATGAACTCGTTAACCGCCGACTCCGGGCTGCCCGGGTCGGCGCGCTTCTGCGCGCGGGAGAGCTCCCAATTGCGCAACTGTCGCTCGATCAGGCGATCCAACTCGAGCGAACCGACGGACGCTCGCCGGGTGATCATGACAACCTCCTTTCGCCACGGCGAAGGGACGGCATCGACCGGCCGGTGGCACGCCTGCCCCGGCCCTGGCGCCTCGTCGCCGGGCTGCGCGGGACATTCCGCTTAGAAACGGCATGCACGCAGCGTGCCGCAACCCAGAATCTGGCGATCGGCGCACCGGTCGGCTTGCATGGTAGCGCCATGGTGCCGGGTTCCTGGCCGGTTGCCGGGTGCCATGCCGACGGCCTTTGCGTCGGCATGCCCACGCAGGAGCCGTGGGCGTGCCACGGAGAGTTTTCGGAGCGGCGGCCTTGACTCCAAAAGGAGTGCGATTACACTCCTGCGGGAGTGCAAAAGGAATGGCCAATAAGAACGCCGATCCGCGACGCAAGGTCACGCTGAAGATCCCCGGCGAACTGTACGATCGGCTCTCCAAGCTGATCGAGGGCACCGGGTTTCGAAGCGTCACCGACTTCGCGATCTACGTCCTGCGCGACGTGGCCGCCGGGGGAAAAATCGCCCCGCAGACGCCCGGGCTGGCGCAGCACGAGATTGAGGCGATCCGTCAGCGGCTGCGGGCGCTGGGGTACATCGAATGAGCGCGCTGCCCACACCCATTGAAAGTGGTGCGCTCCACAGCGCGCCGCGACTGGAGTGGTCGCGGCTGCTGCGCCGACGGCGTGTGTGGGCGTTCGCGGCCGGGCTGGGCGCCGCACTGCTCGTGCTGGGTGTCGTGGCGCTCGTGCCGCACGGCGGCGAGCTGCGCGTGCCGGGTTCGAGCCTGCCGCTGGCGGCGACGCTGGTGGTGTTCCTCGCGGCGACGATCTGCGAGTTCGTCGATTCGTCGCTGGGAATGGGTTACGGCACGACCCTGACGCCGCTGCTTCTGCTGGCGGGGTTCGAGCCGACGGCGATCGTGCCGGCGGTGCTGCTGAGCGAAGGCGTGACGGGCCTGGCGGCGACGCTGATGCACCAGCGCGACGGCAACATTGATTACCTGCGTGATCGGAGGGCCGGCCGCGTGGCGCTTCTTCTGGCGGCGTTGAGCGCGGTGGGAGCGGTCGGCGCGGTCAACATCGCGCTGCTGATTCCGGCGCGGTCGCTGGCGATCATCATCGCGCTGATGATCGTCGGCATGGGGGTACTCATCCTCGGAACGATCCGCCGCCGGCTGCGGTTCCGCCCGGTTCACCTGGTCGGCGTGGGCATGCTGGCCGCGTTCAACAAGGGGCTGAGCGGCGGCGGGTACGGGCCGCTGGTGACGGCCGGGCAGGTCGTCAGCGGCGTTTCCCCGCGCCAGGCGGTGGCAATCACGTCGCTGTGCGAGTCGATCACGTGCGTGGCGGGACTGGCCGGATTCCTCGTGATGGGCAAGTCAATTCTGTGGGAGCTGGCCGGGCCGATGCTGGTGGGGGCGCTGCTGAGCGTGCCGCTGGCGACGCTGTCGGTGCGAAAACTGCCTGAGTCGACGATCCGCGGCGGGGTTGGGATTGCGACGTTACTGCTGGGTGGGCTGGCGCTGGGGCGCTTGGCGCTGTAGGAGGGTGCGAGAAGGGATTCTCGCACCAGGAACGAGAGGGTGCGAGAAGGGATTCTCGCACCAGGAACGAGAGGGTGCGAGAAGGGATTCTCGCACCAGGAACGAGAGGGTGCGAGAAGGGATTCTCGCACCAGGAAGGGGGGATTCCCGCTCTACGGCATCCCATCCAGATACGCGCGCACAACTTCCACGCGCCACGGGCGCGCCCGTTGCTGCTCAGGCTCGACGCGTTTCAGTCGATCCTGCAATGTGGGAAAAAGCGATTCGTACGAGAACAGCGCGAAGTCTCCGCCCCAGCGCCGGCACAGCTCCAACTGCGCGCGTGTAGTGGATTCGTCGCGATGCTGGTAGAGCCCGACCCCCGGCACGACCAGTCCGCCAGGCGCGGCGCGCCGATACATCTCGATGTCCAATTCGAACGTGTTGAGGCGCTGCGTGTAGGCCATCGGCATGATCGCATCGAGCAATCCGCTCCGCAGCCAGACCACCGCGTTCTGCAGATAGTCGTTATACGCCAGCCGCGGATTGCGCCACACGGCGGCGGTCAGCGACGCCCCGGGGCGCACCCGGCCGAGCATTCGCCGTGTGTCATCGACCAGTCGGGTCAGTTGGTTGGCGCGCCACAGGTCCCACACGGCCGCGTCGTCGTCGGGTTTTCGGCCGGTGTCGCGCTCATAGGCCGCGAGCGTGGCGGCGTCGCGCGGATAGCGGTGTTTCGAGTTCCTGGCTGAGTCCCACGCGTAGCGCACGTAGTCGAGGTGCAGCCCGTCGATGTCGTAACGCGACGCGATCTCCTCGAAGACCGCGACAATGTGTCGCCGCACCTCGGGATAGCACGGGTTGAGAATGACGTAGTTCTGGTTCAGCGGCTGCTGCTTGCCGGCGGCGTCATGAAGAAACCAGTCGGGATGCTCATTGAAGACGTGCCCCGGCACGGGCGGCGGCGTGGCGCCTTTCCAGCCGGGCATCACGTTTACCCACGCCTCGATCCGCATGCCGAGCCGGTGGGCCTCGGCGACCGCCAGTGCGAGCGGATCGAAGCCCGGGTCCTTGAAATCGAATTCGCGCGCCCAGGGCTCAAGCTGTGATGGGTAGCTGACCACCGCCTCGCCGCGCGCCTGCCACAGCACCGTGTCAGCCCCGAGCTGTCGGCAGTTATTGAGGATCTCGATGACGTCGGCCGGCGTGTTGTAGTGATAGCGCGCGATCCAGATCGCCCGCATCGGCCGCGCGATCGGGCGCGCGGCGGCGCGGCTCGCCGGAGGCGGGGTGACAGGCTGGGCGGCCGGCTGAGCAGCGGGGGCGTCGGGGCGGGCCGTGGATGACAGCGGCTCGGGCGCGCCGTCCTGGCGGCATCCGCTCAGCAGCAAGGCCCAAACGACGGTCTGAACGGGATGCAATTTGCGAACGCGGACGATCATGCGACTGCGAACGCGGGCGATCATGCGACTACGAATGCGGGCGATCATGCGACGGAGTTAATCCGCCCCGTTCGCCGCGTCAAGCCGGGCGGGCTGTGGCAAAACGAGCGCGCGCGAGGCCGCGCCGGCCATCAGAACGCGAAGCGCAAGCGCGCGCCTGAGCGCGAAGGCGCTCGCTCGCGCGCGAGCATTTTCCGAGCCGCGACCGTGAGGGAGCGGGGGTCGATACCGCTGGCATACGCGAGCCTTTGGCACGCGGCTCTGATTCTGGAAACCGCGCGGGTGGACAATTCTGTTGATACGCCAGTGTCGGCAGGGCAATAATGGAGTGAGGTTCAGTTCCCCATCCTGCCGGCGGAGCCGATCGCGCGGCATCGAAACGAGAAGCGATCATGCGTCAACTTCGCAAGTTCAGGCCTGTTGTCGCCGCTGTGGCGCTGGCTTTCCATTTGGTGATGGCGGCCGTCGCGGCGCGGGCAGAATTTCAGTATGGGCACGTCTACGTCACGCACGCCGGCACGGGCGATCCGTTCACGCCGATCGACACCATCTACGAGATCGACCCGGCCAGCGGCCAGGTCTCACCCTTCCTGCAATACACGAACAACCGCGGGCTGGGCGGGATGGCGTTTACGCCCGACGGCTCGGGGCTGCGCGTGTTTCGGCGAAGCCTGAACCAGATACTGGAGGTCCGCGGCGACGCGAGCCAGTCGGTCGTCCTGAGCGGGTCCGACGGCCTGGCGGGGCCGGCCGGGAACAACGGCCTGGCCTATGACCGCAACGGGGACTTTTTCGTGTTCAACGACGGGTTCGATGACATCCTGCGATTCCCGGGCGGACATGGCCCGCCGGACCAGTTTGTTCCGGCACCCGGCTACGGCTCGATCGCGTTCGGGGCCAGCGGCGACCTGTACTGGGGCGGGCACGATGACGGACCGCAGTACGACGGTCTGGTACTGCGCATCCGGCCAGACGGAACCACGACTTACTTCGACTCGTTCGGGACGCGAAACGTCCAGTCGCTCACCGGCGACAGCGTGGGCAACCTCTACGTCATGACCGACGAGAATACGGGCACGATCTACAAATACCCGGCGGAGAATCCGGCGCTGCGGCAGACGCTTCGGACGGGTTTCGGCAGTTTCTTCGGCACACTGGCCGTGTCGCCTGACCTGCAGACCCTTTATGTTGGAACGAGCGGGGGAACGCTCTGGGGTGTGGATACAACCTCCGGTGCAAGGCGCGTTGTCGCGGCAGGCGACGGATTCGAGACCTTCAACGCAATCGCTGTGTACGTGCCCGAACCGAGCTCTCTTTTACTAGCCTTCACCGGTGGCGCACTTCTCTCGCGCGTGCGACGGAGTTCGCGCCGCCAAGTCACCCTGACCTCAGGAGATCCGTCATGCAGTCACCATGCCGAAGACTTGTCAGCGCGCTACTTCTGGGAGTGATCTGGCCCGAGAAGCTCAGTGGACAGACGCCCTGTGAGCCTTCGATAACCTGTCCGGCCCAGAGTTCGCCGTCCACAATGGGGCAGTGGTCAAACCTCGAATGCCTGAAAATCAACTACAACCCGGATGGATCGCTGCCGAATCCGAATTGCCATCCGCGACAAGCCTGTCTGGACGCTTGCAACGGCGATCCCGAATGTGAGGCGAGATGCCAGAATTGCTGGAACGTTCAGGCCGTTCACGCAAGCTTGACACGGACAGGGAAGCTGCTACTTGCCGACCTGATGTCCGGACAATTCGATCCGCGCCCCGACGTCGTCCTTCTTGACCCCGTCACGGGCAAGTGCCGCGACGTCGGCTGGCCAAGCTCGAACCACGTACTCTTCTGTTCGGGTCATTGCGTCATCGATTCGGGTTTGGTCGCATTTTTCGGCGGCGGAGCCGAAACCGGAGGGCGCGACTGCCCCGGCACGCCTCAAGTTACGCTATACGACCCGGCCGGAACCGATACGGACGCGAGCGGGAACTTCGGAAAGGGAAGCTGGATCCAAGGGCCGCGCGAGACCATGGCGCATGGACCCGATCCAGCCCTCCAGCGAGTGGGAAACCAAGCGCTGGTACCCGACTAGCACGGTCCTGGGCGATGGAAAAGTGCTCGTCCTGGACGGAGCGTGTGAATGTGTCGGCTGCACGGATGACACGGTGTGCAATGACGACACGACACCGCCTGACGATCAGTGGCCGCTTGACCGCTACCCCTTCTGCCACGGCAACCCGCGCATTCCGGTGCTTTTCAACCCCAACCCATCCACGTGGTCGCCGCCCGCATTCGCGTGGACGCCGTTTTACGACGCCCACTATTGCAACGGCGGCGCGCCGGAGCCCTGCCCGGTCGGACCGCTCGGTCCGGCCTGGTTCGAGAACTGGAGTCCGCCCAGCCCCTGTCCGCCCACCGCCACCAACGGTTTTGACCTGGCCTACTACCCCTGGTCGTGCGTCCTGTCCGATGGGCGGTTGTATGTTCCCTCGTCGCTCTACGGCGACCCGAACGCGATCCAAGGCCGCCGGCTGCATCCCAAGCTGGGCACATGGTCTGCGGCGCCCACGCCGCCGGTCGTCGGCGGTTCGGCGGTGCTGTTCGGACGCGACAAGATTCTCATCGCCGGCGGGCCGAACAAGGACATGCCCTGCGCGGAGAACTGCGGCATTCACACGCCTACGGTTCCGCCGGACAACCGCGTATATCTGCTTGAGAATGCGACTTCAGACACGGCGCAGTGGGTCCAAAAGGCGTCGATGTTGAACCGCCGTTGGCACTTCTACCTTACGGCGCTGCCCAGTGGCCACGTCTTGGCCGCGGGCGGCACCAATGCGTCCGTATCGCCGCCGACCGGCCTTCAGGATTGTTCGGTCCCGGCGGAAGACGTTCATCCCGACTGCTACGCGCCCAGCGGCGTGTTACAGGCCGAGTTGTACGATCCGGCGGCGGACACGTGGACGGCGATGGCGTCGATGTGCACCCCAAGACAATACCACAGCGTGATCCAACTCCTCCCTTCCGGAGCGGTCTTTGCGGCCGGCGGCCAGCTCTGCGCGGCCGGCGGCCAGACCTCCTACTTGCATAATCAGCAGTGGACCTACCAGATCTACAAGCCGCCCTATTTCTTTCAAGGCCCGCGGCCGGCGATTGAAACCGTGCCGGGCGAGGTCTGGTATGACAACACGTTCGACGTGACGCTGCCCGCCAACGGGAGCTTCGCCGCGACGGCGATCACAACGGTTCGCCTGATCCGTCCCGGCTCGGTGACACACTCGCTGAACTTCGATCAGCGCATGCTGGAGCTGAGTTTCAGCCGCGTCGGCAGCCACACGCTACGGATCGCGGCGCCGGCGAACGGCAACGAAGCCCCGCCGGGATACTACATGCTGTTCATCTGCGCGGGGACCAACGGCACGCTGCCGTCGGAGGCGAAATTCGTGCGGCTGGTTTCTTCGACGTCGCCGTGATTGGTGGTGCTGGACCAGGTTCCGTGCCATGCCCACGGCTTTTGCGTGGGCATGCCGACGCAAGGCCGTCGGCATGGCACCACACGGCACGACATGGCGCTTGGGTGCGGGGGGGACGCCCGCACTCCCCCCGTTCGTTCACGAACTCCCGCGCGGCGCGTCTTCTTCCCCGGCTCGGCCGATCGCCCAAACGTGCGGGTCGCGCCCGGCCGCCAGCGAGCGAATCAGAAAGATCAACGGCAGACCCAGAAGCATGACGCACAGTTGCAGCGCGCCGGCCGCCTCGAGCTCGTGCCGGCCGATCGCGTGCTGCAACGCCAGCAGCGGCTGCGCGAGAACAAGCAGCCCGATCGCGCCCAGCGCCAGCCACGACCACGCCCGCCGAAGCCCGAGATGATGAATCCCCGCGCCCAGCAGCGCGATCGCGGGCAGGGCCCAGATGATGTGGTATCGCCGCATGACCGGCATCAGCCACAGCATCGCCAGCAGGAAAAGAGCGAACTCAAATCGCAGTTGCCACGCGCTCAGCCGCGCCGCCGGCCGGCGCGCGAGAATGCACAGCCCGGCTGCAATGCAGGCGGTGGCCGCGGTGGCGATCTGCGCCACGCGCGGCGCCGGCAGGTTGACGACGTTCATGAAGCTCGGCTCGCGCTCGTCCTGGGCGCGCGGCTCATTATCGAAGTGCGTGTTCCAATTGGTCGCGTGCAACCAGCGGCTCAGGATGGCGCCCAGTCCCTGGTTGCGCCAGTCCATCTCGCGCTGCTCCAGAACCAGCCCGCGGTGCGAGCTCTGCGTCGCGGCGGTGTGCAGCCAGCCGGCGTAGAAATCCGCCGTCCGCTCCGGTCCGAAGACGATCAGGTCGCCGGCCGGGCCGGCGAGCAGGATCGTCAGGCCCGCGACCGCCACGGTCCGAAACTGCCGCTTCAGCAGAAACCAGATGACCAGCAGGCCGGGTGTGATCTTCAGCAGCACGGCCAATCCGAGCCAGAACCCGGCGATGCCGCGGCGCCCCGCCTGCCAACAGGCAAAGCTGCCGACCAGCAGCAGCAGCGTCAGGTTGTCGATCTGGTTGAGCTTGAACTCCCAGTACCAGAACATCGTCAGCGTCAAAAGCGGCACCAGCGTGGTGACCGCCCAGTCTTCCGGCGGCAGCCCGAGCAGCCGCCGCCCAACCAGGCGCAACGTCATCACCAGGATCACGACGTTGGCCGTGACCCACAGCACCCCCGCCTGGTCGTACGGTCTCCACGCCAGCAACGTCATGAGGCGCGAGACGACCGGCCAGTACCATTCGATCGTACCGCGCGGTTCGAGCTGCCGGCCGGGGGCAGGGCGGTCGTATCCTGCGTCCAGCGCCCCGTGCTGGTAGAGCCAGGCTCCGCCCTTATAGAAGTACTCAAAGTCGGGATAGACCTTGGCGATGTGATGCGTGCCGACCTTCCAGTAGGCCAGGGCGGCCGCGCACACCGCGATCGTGCACGCAAGCCGGATCGCAGCCGGCGCGCTGCGGGCGCGCCGCGCCGCGAGCTCCGGGATCGGTTCTAGTGCAGCCGCTTCCATCACAGCGGCAGATGTTACTCGCGGCGCAGTCGGAGTGAACAGCGGCAGCGCGCGCACCAGGCGTACGGCACCGGTGCGAGAATCGGACACTGGTGCGAGTGACGGTCGTGCGAGGTGCTACGTCGACACTGGTGCGAGAATCCATTCTCGCACCCACCCCCGCGGGAATCCCTTCCCGCGATCCTCAAAACTCCAGCAAATCCATCTCCATGCAAGCCGGCTTCCTGCCCGCGTACCACGCCGCCGAGCCGTACCACCAATCCTCCGGTGTCGCGACCAGCCCCTTTCGGACCGGGTTGCCGTGCAGGTACGCGAGCTTCTGTTCGAACATGGCGCGCGAGGTGATCGCCTGTGGATGAAACCCATCCTGCCAGAACGAGAACTCGCCGCGCTCGCGCCGGGCGGCCTGCGCCGCGCGCTGCAGCCATGTCAGGATCGTCTCTCGGCCGTCGGCGACGAGCCGCTCGTGAATCGTGCGCGACGTGAAGCGCTTGAAATCGCGCATCACCGCATGCAGGTCATCCGCGGCCGCGATCAGGTGCAGGTGGTTGGGCATGACGACGAAGGCGAAGAGTTGCACGCCCTTCTTTTCGCGTGAGAAACGCAGCGAATCCACGAGCGGGTCGATGGTGCGGGCGTCGATGAAGACGGGAACCCAATCGAGGATGGTGATCGTGCAGAAGTAGGGCAGATGCTCGCCGGCGCGGTAGCGCGACATGGCGGGGGAGCGTATCGCGCGCGGGAAGCCGCGGGAAGGGATTCCCGCGGGGGTGGGTGCGAGAAGGGATTCTCGCACCAGCCTTGAACTCTGGTGCGAGAATCCCCTCTCGCACCCGGCCACCGGCCATCAGCCCCCGACCAACAGCGCGATGAAGGGGTTGATATCGAGGACGGTCGTCGCGCCGTCGCCGTCGATATCGCCGTTGGTGATCGGGCAGTCCGGGAACTGCTGCTGGTACGCGGCCGGATCGCTGAGCGCGAGAACGAACGGGTTGATGTCGAGCACGTCCACGTCGCCAGCCCCGGAGGGGCGAAAGAGTAAAGCCCACGGCGTAAGCCGTGGGAAAGCGCCGAGCCCTACGCAGCAGCCCCGCAGGGGCGAAAGAAACGGGGTGCGTCCCGGGCCGTCATTTCTTTCGCCCCTGCGGGGCTTGCCTCCTAGACAATCCGCTTATCGCGGGCCGTGTTCCCACGGCTTGCGCCGTGGGCTTTAATCTTTCGCCGCTCCGCGGCTTTCCCACCGGACGCGATCAGTCCTCCAGCCGCGTTCGCAGGCTTGCTTTAAGTGTCACGTACCCACCGCCAAATCTGAGGGGAGCATCGGCGGCCCGCCGGTGCGTCGGGCACGCAAAGTCAGAACGCGAAGCGCCAGCGAGCGCAAACCGCGACAGGCGCTCGCTTGCGCGTCGCGTTCTGATCGGCGCGACGACGCCGGCGCGCACCGGCGAGACGCCGATGCTCCCCGCACCCTGTGGCGCGCACCGGCGAGACGCCGATGCTCCCCCGCGCCGTGACGCCGATGCTGCCCCGCGCCGGGCACCCTCCACCCTATCCGCCCGACAGCAGCGCCACGAACGCGTTGATATCCAGCACGTTCACCTGCCCGTCGCCGTTGATGTCGCCGTTTTCCAGCTTGCACGCCGGATAGGCCGCCTGGTACGCCGCCGGGTCGGCCAGCGCCAGGATGAACGGGTTGATGTCGAGAATGTCGACGTTGCCGTCGCAGTTCATGTCGCCGAGCGTGCCGAAGAAGACGCGCAAAAAGACGGACGGCGCGTTGATGCTCGTCGTCAGGCTCACCGCCCCGATCGCCGCGTTGTAGCTGTACGAAACTGGCGTCCCGTTCTGCGTCACCGCGTCCAGCGTCGAGCCGGCCGGGACGCGAATGGTCGTATTCAGGCTGAAGCTCATGCCCGTCGTGTTGGCAATCGCCTGGGTCGAGCTGACCGAGGATTCTGCGGCGGTCACGTTGAAGCGGTGCGGCCCGACGCGCAGGTTGTTGAACGTCATGCTCGACCAGCCGGTCGGCAGCTTGGGAGCAATCGTCGCCGCGTTGTTACGCGCGTCGGGTCGATAGTCGACCAGTGCCATCACGCCGTCGACAAACGTCGATTCGCTCTCCCACGCATTCGGCCACGCGGCCTGAAGCACGAAATCGTTCTGTCCCGGATAGAGCAGGCTCCCGCCCGGTCCGAATTTCGGCGCGATCTGCTCGGCCCCAAGCCCCGCCGGACCGAGATTGGCGATGCACAGGTCCATCTTGGCCTTGTGCACGTCGATATCCGTTTTGTTCGCCGTGTAATCCGCACGCTCGGCGAAAAAGAGCCCGTACCACGCCGTCGTCAGAAACCACGGATTAGCGGTCGGCTGGCCAAGCGTCTGGTAGGGGGGTGTGCCGTCCCAGTAGCTGTCGCCCCAGTAGCGATCGATCAGTCCGGCGAACTCGCCGCTGGTGTTCACCAGTGGCTTGTTGCGGCCAAGGTTGTCGGTCGCCGTGCCGTTGAACCGGTTGACAAGCAGAGACGCGCGCGAGCTGGTCGGCGAGATCACCTGGAACGGGTAGACGATGCCAAGTTGCGAGATGTCGCTGTTCTCGCCGTTCCAGTCGAGCCGCGCCTCGACGCCGCCCTGAATCGCATTCGCGCGCGAGTCGAAAAGCGCTGCATCGGCGGGCAAGCCGACCTGCGTGGCGAGATTGGCCGCGTCGCGCAGTCCGCGGACGACGTTGGCGTTGGTGTAAATGAACAGGTCGAACTGGTCTTCCCAGATGTTATTGCCGTGCATCAAGGCGAACGTGTCATCGTAGTAGCAGCGCGAGTCGATCGTGCTGTCTTCGCTCATCGCCCGCGCCGCGTCCGCCACCAGCAGCCGATACGTGCTGAAGCCGCCCAAGCCGATCTCGCCCAGAAACGGCGTGTCATTGGTCACGTCGATGTACCAGCGCAGCCCCCACGGCGACACGGCCGTCTCATCCACCTGCGGCGCGGACCAGACGATGTAGCCGTCGGTCGTGTACTTCTGGTACCAGAAGCCTCTTCCCCACGGCTCGTTGCCGCGGAACGTGACGTCGCGCAGGAAGCGCAGCAGCTCGCGCACCTCATCCGTGTGACCGGTGCGGGCCAGCGTCACGCCGCCATACACCGCGTCGCGCGGCCAGACGAAGGGATAGGCCCCGTTGTGGTAGCCGGCGATCAGGCCGCCGTTGACGCCATCCAGGTGCAGCGCGGTGCTGAGCAGGCCACGCTCGAAGAGCTCTTCCCACGCCGGGTCGGGAAGGTCGACCGTCACGCCGCTGCTGAGCCAGTTCTGCCAGTAGGCGTCGGTCGCTTGTTGCAGCGTCGCCATGTTCTGGCTGAGGAACCAGTCGATCGGGCCGTCCATCTGAAACGCGTACGTGCCGGCGGCGGCGGGGAAATCGTCGAACCCGCCGACGATGATGAAATCCACCTCGCGCGGCGAGTTGGGCGGGAGCGTGACCTGCGCGCCGATCCAGCCCTGACCGTTGTCCGTGCTCGTGTCGCGCCAGGAATCGGTCGCCGCCGTCCCGCCGCCGCCGCCCGCGCCGCTGAGCGTCTTCATTGCCACACTGAGATAAACGGAGACATCCTTGTCGTAGCCGCTGAACGTAGTCGGGTTGTACTCGCCGCTGCTGCTGGTGTTTCGCAGCGTGTTGTCGTAGGCGACCATCGCCCCGCGCGGCTGATCGACGAACATCGTGTCGAAGTTGTCCCCGCCGTTAATCGCGAAATCGCCGTAGTAGTAGACGTTCACTACTTCGGTGCTCGGTCCCAGGTTCGTCAGCACCATGCGCTTCACGTACAGCCCGCGGTTGGGCATGCCGCCGTCGTCATTCGGATACGTGACGCCCTTCGGCGCGAAGTCGTACTGCTGGACGAGGATGTTGTTCCCGCCGGCGGTGAGGCGCTGCGTCGTCACGACCGTGTTGGTCTGCTGCGAATACTGCTGCGAGATGTCTGAGTAGCCCGCAGCGCTCTCGTTGCTGAGCCAGTAAGTCACGTCGTCGATGCGAATGCCCGGCATGAGCTGATTCACGTGCATTTGCCCGCGATTGCCCAGCGGCAGTCCCGGCGGAAACGTGTCCAGCCCGTCGACGTAGCCTTCGTTTTTCGTCCCGACGCCCTGCACGCAGCCGGCTGACGGATAGTACACGTCGTAGACCGCGCCGTTCTGATCGAGCTGCACGTTGATGAAGTTGTTCCCGATGACCGCCTCTTCCTTCCAGAAATAGACCGGCGGATAGCCGAGCTGATGGTCCACCGCCGGCGCGCCCTTGCCGGGCCACGCGAGTTTCACGCGGAAGTCGAAGATCGTCGGCGGCGCAGCCGGGTTGTCGCACGTGCCGTCGGAGCAGCCATAGTTGTTGGCGAACACTTCCGTGCCGCCGCCGCTGTGCCAGGCGCCGATCTTGTAGCGCAAGTGCGTACCGTAGGTGCGGAGCGACGGGGAGAGGAAGGCGCGCCACCAGTCGATGTTGTTCGGCTCGTTGCGGACGAACTGAATCGCGCCCGTACTCGAACGCAGCACGGTCGTCCCCGGCCCGGCGACGCCGAATGCCCCGGTCGGATCGCTGCCGTCCAGCGTGTAGTAGATCGCCACATCCGTGTAGAAGAACGAATAACCGATCCGGACCCACAACTCGACCGGCTCGTCCTCGCGCGGCACGTCCGGCTCGCGCATGGTCACGCCGGCAGGCTCGCCGAAGACCTGCGTGGTCGCGACGTGCTCTACAAAGTCCGCGGTGGCCAGTGCCGGCCGCGCAGAACAAACCAGAAATGTCGCGACGAGAGCGCCGAACTGCACGCGCAGAGAGAGTTTCATTGCTTCCTTTCCCTTCCTGGGAGTGTTGCGCCCAAATTCGAATCATATCCGACACCCCGCACGCTCCCAAATGTGCTCGCCCTGCCGGGCCACCCCCCTGATTGACATCCCGCAAAAGTGCCGATAGGTTTTCCGGACGCTGCAATTAGCGAAGGCGGTAGTGCGCGCCGACAGCGAAGTCGTGCTCTCGGCGAACAGCGATTTTCGACCCGCCGACACGCACTATCTCCTTAATTTGACGGGAGTTGCCGTAATGCGCGTGCTCATGTTGGGTTGGGAATTTCCCCCATTCATCAGCGGCGGTCTGGGGACCGCCTGCTACGGGCTGACGCGCGGCCTGGACCGGCTCGGAACCCGCGTCGAATTCGTCCTGCCACGCGCCGTCGCGTCGCCGGAAACATCGCACGTACGGCTGCTTACGCCGGCCCAGATGGTCTATCGCGCCGCGCAGGGCGGTCTCGCAGGCACAAATCGGACGCTTTCAGACCGGGACCGGCAGCTCGAGGAGGACTTCCAACAGACGTTCTTCCACCAGGTCGGTGTGCGATTCAGCCCCTACATGCGCCCGGAAGACCCGCTCGGCACCACGGCCGAAACCGGCGGCCGCGAGTCGACTACCGCCGGCGAATGGGAGTTAGCCGCGGATTTCGGCGGCGGCCCGCCCGCGTCGCGCCTCCGCGGCCCCGGGGGCTTGCGCGTCGCTGACCTGGGCGGCAACGCGCCGGCCGGCGCGCACTACGGCGGCGACCTGCACAGCGAAATCGCCCGCTACACCGAGCTGGTCTGCGCCGTGGCCCGGTCGATCAGGTTCGAAGTCATCCACGCACACGACTGGATGACTTTTTCCGCCGGAATCGCCGTGTCACGCCTGACCGGCAAGCCGCTGGTCGTACACGTTCACTCAACCGAGTTCGACCGCTCCGGCCTGAACATCAACCAGCAGATCTACGACATCGAGCGGGCCGGCGTGCATTGCGCCCGGCGCGTCATCGCCGTCAGCCACCTGACACGCAACATCATCGTGAAGCACTACGGCGTCGACGCCCGCAAAGTGGACGTGGTTTACAACGCCGTGGACGACAACGGCGATGCAGCCGCCGAAATCATGGAGCCGATCCAGAGCGAGGACAAGATCGTGCTGTTCCTCGGCCGGATCACCATGCAAAAAGGCCCGGAGTACTTCCTCTACGCCGCCAAGCGCGTGCTCGAGGTGATGCCCAACGTGCGCTTCGTCATGGCCGGCAGCGGCGACATGGCCCGCCGCATGATCGAACTGTCCGCCAGCCTGGGCATCGGGCACAAGGTGCTCTTCACCGGTTTCCTGCGCGGCGACGACGTGAAGCGCGTCTACCGCATGGCGGATTTGTACGTCATGCCGTCGGTCTCGGAGCCGTTCGGCATTGCTCCGCTCGAAGCGATTGCCAACGACGTGCCGGTGCTGATCAGCAAGCAGAGCGGCGTGGCCGAGGTCCTGACGCACGCGCTGAAGGTCGACTTCTGGGATGTCGACGAGATGGCCAACAAGATCGTCGCCGTTCTGCGTCATCCGCCGCTGCACGCCACGCTGCGCGACCACGGGGCGATCGAGGTGCGGCGATTCAGTTGGACCGACGCGGCGGCGAACTGCCTGAAGGTCTATCGCAAGGCCGTGGCCTGAGAATTCGTCCGCGCCGCGAAGTCTTGCCTGTCGGGTGGGCCGTGCCCACCACACGCGTGCGTCCGCGTACAATTGGGCGGACACGACCCACCCTACCGGAAACCACCCGGTCGGGACGCCCGCGAGGGTGCGACATGAGCTGGATCGAAAACCGCTTCGAAGACGGACTGGTCATCACCAGCCTCGACTGGGCTGTTAACTGGGCCCGCTCGAGCAGCATCTGGCCGATGACCTTCGGAATCGCCTGTTGCGCGATTGAGATGATGGCGGTCGGCGCCAGCCGCTTCGATATCGACCGCTTCGGAGCCGGCGCCTTTCGCGGGACGCCGCGGCAGTCCGACTTGATGATCGTGGCCGGAACCGTCACCTACAAGATGGCCTCGCGCGTCCGTCGGCTTTACAACCAGATGCCCGAACCCAAGTACGTGATGGCGATGGGCGCCTGCACCATCGGCGGCGGCCCCTATTTCAAGCACGGCTACCACGTCGTCAAAGGCGTCGACCTGGTTGTCCCGGTTGATATCTACGTGCCGGGCTGCCCGCCGCGGCCGGAGGCGCTGCTGGAGGGACTGATGCGCCTTCAGGACAAGATCCGCAATCAAACGCTGGCCCGCACGGCCTGAATCAGCGTGCGTCATTCCGGACCCGCCGCGCCAAGCGGCGGGTTGACGATTGCTAGCGCTCGGCGCCCCACAGGCCGCGGACGCTACCCCCGTCGCATGGCGCGACGGGTTCGGACGGATCGCCGCCTGAAACCGGATCCAATCGCCATTCTCCTCGCGCACCTCGTACGCTTGTTCACTCTCGCCCGTCTCCATATCATCACCGCTTGTGGCATGTTCCGTCCGTGCGGCCGGCGCGGTTCTGACGCCGCACAGCGCGGCGGGCCGTCGGCAGGCTTTCCGGCCGGCGGCTGTAGGTCCGGCGGAACGGGGTGTCCACACCAACACGACAGGAAGTCCTATGCCCACCGTCGCAGAGACCCCCACGCAGAAGTCCATTACCGTCCCTTTGCTCGACCTGAAGGCCCAATATCGCACGATCGAAGGCGAGTTGCGCCAGGCCGTCATGGAAGTGGTCGAATCCACTCAGTACATCATGGGGGCCAAGGTCGAAGAGCTGGAGAAAAAACTCGCCGCCTACTGCGGTGCGAAACACGGCATCGGCGTCACCTCCGGCACCGACGCCCTGCTGGTCGCGCTGATGGCCCTCGACGTGAAACCCGGCGACGTCGTCGTCACCACCCCGTACTCCTTCTTCGCCACCGCGGGCGTCGTCGCCCGGCTCAGCGCCACGCCGGCGTTCGTCGATATCGACGCCGATACGTTCAACATGTGCCCGCAGGCGCTGCGCCGCTGGTTCGAGTCCCACCGCGACAAGCTCAGCCGCGTCAAGGCGATCATCCCGGTCCATCTCTTCGGCCAATGCGCCGACATGGACCCGATCCTGGCCGTCGCACGCGAGTTCAACGTGCCGATCATCGAGGACGCCGCCCAGGCCATCGGCTCGCGCTACCCGAGCAAGACGCTCGGCGGCGTGAAGAAGGCCGGCCAGATGGGCCGCATGGCCTGCTTCTCCTTCTTCCCCAGCAAGAACCTCGGCTGCATGGGCGACGGTGGCATGCTGACGACCGACGACGACGCGCTGGCCGAAAAGCTCCGCATGCTGCGCAACCACGGCGCCAAGCCGAAGTACTACCACTCCATGGTCGGCGGCAACTTCCGGCTCGACACGCTTCAGGCGGCCGTGCTCTGCGCCAAGCTGCCGCACCTGGACAAATGGCACGGAATGCGGCAGACCAACGCGACCTGGTACGACGAGCACCTGAACGCGGCGGGGTTGAAGAAGCCGAAAATCGCGTGGGGCCGCGAGCATCACATCTACAACCAGTACGTGATTCTCGTCCCCAGCCGACGCGACGAGCTGCGCAAGCACCTGAGCGACGCGCGCATCGGCAACGAGGTTTACTATCCGGTGTCACTGCATGAGCAGGAGTGTTTCAAGTACCTGGGCTACAAGCGCGGCGACTTCCCCCACAGCGAACACGCCGCGCGGCACTCCGTCGCGATTCCGATCTATCCGGAGCTGACGCGCGAGATGCAGGCGCACGTGGCGGAGCAGATCGGCCGGTTTTACGCCTGACAGACGCGGCTGGGTGGGACACGCGTCTGAGGCTGTGAACATTTGGGTGCGACGGGCGTCTCGCCCGTCCCGCGCGACGGGCGAGACGCCCGTCCCACCCAACTAAGATGAAAGCACCGTGACTAGCTAAGCTAGAGATACTCTTTGACGTACTCTTCGAGCTTCCGCTTGGCCTCTTTCTCAATCTGCCGCACGCGCTCGCGCGTCAGCCCCACCTCGTCGCCGATCTCCTTGAGCGTCATCTTCCGCCCGCCCTGCACGGACAGGCCGTAACGCAGCTTCAGCACCAGCGCCTCACGGTCCGTGATGCGCTCGAGCATGTGGGCCACGAAGTCCGCGTCCGATTCGCTGAAGACCTGCTCAAACGGGGGCGGCGTGCGCGGGTCGGCGATCGACTGCTCCAGCGCATTCTCGCCGTCGGCCGAGCCGCCCGGCGAACGCGTCGACGCCGCCCGGATCGCCTGCAGAATCACCCCCGCCTTGCGATCGGTGATCTCCAGATGCACGGCCAGCTCCTGCGTCGTCGGCGGGCGGCCGAGCGACTCCTCCAGCCGCCGCATCGCCAGGCGCATCTGGCCGATCTGCTCCATCAGGTAGCTGGGGATGTGGATCATCTGCTGCGCGTTCTGCACGGCGCGGCGGATGGCCTGGTCAATCCAGTAGCCCGCGTAGGTGCTGAAACGCGAGCCGACGTCGGGGTCGAAGCGATCGACCGCGTTCATCAGGCCGACGTTGCCCTCGTTCACGAGGTCCTCCATCGGCAGCCCGCGGTTGCGGAAATTCTTGGCGACGGAGATGACCAGCCGCAAATTCGCCTGGATCATGCGGTCGCGGGCTTCGGCGGCGTCCTGCTGCAGCTTGTCGCGATCATGCAGCGACATCTCGCCGCGCGCCAGGCGCATGTCGCAATCCTGGGCGGCGCGGATGCGGTAGCCCAGCTCGCGTTCTTCTTCGGCGGTGAGCAGGTTGAAGCGCTTGATCTGCTTGAGGTAGTCGCCGAGCGCGGATTCAGTGCGAGCTGGCATTACGTCACGTCCTCGTGCGTTCAACGCGGCACCCCCGCTTCGCCGCCGACCACGCGCCTTCATGATTCAACTCACGGTATCGGCCGGGCGGCCGGCGACCATTCGGTGTTAGCTATCATATCCGTGTGGGCGGGTGCAAACCACTTTTATGAGGAGTGCCGCCGGCACGGCAATCGAGCGCAGATCGCGCATCCCGTTTCAGCGGCCGGCGATGCGCTCGAGCAGCGCAAGCACCCGTTCGACCGGCAGCCCCACCACGTTCGAGAAACTGCCGTCGATCCGCTCCACGAGGTGGTCGCCCACGTCCTGTATTCCATAAGCGCCCGCCTTGCCGCGCCACTGCTCCGACGCCACGTAGGCGTCGATCCGCGCCGGATCGCGCCGCATCCACACGCCGGTCGAGGCCAGCGTGAAGCTGCGCCGCGGCGCGGCGCCCTCCTCGCGCACGAGGCAGACGCCGGTGATGACTTCGCTTCGCCGCCCCGCCTGTTTCAGCAGCATCCGCCGCGCGTCACGCGCGTCGGCCGCTTTGCCCATGAGTTCGCCGTCGCAATCAACGACCGTGTCGGCCGCCAGCACCCAGCGGCCCGGGCGCCGCTCCGCCACGGCGCGAGCCTTGAAATAGGCCAGCGCCAGCGCCCAGGCGCGGGCGCTCACGTGCGCGGGGCGGGCGCTTGGTTCGCGCAGCTCGCACACGATGACTTCAAACACGATTCCCGCCGCGCTCAGCAGTTCACGCCGCCGCGGACTGGCCGAGGCGAGAATCAGCGGCGCAAGACGGCCGACGACGGGATAAGCGGTTTCCGGCAGCACTCGGCCCCTTTGACCCGTGCCCACCCCGCTATTACATAGCCTCGGATGGCCAGCGTCAAAAAGACACGACGGCACCGCTTCGGCTCGCACCTTTCCGTGGCCGGCGGCCTGCATCTGGCAATCGCCGAAGCCCGCCGCCTGACATTCGACACCGTTCAGGTGTTCGTCAAGAACCAGCGGCAATGGGCCGCGGCGCCGCTCAGGAAGGACGCCATCGACGCCTGGCACGCCGCGCTGCCGGCCGACGGTTTCGGCCCGGTCGTCGCGCACGCAAGCTACCTGATCAACCTCGCTTCGGCGGACGACGCCCTCTACGAAAAAAGCCGCCGGGCGCTGGCGGACGAGCTGCAGCGCTGCGACCTGCTCGCCATCCCCTACCTCGTCGTGCACCCCGGAGCGGCGGTCGGCGCGCCGATCCCGGACGCGATTCGGCGCGTCAGCGCGGCGATCAACCGCATCTTCGACGCCACGCCCGCATCGCGTTCGCGGCTGCTGCTCGAAACGACTGCCGGCCAGGGCAGCACGCTCGGCCGCACGTTTGAGGAGCTGGCGGAGATGATCGCCGGCGTGCGAAACGCCGCCCGCGTCGGCGTCTGCATCGACACCTGCCACGTCTTCGCCGCCGGGTACGACATTCGCGACGCGAACGCCTACGCGCAGATGATTGCGCTGGTTGAGCGAACCGTCGGGCTCGAGTCAATCCGCTGCTGGCATCTCAACGACAGCCGCGGCGCGCTCGGTTCGCGCGTCGATCGCCACGAGCACATCGGCAAGGGCTGCATCGGCGATGCAGGATTCGCGAACGTCCTTTCCGACCCGCGGTTTTTCGGCCTGCCGATGATCCTGGAGACGCCCAAGGAGCAGGATTCGCGCGGCCGCGACTGGGACGCCGTGAACCTGAAGCGGCTGATTTCGCGGGCGAAGTAACTCAGGGCGGCGGGTTCGGAAAGACGCCGTCAACCGCAAGCTGAACCGGGATGCGTCCTCCTCCGCCGGCGCCGGGACAGGTCTTTTATTGGTGGCATGCATGGCGCCCATGGCCCCCAAAAAACTCCAACCATGCGCGACGGGTGCGCAGCGCCGCGCGGCGGCTCTTGACGTTAAAGACGGGCGATCCACCGGCGGACGATATCGCCGAGCGCCGTCCGCTTTCGCTCCAGGTCGGCTGCGTCCGCGATCGCAACGAGGCAGCGGTCCTCGGCCAGCCAGGTGAGCAGCCCGGCCGGATCGGGGACTCTTCCGCGCATCACCGCGTCTTTCCGCTTCGCGCCGGTGTGGAGAATCAGGCGGATGCCGCCGGCGCCGCCTTTGCGGTGCACGTTGATCGTCGCGAAGAAGTCGGTCGTCTGAAAACTGGGAGAATTCCACTTGACGCCTTCGCGGATCGCCGGGCTGACGCCGAGGATGAGCCGGCGCAGCGCCTCCAGCTCAGCCTTCTGTGCGTGTTCCAGTCGGCCGAGCAATTCGCTGACCGCAGGGTCCTCCTGCGCGCCGGCCGACGGGAGTACCGCGGGTTTGCTTGCCGCGCCTTTTCGTGCCTGCGGCCGGCGCGATTTTGGCGTGCGTTTACCGGTTGCGGCATTCTCCGCGATTCGCGCGCCGACCAGCTTCCGTACCAGCGCCGCGGGCAGGGGCTTTTGGGGCTGAAAGCGGATGGTCCCCTTGCTCGTGTCGTAGCCGGCGAGCTGTTTCTTGAACGCGGGAAGCGTCTTGTCGCTCATCACGTAGAACGCGCAGTGCCGGTCGGTCGCACCGAAAGCCACGAGCATCCGCCCCGCGTGCCGAAACGCGGCGAGCTGATAGCTGATGCACTCCTCGGCGTCGGGCGCGGCCGCGCGGATGGTGCTGCGCAGCCGCTCGAGCGCGGGACGCTGAACGTCATCGACGGCCGCCAGGTACTCGTCGATGGTGGTCGGCTTGGCGCCGCTCCCGGGTATCGATCGCATCGCCATGCTCCTGAGGACTGCGCAGTCAGGTCAACTCGCGGGCGATTTCCCAATGGTGTCCAAATGGATCGCGAATGCGTCCGACGCGCCAGCCGTGCTCGTCGGCCACGGGGGAGACCTGCGTGGCGCCGGCCGCGACCGCCCGCGCGCAAACGGCGGCCGGATCGGCGACGATCAGCAGCATGCGAGCCGAGCAACCGCCCAGCGTTTCGGGGCTGAAGTTCAGGTGCTCGCGCGACTCCTCGGCCACCCAGAACTCGGCGCCGTCGACCGCCAGCCGCGCCACGCCGCCGCCGGGCACGCGAAACAGCTCGCGCGCGCCCAGCGCGGCCGTGTAGAACTCGACCGCCTGCGGCCAGCGGCGCACCGACAGCGTGGCGGTCAGGGCGGTTTTGAATCCGCCCGGTTTCGAATCAGCGTCCATGCCCGGCCCTTTCGCGTGCGCCCGCCGACTTCGCCGGCCGCGACAAGTGTAGCACACGCCGCCCCAGCGGTGCTCATGGATGGGATGGGCGTCTCGCCCGTCCCGCGCGACGGGCGAGACGCCCGTCCCACCCGAAAAGACGCAAACAGCGTGAGGGACTACATTAGCGGAACTCGCCGGAGGCGAGCAGGTCGTCGAGATTGTCATAGCCGGCGTTCATGCCGCGCTCCATTCCAGAGGCCAGGGCGCCGTCGCGGTCGGCCTTCGACTTGTACTTGAGGGTGATCGTGACCAGCGTCTTTCCGTCACGCTCCGTCAGCTCCATGATCACGAGCTGATCGCCCATGACGGCGCAGCCCATTTCGAAGGACTCCGTCCGCGCGACCCGCGCTGGCGGCGCGAATTCCTTGTAAACGCCGGTCATCCGCATGGCCAGCTTGCCGTCGGGGCCGTTCCACTCCCAGCGGAACGAGCCGCCGACGCGCAGGTCCTCCTCGCACACGGTCATCTCCCAGCCCTCCGGACACCAGAGCCAGCGGCGGATCAGTTGCGGCTTGCTCATCGCGTCGAACACGAGCTGGCGCGGCGCGTCCATCTCACGCGTCATGACGATTTCGCGGTCGTTGGGCGTGGTGACTTTCAAGGCGCGGTGGGTCTTTTGCATTGGCGTTCTCCCTGACAAGCGCGGCCGGAACGCGACGCGCTCCGACGAGGAGCGGCGCGGCGATCTGCGGATCAACCGGAATTCGACGGCGGCCGCGGGGCCGCGGGTTTTAGCTCTTCCAGCAGGGCGTCCAGGCGCTGGAAGTGGCCCTCCCAGATCGTGCGGAAACGCTCGATCCAGGCGTTGACCTCCGCCAGGCGCCCGCCCTCGATGCGGCACGGGCGGCGCTGCCGATGGCGGCGGCGCGAGATCAGCCCGGCGCGCTCCAGCACGCGCAGGTGGCGCGAGACCGCCGGCTGGCTCATGGAAAACGGCCGGGCCAGTTCCATGACGGACGCCTCGCCACCGGCGAGGCGTTTGAGAATCGCCCGCCGGGTCGGATCGGCCAGCGCGGCGAAGGCAGCATCGAGGCGTTGCGACGCGGTCATGATTAACCAACCAGTTAAATAACCAATATGTTATATAACAGACACTCAACCTTCCGTCAATCCCATTTTCAGAAATAAGAACGGAGGACGGGAGACGCGCTCAGCGCTCTGATCGCGCCCTCCCAGGATCAGGCTCAGCCGGACGTCATCTTGTCATACGCCGGCCCATCCATCAGGCCCGCCAGCGATGACAGGTCGGCGCACTCCACCTTCAGCATCCAGCCGTGGCCGAACGAGTCGTTGTTCACCAGCTCCGGCTCGTCCACCAGCCGCGGATTGATCTCCTTCACCGCGCCGCTGACGAACGAATAGAGATCGCTGGTGGCTTTGACGGATTCGATCTCGCCGAACGCCTCGCCGGCCTTGACGCTCTTTCCCACCGCGGGCAACTCGACGTAGGTCACGTCGGTAAGCTCGTCCGCCGCGAATCGCGTAATGCCGATCGTGACCAGGTTTCCGTCGGCCTTGAACCACTCGTGCGACTTGGAGTACCTACGATCATTCGGAACGGCCATCGCCTGTTCTCCTGCTGAGTGCCGCGTCCTGCGGGGCGGGCGCGGCGTGGCCGCGGCCGGGCAGGCGCGAACGAGTTGGTAATCTAAGCGACGAGCGCGCGATCGGGAACCGGGTCGGACGGACGGGCGCCGGCTGATGCCGGCCGACGTGTTACACAGGCGGGCATGCGATTTCAGGCTGTGGTCCGTGCGACAGGTCCGAACCCGCCGCGCCAAGCGGCGGGCCGACGTCGGCGCGCACGAAACGCGTTTGATCAATCTCATCCGGGCGCAACTTCTTGATCCGCCCGCCATCCGCGTCCAGAATCCTGCAGTCGATCATCCACGAGCCGCCGTGTCGGGACTCCTGACGAGTACGAGCACCCGTCGCGATGAGGTTTCCTGACGTATGGCGCGATCCAGGTGCGACGGCGCAAGCGAGCCACCCGCGCCAAACGTGCCGATTCTGCGGCCTGACTGGGCGGCGCTCGCCGGCGTCGTCCTCTTTTTTTCCGCCGGTGTGATCCAGAAAATCTGGGCGCACGACATCTGGTGGCAGCTTCGTACCGGCGCGTGGATTGTTGAGAACCTGCGCTGGCCGGCCGGCGATTTCCTCTCCTACACCGCGCGCGGCAACGAGTGGATCGAAGTTCGCTGGGTCTACTGCGTTCTCTGCTATCTCGCCTGGCGCGGCGGCGGACTAGCGCTGCTCATCCTGGGTCACGCGGCGGTGCTGGCGGCGGCTTTCGCGGTTCTGGTCCTGCCGTTTCGCCGCGTCGCCCTGACGACGGTCGGCTGCGCCGTCATCGGGCTGGGCGTGTTCGCCGCCCTGCCGCGGCTGGTGGCGCGCCCGGAAGCTGCGTCGTACCTTTTCACCGCGATTTTTCTGGTCGTGCTGGATGGCACGTTCCTGCGCTGTGCGGCGGACGGACGTCGATCACGCCTGCTGTGGCTGCTGCCGCTCTTTCAGACGTGCTGGGCAAACACGCATACGATGTTCATGATCGGCCCGGTGCTGACTTGGCTGGCGGCGGGGTGCGCGGGGTTGATCTGGCTGTTACGGGCCACTCGGCGCGGGAGGTCGGAGACGACACACGATCCGACGGCCCGCGCGGTCGCCGAGCTTGCGCTGGCGGCGCTGCTGGTCTCGGCCGCGTGCTGGCTGAATCCGTATGGCCATCGCGGCGCGATGTTTCCGCTGCTGCTCCTCAGCGAGATTCGCGAGGGGCACGTTTTTTCGGGTTCGATCGTTGAGTTCCTCGGCCCCTTCTCGCCCGACGTGCGCTGGACGCTGGATACGTGGGCGGCCGCGGTGTTCATGGGCGTGGCGGCATTGCTGTTCGTGATGAACCGTCGCCGCTTTAGCCTCTTTCGGGCCGCGGTGTTGGTGGCGTTCTTGTACCTGGCGATCGAGGCCGGGCGCAATCAGACGCTCTTCGCGCTGGCGCTGACGTGGACGGCGCTGGCGAATCTCGCGGAGATTCGCGGCCCCGGGGAGTGCGGGCGTCCCGCCCGCACGCGCCCGGCAAGACTCCGCACCGAGGGGCGCGAGCCGCGCACCGGCGGGCCCGCGGCCCGCACTTCCCGCGACGCGGCGTCGAAGGGGGGAGCGATGACGCCCATGTATTGGCGGCGCATCGTCGCCTCCGCCGCCGTCGCGCTGCCCGCGCTTCTTGGCGCGTGGTACATGGCCAGCGACCGATACGCGCTGCATTACCACTGGCCGCGGCGATTCGGACTGGGCGCCACGGCCGAGAGCGTCCCGGACGGCGCCGTGGACTTTCTGCGGCGGGAACGGCCGCAGGGGAATCTGCTGCACAGCATGAATGACGGCGCCTACTTCACGTGGGCGGCGCACGATCTGTACCCGGTCTGCATCGACGGCCGGCTCGAGGTCTACGGCGAAACGCCGTTCACGGACTTCATGAGCATCACTCAAGGTCAGTGGCGGCGCTACGTCGAGGCGCACGGCGTGAACACGATCGTGGTGGAGCGCGAGTACTTTGAGCCGTTCATTCCGGATGTGGCCGCCGCGAAGGATTGGGCGCTTGTCTATCTTGACCCGCGCGACGCGATTTTCGTGCGTGATATCCCGCCGCACGCGGAGTTGATTCGCCGCTCTCGCATTGACTTTGCCGCCGGCTGGCAGCCTGCGGCCATGGAAGATGAGCGGCCGACCGGCTGGCGGCGATGGTTCGGCTCCGTGGAGCGGCCCTGGCGGCACGTCGGCCTGGGGCGCGGACTGGTGGCGCTCGGCGCGCCGGCGCTGGCGCTGTCGCCCCTGGATACGGCGGCGGCGCGATTTCCAAGGAGCGCCGAAGTGTGGCAGAGTCGCGCCGACGCGCTTCGAAAGCTCGGCCAGCTCGAGCGCGCCGCGGCCGATTACGCCCGCGCGGCCGAGCTGGACCCGCGCGATCCGGCGCCGTTGTTTTCGCAGGCGGCGACGTACGAGGCGCAGGGCAATCACGACGCCGCCGTGCGGACGTTTCGCCGGCTGCTCGAACGCCACGGCCCGACGACGCATCGGCTGCTGGCGCTGGGCGTGTCGCTCTCGGCGATCGGCGACGTGCGGCAGGCGGAGCAGACGTACGAGCAGGCGCTGCGAATGGACCCCGCATTCGCCGAGGCGGCGTTCAACCTCGGAACGCTGGCGGCGGCGCGGCAGGACTGGGCGACGGCGCTGCGGCACTACCGCCGCGTGCTGGATGTGCGCCCGGAGTTTCAGAGCGCGGCCCGAAACGTGGTGGCCTGCATGGTCAATCTCGGGAAACAGGCCGAGGCGGCGGAACTGCTTGAGAAGCTGCTGAGCGAAGGGCGCGGGAACGCCGGGGAGCTGCGCGACTTGCTGCGACAATTGCGCGGCGGCTGAACTGCGGATCGGTTTGCGGGCCGCCGATATAATCCGCCGGCATACGAGGCTGTTCGATGCTGCCAGCGTTCGTCCGCAAGCTGATCGCCGCCGGCGTCTGCGTCGCCGGCTTGCTCCACGCCGGCTGTCTGCCGCTCGTGCCCGAAGACAAGTTCCTCGCGGCGGCATCGAGCGTCGCGCTGGATCCGACCGCCACCTGCGAAGAGCTGAAGCTCGACTTCGGCCTGCCGGATGTCACGACCGTCGCCGATCCGGCCGGAATCAACCTCAGCTTTGTTGAGGAGTTCATCACCACGTCCGACGGCCAGACGCTTCGCGCCTGGCTCGTCCCGGCGCAGGTCGAGGAGCGCGGCGTCGTGCTGCTCTCCTACGGGGCCGTGGGCGAGATGGCCTGTTACCTGCTGATCACGCGCGAGTTAACGGAGCGCGGCTGGAGCGTCGCGATGTACGACTATCGCGGCTTCGGCGGCAGCACGGGCGAGGCGTCGCTCACCGGGCTGCTGCCCGACGCGACGGCCGCGTTGGACTGGGCGCTGCAGCGCAGCGGACGCGAGCGCATCGCGCTGATGGGCGTTTCGATCGGCACGATTCCGACCGTGGCGCTGGATGCATCGCGGGGAAATCAGGTGCTGGGGATCGTTCTGGACGGACCGATTTCACTCGAAATCGAGCTGCAGCGGTTCATTCTGCTTCTGACGGCGCCGATCGATCGGTTGCTTGAGCAGTTCGATCCGCGGCTGCTCCTGGAACAGACGTTGCGGGCTGCGTCGCGCCCGATCCTGGTGTTTCTGTACGGGCAGGATGAGTTCCTCACCGGCGCCGTGGCCGGAGACCTGCTGGCCGAGTCGCCCGCCGCCGTGGAGGTCTACGAGTTTCCTGACCTGGCCCACGCGCGCGGCCCGTATTTTGCGACCGAGGAGTATTTCGACGCGCTGGTCCGCTTTCTGGACCGGGTCGCGGCGCGCTAGATCGTCGGCGATAAGTCACCATGCATCAGAACGCGACGCGCCAGCGAGCGCCCGCCGCGACGTGCGCTCGCCTGCGCTTCGCGTTCCGACGATGGCGCGGGATTCTGCACCGTTGTTTACGCCGAGCCGTTTCGCAGCGGCCTCCACCCTTCGCGGACCAGCAGCACGACCCGCGCGGTCGCCATCAGCGCAAACATCGCCAGCGCCGTGATGCTGCCCAGGCACGCCAGCTTGTCGGGCCAGCCGCGGAAGAGCAGTTGCGGCTGCCCGCCCGCGAGCCAAACGATCGCGTGCACGGTGAGTCCGAGCAGGATGGGGGCGATAACGAGTGCGTAGGGATCGGCGAAGAGGATGTAACCCAGCGTCCGCAGGGAGCGCTGCAGTCCCCCGCTCAACCGCGATGCCAACTTGACGAGCCAACGAGTTCCCATGGCCGCACCTCCACGGCCCGAACCAAGTCTCTCTATCTGAAGTATAGCCGCGCTTTCGCGCGCCTGTCGCAAAATCGGCAAGCGGGCGTTCGGGGACGCGGTGCGGGATAACGATCCGAGCCGCGCGCGTAAGCAAGCAGTTCTCAAGCCACCGCTCCCTCACGGTCGCGGCTCGGAAAGCGCTCTCGGAGAGCTTTTAGTGTCCGCCGTCCTTCTTCTCTTTCTTGTCTTCCTTCTTGTCGCCGTGATCGTGGCCGGCGTGCGCGTCGCCCTTCATCTCTTCCATCTTGGTGACCTTGCCGGTCTTGTCCATCTCGCACTTCATCATCTTCTCGCCGACCAGGCAGTAGACCTCGACGTCGAGGGCGTCCTTCTCCATCTCGACGTGCGCGCCGAACGCGCGGCCCTTGCTGTGGCCTTCGGCGGCTTCGATCGCCTTGGCCCAGGTGATCTTCGCCTCGCCCATGGCCGCAACGGCTTTCGCCATGTCCGCCGGCTTGTGGTCCTTGTCGTCCGCGGCGGGTTTCCAGTCGCTGGTTTTGGAGCACTTGCCGGCGGCGTCGATATGGCACTCGACCCACTTCTCGCCGACCATCGACACGACCATGACGTCGACTTTGCCCTCATGCTTGTGGCCACCGGCGAATCCCGCCTTGCCCTTGCAGCAGGTTTCTGCGGTCTCGATCGACTTGGCCAGCGTCATCTTGGCGTCGTCGAGCATCTTGATCGTGGCCTTCGCGTCCGCCGGGGTCATGTGCTCGCCGGCGGCGGCCAGCGGCACGCAGGCGAGCAGAACGGCGGCCAGTGTCAGTGCGGTGATGCGCGTCATGTGGATCTCCATCCGTGTAAGATTGGTCGCGGGCCACCATGGTCCCCGCGATGTTCCAGCGGATTATTGCCGCAGTTCGCAGACCGCACAACGGCGAAGGCTGGGTGGGGCGTGCCCGTTTTTCCGGGCGGGCGGTTTTATTTCCGAACCCGCCGCGCCAAGCGGCGGGTTGAGGTGCGCACGGCGATCGGCGTCAATCTACGATGCGCCGCCGCGAACACGCGCGGACGTCACCCCGCCGCTTGGCGCGGCGGGTTCGGAAAGAAACGCCGCCCGCCTGCGCCCCCGCGTCCCGCCGCTTACGACTCCACCCGCTCATAGCGCGACGTCGGATACACCTCGTACGCCGTCTCGCCGTCGTCCTCGTCGAACGCCAGCACGCCGCCCAGCGGCCAGTAGTCGGTCTGGACGAGCACGCGCGGCTGGTGTGTCTGCGGATCAGGCGGAAGCGGCCGGAGCATGCGTTGCGCCGTGCCGGTTCCGACCAGCAGCGATACCTCGATCAGACAGGCGCCGTGCTCGGCCCGCGCGACCCAGCCCTCGATCACCGTCTCCACCGCGGGCGATACGAACGACGGCCCCGGCGTGAATCGGAACTGTCGGTCGGGGCTTTCGCCGTCTTCGATGCGGATCAGCCGCGTCACCGGGCCGTCCGCTTCCACCTTGCGCTCGCGCACATGCACGGGCGATGAGCCGTAATAGTACGTCGCTTCGAATTCGTAACACTCGGCCCGGCCATCGACGCTCCATCGCTGGGCCTCCTCGCGATCGCGCGAGCGCGCCATGGCCGCACCTTCGTAGCCGCGTTCCGCGTTGCGCCCGAGTGGCGTTCGCCGAAGAATGCGCGACTCAGCCCCCTGAAGCGTCTGACCGCGGTAGGAAACCTGCGTGCGGCGAGCGCCCCAACGCGGCAGCGCGCCTTTCTGCGATAAACGGCGGACCAACTCGCGGCCGACCTCATCCGCCGCTTGCAGCGGCGGCAGCGCGTCAATCGGACGCAGCTCGACCTGCTCCAGGATTTTCGCCGCGGCGGCGTCCGCCCGTTCGAGCGAGGCGGCGTCGGAAAAGACGTAGACGATCAGCGCCAGCTCCGCGCCGCAACCGAGCAGCCACACCGACGACAGCGATTCATCCGCGCCGGCCTCGGGCGGGCGGCGAAGCGAGACGATGCGGGCGCCGTCGGCCCGGCTGCGCTCCCGGATGTTTCGCTTCTCATCGCCGAGCAACCAGCGATCCGACGCAACATCGGCCAGCAGATCATCGGGCGTGCGGGCGCCGGCCAGCCACGTGCGGAAAACTCCGAGCGACCATGTCGGCAGGCCGCCCTCCGCGCCGCACAGATAGAAGCCCGCCACCTCGTCAAAATCGGCGGCGGCGAGCTGCCAGGCGGGGTCGAAGGACAGGCGGATGCCGGCCCGCTCGGCGGCTTGCGCGGGGGTGAGCGACATGGCCGGATCATCGACGCGGACGGCGGCGCACATGTCGTCGAGCAGCGCCAGGTCGCCCAGCGTCAGGTCGGTCAGCGGCACGTACTCAACGTAAATCAGGTGCCCGCGCGGCAGGCAGGTCAGACGAAACACCTTCTCGCGACTGATCCGCTCGCGGCCATAACCAAACGTCTCAACCTGGCGCACCTGAACGGCGTCGTACTTGCCGATCTTCGCCGGCGTGACCTCCGGCATGCCGCGCGGATCGATCAGGTCGCCGCGACGGAGGATGTCCATCGGGGAGCGGAATTCGGGCAGGCGGCGGTAGTTGAACGAGACGCGTCGCTCGATCTTCGGGCGGCCCCAAAACTCGTCGCGCGCGGTCAGGATGAACGACGCCGGATCGCGCGGGTCGCGAATCCAGTTGCGCGGAGCGCGGACCCGGAGCGGCGTGCCGGGGATTTCGGTTTCCGGGGCGAGCGCCCGCGACTGCTGCACCTGAAGCCACGCCAGGCCGAGCGCCGCCGACAGGCACACGCCCGCCACGACGACGAGCAGCGCGGGGCGTCCGGGACGAAAGCCGGTGTGGACTTCGATCAGCATGCAAGAGGAATAATACGAGAAAACCGCGAGCCGGGCGCAGCGCTAGTCGTCGACCTCAAGCCTGGGCCGCTCCGTCTTCGGCCGGTATTTTTCGATGAGCGTCTTGAGCTTGGGCTGATTCGGATCGAGCTCGAGGCTCTTGTGCCAGGCTTCGATCGCCTCGTCACGGAAACCGGCCTTGTCGGGCTCCTGAAGGAACTGCGTCATGCGCACCATGCCGTACCCGCTGAAGGCGTCGGCGTTGCGGTTGTCGAGCATGACGGCCCGCAGGTAGCTCTGGGCGGCGTCATCCAGCTTCTTTTCGCACCAGTAGCAGAAGCCCATCCGCTCGTGAGCCATCGACAGGTTCGGATCGGTCTGAATCGCGATCTGCAGCGTCTTCCTTGCGCTGGCGTAGCGCTCCTGGTTGATGTAGACCGTGGCGAGGTTCACCAGCACGATGGGCTGAGGCGTGCGCGTGCACTCCAGCGCCTGCTTGTAGGCCTTGATGGCGTCGTACGTGTTTCCGCGCAGGTCGTAGACGGCGCCGAGGTTGCTCCACGCATACGTGTTCTTCGGGTCAAGCTGCAGCGCCTGCTTGTAGGTCTCGGTGGCCTGCTCCAGATCGCCGCTCTGCTGGTAGCAGCCGCCGAGCCGGAAACGGGCCTCGAAATCGCGCGGGTTCAGCTCGCAGGCGATGACGTAGGCGCGAATCGCCTGCGTCAGCTTGTCCAGCATGCGATAGACTTCGCCGAGCTTGAAGACCGAGCGGAAATTCCCGGGGTCGAGCTTCACCGCCGTCTGTAGCGCCTGCTCAGCCTTATCCAGGTCGCCGTTCTCAATGTACGCCTCGCCCAGCTTGGTGTGCGCTTCGGCGAAACCGGGGTCGAGCCGGATGGCCTCGCGGAATTCAGCCAGCGCGGCGTCCAGCCGGTTGTCGGCCAGCGCGCTGTCGCCGGAATTCAGGTGCACGCGGGCCTGCTCGCGGCCGAGGATGCAACCGGGGGTGAGCAGCAGCGGCAGCAGCGCAGCGAGGGCGGCCAATCGCCGCAGCGAAACGGGCATGAATCGAGCGGGAGGCCGCTGCCCCGATCGCTCGGAAGTCTGGTCCCCGATCTGTTTCACGCTCATCCGCCTGGAGATACCGCGTCCGTAATCACTGCAAGCATATACGTTTACCATGTCGGCGACGGGCGAGTCAACGAGCCGCGGCGGTTTCGCTCAGTTTCGCCGCGGATAATGTTCGGCGGAAACGGTCTTCGCCGCTCGTTCGTGCTGGCTCCCGTGACCGGTCGTCCCTCTGATTATCGGATGCCTCTGCGGCAGGGTGTAGTTTTTTGCGCGACGGCGGGGCGGTTCTGGCGGTACCGGCCGCAGGGTACTATGCACCCGATGCCATCAGCCATCGACCTCACGATCAACTTCTGCGGCGTGCGCGCCCCGAACCCCTTCTGGCTGGCGAGCGCTCCGCCCACCAACAGCGCCTACCAGCTTCGCCGCGCTTTCGAGGCCGGCTGGGGCGGCGCAGTGTGGAAGACATTCGGGCACGACCCGCCGATCGTGAACACGGCCTCGCGCTACGGCGCGGTGGATTACGACGGCCGCAAGGTGATGGGGCTGAACAACATCGAGCTGATCAGCGACCGGCCGATGGAAGTGAACCTTCGCGAAATCCGCGACATCAAGCGCGAGTTTCCGGATCGTGCGCTGTTCGTCTCGCTGATGGTCGAGTCCAAGCGCGAAGCGTGGCACGACATCGTCATGCGCGCCGAGGACACCGGCGCCGACGGGATCGAGTTGAATTTCGGCTGCCCGCACGGCATGAGCGAGCGCGGCATGGGGGCGGCGGTGGGGCAGGTGCCCGAGTACACCTGCATGATCGTCGAATGGGTGAAGGAGGTCGCCCGCACGCCGGTCATGGTCAAGCTCACGCCCAACATCAGCGACGTACGCGCCGCCGGCCGGGCCGCGAAGCGCGGCGGGGCGGACGCCGTCTCGCTCATCAACACCATCAATTCGATCATGGGCGTCGATCTCGACACGTTTTCGCCAAAGCCGCAGGTGGGCGGCTACGGCTCGCACGGCGGCTATTGCGGCCCGGCGGTGAAGCCGATCGCGCTCAACATGGTGTCGCAGATCGCGACCGATCCGGACATCGGCCTGCCCATCAGCGGCATCGGCGGGATTCAGGCCTGGCAGGACGCGGCCGAGTTTCTGCTCCTCGGCGCCGGCAGCGTGCAGGTGTGCACCGCGGTGATGCACTACGGCTTCCGCATCGTGCAGCAGCTTTCGGACGGACTGACCGGCTGGATGCGAAGCAAGGGCTTCACGCGCATCGGCGATTTTCAAGGCAAATCGGTCGAGCGAATCCGCGACTGGGGCGACCTCGATCTGAACTACAAGGTTGTCGCCGAGATCGACCCGCTGAAGTGCATCAACTGCGGACTGTGCTACATCGCCTGCGAGGACGGGTGTCACCAGTCCATCTCGCGCACGCCGGTGCCGGAAGCCGAGTTCGTCCGGCAGATGGGCCCCGACGCCGCCCGCCGGGTGTTCACCAGCGGCACGCACCATTACACGCACGGCGCGGGCGAGGGGTATGTGAACGTATACGCGATCAAGCAGGACACGTGCGTCGGCTGCAACATGTGCTCATTGATCTGCCCGGTCGAGGGGTGCATTTCAATGAAGCGCATGGACACCGGCCGGCCGCCGATGAGCTGGCGGCAGTACCAGCGGCTGCTGGCGGAGGGGAAAATCGCGCCAATCCAACCGCCGGAGCATGTGTAGACGCTATTCCATTTCCACTGGGGGACCGGACTCTGTCCGGTCTTTGCTCGTGGCCACCCTGTATTCCTGATATTCGCACGCGCGCCGAGACCGGCCAGAGGCCGGTCCCCCAGGAATTCGCAATTGCCTCCAATGTCCCTGCGGCTGCGGCAGGAGCCGAAGTAGTCGAACGTGGTGACCTTGATCGTGTCGCCGGGATTGGCGGTGAACGAAATGGTCCCGTTCGAGCCGGCGAAGACGTCGGCGTCGCAGTAGACGCGCTGGTCATTGACGCAGACGTTGAGCTGGTCGTCCGAGCTGAGGGAGTCCCCCGGGTTCGACCCGCCGGACAGGATGTAAGTCACGCGCCCCCCGCCCCATGTGCCGCTGCAGCCGTCGTCGAAGCACTGGGCCGCCGCCTGCCTTCCCGCAGCGTGAAGCAGGGCGAAAGAGAGCAGTGCAACGGGCAGCCGCGCGAAACTCGCGCGCGAGCTGTACAACGCGACAGACGAACAAACCACGCGCATGACGAACTCCTAGCGGACCAAAGGCGCCCGGCGGCGCGTCGCGCCGGCGACGCAGCGGCCGATAAACGAAAAACGACGAGGGCTCACGCCACGGGGGCGCGCCGCGTCAGTCGCGGCGGCGTGGCGTCATGATGCGTAGCGTGGGAGGGACTGTGACCTGACAGGATTTTCGCGAGATTCCGTCGGACGACCGAGCTGGAGGGGCAGCCCACCCTGGCCTGTGAAGGCTGTTCCGCTCGTCGCTGGCGCCCGCGAGGAAAGGCCAGACCGTTGTCTGCCGCGGCGACGCGCGACCAACATGACGGACTGGAAACGGGCGTCTTTGAGAACTGCAACTAATCTCGACGGTTCCGGTACTTTGTGATATACTGATACATAACTCTTGTGTTCACGTCCGGGCGGGCCGTCGAGAGCCGTCGCGAAAGTGCGCCTGACGGGCATCCGCAGCGTTGAGGCTGCCGCGGCACATGGTTGAAGATTCGCGCCGCACATCCGTGAAGCGCTTTCGTTGAAGGAGGTCTACCGTGTACACGATCCGACTGGTTGTCCTTTCCGCAATTCTGGCCGCCTGCGCCGTCGCCCAGACGCCGCTTGGAACAGGTTGGACCTACCAGGGACGGCTCAAGGACGGCGGCAGTCCGGCCAACGGGCCGCACGATCTGCAATTCACGCTCTACGACGTCCCGGCGGGCGGTGCCATCATCGCCGGACCGCTCTGCGTCGATAACGTCAACGTTGCCGACGGGTTGTTCACCGTCCCGCTGGATTTCGGCGCCGTCTTCGACGGCAACGAGCGCTGGCTGGAAATCGGCGTCCGGAACGACAACACGATCGGCAACTGCGCCGGCGGCAGCTACACGCCCTTGTCGCAGCGCCAGCCGCTGACCGCCGCGCCCAACGCTCTGCTGGCTTTGAATGCCGACAAGCTCGATGGGCTGGACTCGACGGCGTTTCTCCAGGCGGTCCCCAACCCGCTCACGCTGAGCGGATCAAACCCGCTCTCGCACATCATCAGCGGTGAGAATGCCGCGGCGACCAACAACTCCTACGGCGTGTACGGGCGATCGACCGCGGGAAGCGGAAACACATACGGGGTCTTTGGCCGCACGGACAGCACCGGCGGCGCCGGCGTGCTAGGCTTCGCCGCCTCCAATTCGGGAACGACGATTGGAGTCGAGGGCACATCCGTCAGCCCCGACGGGCGCGGCGTCTACGGATACGCCACATGGTCGAGCGGCACGACGACCGGCGTCTGGGGGCGGTGCTTTAGCACGAGTGGTCGGGGCGTCTTCGGACAGGCACAAGCGACCAGCGGCGTCACGTACGGCGGGCGTTTCGAGAACAGCAGCACCAGCGGCTACGGCGTCTTCGGCCTGGCCAGTGCGAGCAGCGGCGACACGTTTGGCCTGTGGGGTCAGAGCGACAGCACCAGCGGGTTTGGCGTGTTCGGCGACGAAACGGCGACCAGCGGGACGACGCAAGGCGTGTACGGGCGCAGCGCCAGCACCGGCGGGCGCGGCGTGTTCGGCTACGCGAGCGCGACCAGCGGCTCCACCCATGGGGGCTACTTCCAGAACCAGAGCACGGGCGGGGTCGGCGCTTTCGGCTATGCGACCGCGACGAGCGGGACGACCTACGGCCTGTTCGGCCAGAGCGACAGCACCACCGGCCGCGGCGTATATGGTCTGGCCAGCGTGTCGAGTGGGGCCACCTCCGGCGTGTACGGGCAGAGCGACAGCACGTCCGGGCGCGGCGTCTACGGCTGGGCCAGCGCCAGCAGCGGCACCATCTTCGGCGTCTACGGCCAGGCGAGCACCGCAGCCGCCGGGTACGCCGTCTACGCCAACGGCGACACGGGCGGCAGCGGCAACAAGGCTTTTCGCATCGACCACCCGCTCGACCCGGAGAACAAGTACCTCCTGCACTATTCGACCGAATCGCCCGAGGTCATCAACTTCTATCGCGGTACCGTGATGCTGAACGAGCGCGGGGAGGCTGTGGTCGAGCTGCCCAACTACTTCGCGAGCATCAACAAGGACCCTAGCTACCAACTGACGGCAGTCGGCACACCGATGCCCATGCTGCACGTGGCCGAAGAGATCAGTGGAGACGCGCTTGCGGCTGGCGAGCAGGCCGGACCGGGCATCGCGCCGCCGCTCTGCGCGTTCCGCGTCGCGGGCGGCACGGCCGGGGGCAAGGTCTCGTGGCGCGTGGAGGCGCTGCGCAACGATCTTCGGAATCGCCTGCACGGGGCGCCAGTCGAACGAGAAAAAACCGGGCTCGAGCGCGGTAAGTACCAGCATCCTGAGTTCTACGGCCAGCCGCCGCAGAGGGGCCTGGACTATGCGCCGGAGCGCGCCCTTCCGGGGCCGGCTGCGACGGGACTGAGCGACGCAGTGCGGTGACCTTTGGAATCAGCCGAGCCGGAGTTTGCAGCCGGCGCGTGGGAGGATCGCGGCCCTTCTGCAAGAATTGAAATCAGACGGCTGACGCCAGCTCGTGCACGAACGCGACGATCGTCTCAGCCAGTGCGTCCGCGCGCTGGCCGGCGGTGACGGCCTCGTTCATCTTCCGCACGATGGCGCTGCCGACGATGGCCCCGTCCGCGAAAGCGCACACCGCCCGAACCTGCTCCGGGCCGGAGACGCCGAAGCCCACGCACACCGGCTTGCCCGAAAGCGCGCGGAGGCGGCTCACCCGCTGCGCCAGTTGCGGCGGCAGCGCCTGGCGCTCGCCGGTGACGCCCGCGACGGATTGGTAGTAGATGAACGGGTCGGAGATCGCCGCGATTCGGCGCAGGCGCTCGTCCGTGCTGGTAGGCGCGGCGATCAGGATCAACCCCATGTCCGCATCGCGACAAACCGCAGCCAGCGATTCAGCCTCTTCAATGGCGACATCCGGCGCCAGGACGCCCGAGACTCCGGCGTCGCGAGCAGCCGCCACGAACTCTCTTACGCCCCGGCGATAAATGATCGAGTAACTGACCATCGCGACCAGGGGCACGGCGATCTCGCCACGAGCGGCGCTCAGGGCGCCGAGAAGCGCGTCAAGGCGAAACCCGGCCTGAAGGGCGCGAGAGAACGAGGTCTGTATCACCGGTCCGTCGGCGATCGGATCCGAGAACGGTATTCCAAGCTCGACGCAGGCGCAGCGTTGTGGATCGAGCCGCCGCAGGATCTCGATCGTCGTGTCCACATCGGGATAGCCCGCGGTGATGTAGGGCAAGAGCCCGCGTCGGCCGGCGGCGCGCAGCGTCGAGAATTGCCGAGCGAGCGCGTTCATCGTCGCCCGCGAGTGTACCCGCTGCCCCGGAGCGATGCGCGTCCGGACTTTCTGTGGGTGGGATGGGCATCTTGCCCGTTCCTGGGACCGCGTGGGCGGGCGAGACGCCCGTCCCACCCGAATGCGCACAGGGTGGCAATTTTCAGCTATCATCGCGCGCCGGACCTCCGTTTCGAGACAACCTGCGAGGAGCCGTCGCGCCTATGGGCCTGTTTGACCTCTTCAAGAAGGGCCTCGCCAAGACGCGCGACAAGATCGTGTCCGGGCTGCGGGCCATCCTGCCTTTCGGCCGGAAGATCGACGACTCGCTGCTCAATGAGCTCGAAGACGCCATGCTCGTCGGCGACATGGGGCCGCATGCCGTCGCCGCCCTGATCGACGAAGTCCGCAGCGCCTGGAAAGCCCGCGAGGTCAGCGAGGCGCAGGAGATCATCCCGTTCCTGAAGAGCCGCATCGCCGGTACCTGGACCGGCGCCGACCGCGCGCTGCGCCTGGCCGCAGCGCCCCCGACGGTGATCTTCGTGGTCGGCATCAACGGCTCGGGAAAGACCACCAGCGTCGCCAAGCTGGCCAACTACCTGCGCAAACAGGGCAAGTCGGTGCTGCTGGGCGCCTGCGACACGTTTCGCGCCGCCGCCATCGATCAACTGGTGATCTGGGCTCAGCGGGTCGGCGTGCCGATCGTCAAGCACCAATCGGGCAGCGATCCGGCCGCCGTCGCGTTCGACGCGCTCGACGCCGCCATCGCCCGCAAAGTGGATGTCTTGCTGCTCGACACCGCGGGCCGCCTGCACACCCAGGACCACCTGATGCGCGAGCTGGGAAAGATCTACAAGGTCGTGCAGAAACGTCTGCCCGACGCGCCGCACGAGACGCTGCTCGTACTCGACGCCACCATTGGCCAGAACGCGATCAACCAGGCCAGGACATTCTCTGAAGTGACCAACGTCACCGGGCTGATCCTGGCCAAGCTCGACGGCTCCGCCAAAGGCGGCATCGTCGTCGGCATCCGCGACCAGCTCAGCATCCCGGTCAAGTTCGTCGGCCTGGGTGAGACGCTCGACGACATCGAGTCCTTCGACCCCGAGGCCTTCGCCGAAGCCCTCTTCGCCGACTTTGCTCCGAGCCCGGCCACGTGAAGCCCAAAGTCATCGTCGTCGATCTGGTTTCCGACGATCTGGCGGTCGGCCGGAGTCTGTCGCTCGCGGCTCTCCGGCAGCACGGGCGAGTTGTGCGCGAGACCCTGATCCTCGGGGGCGAAGCTTCGTGGCTTGGGATGGGCGTTTCGCCCGTCAGCGCGACTCACAGAATCACCTCGCGCATCGCACCACGCTGGATCGCCGCCCGCCGCGTCCAGGGCGCGATCGACGCCGCGGTTGCCCGGCACGAAGCACAGTCCTGCGTCCTTCACATCTGGTCGCCGCGCGCTCTCGCGTGGGCCGCGCCCGCCGTCCGCCCGACGACGCCCATGCTCATTGATGTCGATCTCGACGATCGCCTCGATCGCGTCGCCCGCTGGCGCCGCGCTTTGCCGAGTAACGTCTGCGTTGGTTTGCGCGTTCCCACGGCGGCGGCGCAGCGCGCCCTCGGCGCGCAGGGCGTCCGTGTGGACGACATCCCCCTGATTCGCGGATTGGTCGACTATTCCGCCGTCAACGAGGCCCGACACTCGGACGCCCGCGCGAGGCTCGGCATCACCCATGACATGACGACGATTCTCATCCTCCCGCCGATCACTCCTGCCGCCGGCTCTTTTGGCGCGCTGTGGGCCGCGCTGCTTTTGGAGAAAATCCGCCGCGACGTCCGTGTGCTCGTGCCGCAGGGCGGCCCGGAATCTCGGCGATTGGCCGCCCTGGCCCGCGCGACACGGCACGATGCCGTCGTCTCGCTGGTGGATCCCGCGTGCGGTCTCCCGCTGCTGCTGGCGGCCTGCAACCTCGCCCTTTTCACGCCGCCCGGCGATGCCCCGGTCTGGGCCCTGCCGTGGGCCATGGCCGCCGGCGTGCGCATTGTCGCGTCGGCGGTTCCGGCCGTGACCGAGATGCTGGCTCACGGTCATAACGCGTGGCTGTGCCGGCCTGCTAACCCCAGGGACGCCTGCCGCCGCTGCCTGCGCGCGCTGGAGCGAACGGATGAGTCCCGGAAGCTCGGCGAGGCCGCCCGCAGCGGCGCGTTCCGCGTGTTTTCGCGGCAACGGATGATCGAGCAATACGAACAGGCGTATGCCAACCTGCTCGCCGGCCGGCCGGCCGGGGCGGGCGTCGTGGACGCGGCGCTGGTTGGCTGATAAGAGTGGCGGCATGCACGACGACCTGCTGGCTCTGCTGAAGCAGCGCTATGGCGACAGCCCCGAGGGGGTCGATCGCCATCATTTCACGTTTGCCGTCTCCAATCGCGAGCGGGCTCGCAAGCTTCTGACGCGCATCAAGCAGCGGACCGAATTCCATTTCCGCAACTCGCGCGTGCTGGACATCGGCTGCGCCTACGCCGGTTTCGTGCTCGCCGCCGCCGCCGTCGGCGCCGAAGCCTGGGGCGTCGAAATCGAGGAGCGCTTCTACGCCTGCGGCGAGGCGAACACGCGCGGCGAGGCGGGGCACATCCGACTGCTGCACGGCGACATCCTGTCCGAATCGATCCAGGACAGTCTGCCGCGCGACTTCGACCTGATTGTCATCAATGACGTGTTCGAGCACGTCTACGACACCACGCGGCTCCTCAAGCACGCCGCGACGCTGCTGAAGCCGGGCGGACTGCTGGTGTTTACCGTCCCCAACGGCAATGCACTCGACTTCATCGAAAAAGAGGGGCACAACCTGCAACTGGGGCTGTCGCTGCTGCCGCCGGCGGAGTGGCGCGACGTTGTGAACTGGTTTTCGACCTACTACCGCCCCTGGGGTTATTTCGTGGCGCTGCTGAACGCGTTCGGATTCAATCGCATTGACACCTGGAACGAGCCAACCGCGCAGACCACCCATGAAATTGCGGGTGAGATCGAGCAACGGCTGGCTCGCATTGCCGAGCTGGTCGCCGCCTCCGACTACCGCCCCGCGCTTCGAGAGCGCATGGCCGGAGCGGTCCTGGAGCTTGCCGGGCGGGCCGCCGCGGACGCGCGCCGCGACAGCGCCGACCTGCTGCACTGGAAATACCGCGTGCGTTTCTGGGAAGGCTGCGCGTTTCGCAACGGAGAGGCGGACGCGGATGTCAGTCGCTATGCCTGACCGACCCGCCGCCGGTGGGCGCATCCCGATAGAGGTTGCGATTGACGGCGCCTTTCCGAACCCGCCGCGCCAAGCGGCGGGTTGACAATCGCTGGCAATCGGCGCCGCATAGGCCGCGGACGTCATCCCGCCGCTTGGCGCGGCGGGTTCGGACGGATCGCCACCTGAAACCGGATGCACCCGCCGCCGGTGGCGCGAAACGCCCGTTCTTGTCCGCGCGCTTCGCATCTCTATAATGCCCGTCGCAACGCCGCGCGGATCCCCCGCCGGGGCGGCGCGGACTCGATCACGCCGCGGAGCCGCGCGCCCCGCGAGGAGACCGACATGGCCGGTGAAACCGCGGACGCCCGCCGCTCCAACTGGACTGACTCCCTTCCCGTGCTTCGGCTGCTGCGCACGTTCAAGCTGGCGATCACGCCGGAGCGACTGGGGCTGGCCCTGGCCGCGGTCGTCGCCTGCTACCTGGTCGGACGCCTGCTCGATTCGCTCTGGCTGATGGCGGACGCCGGCGTCGTCGTTCAGGCGCAGGCCGCCGGCCGCATCAGCGAAATCGAGGCGTTCGACCGGCTCGGCGCGGCGAACCTGCCGGACTGGAAGCAGGCCGCAAGCGCGGCTGGCCGTTCCACCGCCGACGCCGCCCGCACGGTCGAGCAGGCGGTCTCCGCCGACGAAGTGAAACGCGCGCGCGACAAGCTCGACGAGCTGCGCAACGCCGCGCTCGACGCCCTGCGTCAGAACACCGCGCTCTCCGCATCAGAGCGCAAACGCCAGCAGGATGAGCTGCGCCGCGCGATCGACTCGGTTCGACTGATGCTCGCCGGTCGCGACGCCGCCGGCGGCGTCGAGCAGGCCGTCGGCCGAGTCCTGCAGCTTGCCAGCGAGCCGGCCGCCCGCACCACGATCGAGTCGGCCCTGAGGCGCCAGCAACTGCGGGCCGACGCCCGTCGCAGCAGCCCGCGCGGCCCGTTCGCGGCACTGCTCGATTACGAGTGCGGCTGTTTCGCGGCGGCCGTTCGCGGCGTGGCCTGCGGCAACTGGAGCTTCTCGTCGGCAGCGGCCGGCGGCCCCGGAATGCTCAGCAGCATCGCCAGCGGCGGCAACGGCGTCATCTGGGTGGTGACGCAGCGCCCGCTCTATGCCCTCTGCTACGGATTCCTGCACCTGGCCGTTTTCGCGCTCCTGGGCGGCGCGATCTGCCGGCACGCGGCCATTCAGCTCACCCGCGACGAGAACCCGGGCTGGAGCGCGGCGGTTCGCTTCGCGCGACAGAAATACATGAACTTCCTGCTCGCGCCGCTCTCGGCCATCGGCCTGATTCTCATCGGCGGCTGCGTGATCTCGGTCGTCTCGCTGATCGGCGCCCTGCCCTGGCTGGGAGAGCTGGCGGCGGGCGTATCGTTCGGCCTGACGCTCGTGGGCGGCGTCGTGCTGGCACTGCTGCTGATCGCAACCGTGCTGGGCTTCCCCCTCTTCGCGCCCACCATCGCCACCGAAGGCTCCGACATGCTGGACGCCGTCTCGCGCGCGTTCAACTATGTCTCGCACCGCTTCTGGAGCACGGTGTTCTACTGCGGCGTGCTTCTGATTTACGGCGGCGTCTGCTTCATCGGCGTGCGCCTCGTCGCTCTGCTCGCACTGAAATTGTCGAACGATTTCGCCGGCGCGGGGATGGACGCGTTCTGGTGGAACCTGAACGCCGGCACGGACACGGTCGGCAAGCTGGAAGCGATGTGGCGCATGCCGGCCTGGGGCGAGCTGTCGCTGCTGCCCGCGGCCGGCGGCGAACCGTTCTGGGGCAGCTTCTTCAACGCCCCGCTGAGCATGACCGAGACGATCGCCGCGTGGATGATCGCGGCCTGGGTGTTCCTGGTTGTGGGGTTGGTAGGGGCGTTCGCGGTCAGCTTCTATCTGTGCGGCAGCAGCGCGATGTACCTGCTGCTGCGGCGCGAGGTGGACGCGACGGAGTACGAGGAGATCTTCTACGAAGAGGAAGCGGACAACGACGAGCCGGACGCGGAGCCGAAGCCGCCGGCCCCCGGCGACGCCGGACCGCGGAGCACGCCGCTTCCAGTCGTCGGCGCCCCGCCGGGCGACGCCGCGCACTGAAGCCGCGCGACGGCAAGCGTCGTGAGGTCGCCCGCACCAAGCCCATTTTCCCGTTCGGTGGCGACAGTTGGCGGCGCGGCCCATCCTGCGAGGGCTGCACGCCGCCTGTCAGAACGCGAAGCGCAGGCGAGCGCCCGCGCGCGAGCGCTGCATTTGGGCGATAGGCGTCGACAAGATCAACGTCGCGGGTGCGACGCCAAACCACGCGACTCGCGACATCGTCGCGACTTGGGGCGTTGCGAAACGCGGCGTATGCCCAGCACGGCGACAAATGCCACCGGCAGCATCGGCACAGACCCGGCGCCGCACAGGCCGGCGCCGCAGCCGGGAACCGCGGGCGCATCGGCCGGCGATGTGTCCGATGCGGCGGTCGGGTCTGATGCGCTTGCTCCGGGCTCGTCGGCCAGCAACAGTCGGATGGTGCGCCCAGACGTCAATTCCCATTTGACATCAATGGTCCGGGCCGGCGCCCCGGTGATCGGGTCTGCCGGCATCTCGAGCGTCACGTCGTCAAACGCGCCCACGACGCTGCCGGAGACCTGGATGAAATCGACAACGCTGCCCGCCTGTGGCGCGAATCCGTCGACGAACGTCAGTCTCACCGATCCGGCCAGCTTGGCGTCGCCGTTGATTCTCAATAAGTCGAACTGGCCCGCTTCCAGGCCGGCCACCTCGATGACCAGCGTAGCGCCGGGCTGCTGCTCGTAATCGCCGTCAATCGTCAGCGTTCCCGGCGACAGGCCGGGCGAAACGAAGCCGCCGGGCTCGACGATGACGATTGCATCAAGGGTGCCGATGCCCTCGATGCGGCCCTGGTCCTTCACGAATGCGCTGGCCCCGCTGACCTGGCCGGCGGACACAAGCGCGGTTGAATCAGTCAGCGAGATCGAACCCTCGCTGGTGCCGCCGACAGTTAAGACTCCGTCGACGATCAGCGTGCCCGCGGGGCCGATCTCGACGGATCCCGTGCCGTCGCCCGTGGCACCCACGAGCATATCGGCCAGACAGACGACTTCGCCGCCTGTGTCCACAAGCATCTCGCCGGCGGCCTCAGCCGGCGCCCCACCGACCACCAGCCGTGCGCATCGGACCAGACCATCCGCCTGAACGCTAACCTTGGCGCTGCCCCCGACGCCAACCTGGAGCGCGCTGCCTTCCATGCGCAGCTCCGGACGGTCACTGCCGGCGAAACCCTGCCCGTTGAGCAGCCTGATTTCGCTCGTGTCGCTGATGTTCTGATTCGCAACCAGCACGTCAGCGTCCGAAGTGACCAGCGCGCCGTTCGAAATGACCATGTCCGCGAGAGCGCCATGCCCAAGCTCAACGCCGCCATTCAGGACCAGCGTCGTGCGCATCGCCGCCGCGGCGCCGCCGCTGTCGACGCCGAGGCGGCCCTCGGACTGCGCACCGAGCGTGAGTCCGCCCGTGAGTCGCGCGATCGCGCCGCCCGAAATCTCGAGCCTGCCCGGCCCCGCGCCGCCGATCACCGTGATGCCTCCGCCGACGGGCTGAGCGTTGCCCGGGTCCACCACGTTGAATTCCGCGGGAGCCGTATCTCCGCCCCCCGTCGTTCCGACATGCACGGTCGCCTCATCCGTCCGCAGCGCGTCATTGCCGATCGTCACCGCGCGGGCGGTCAGCACGCCGCCGTTGGCGATGGCGATCGGCGTCTTCGTCGCGTCTGAGGCGACGCCCAGGTGCTGTGTGACCTTCATGCGGGCCGAGTCGCGATTGCCTTTGCCGTCGATAACAAGCTCGCCGGCGCCGATCAGGCCGCCGACGTTGATCTGGACAGTGCTGGCTTCGACAAGCCCGCCCGGCTCAATCTCCAGAGTCCCGAAGGAGTCCTCGCCAATCTGGAGCTGCAATCCGGCCTTTAGGATCGCCGGACGGACCGGATCAAACGACCGCACCAGCGCGTCCGCGACGCCGGAGGCGCCAATCGTGACGCTCGAACCGGCCTCGACGACCCCGCTGTCAAGCACGTAGAGGGTGGCCCACCCGGCGGCGCCGACGAGAATATCGTCCGTGGCGGTCAAGTGCGCCGGGGTTCCGTTCGCCGCGATGCCGGAGACCCGCAGCGTGTTCGTTTCCGCGGTCTGAGCGTCCTGTAGCGTGTTCACGCCGATCCGGACATCGGTGGCGGTCAGTTCGCCGCCGTCGATCACGGCCAGGAGGCCCAGGCCCTGCCCGCCGCCGACCACGACATCGACGAACAGCGCGTCCGCGTCGACGCCGCTGACCTCCAGCTCGCCCCGGGCCAAGCCGCCGAGCTGCAAGTCCACGGCATTGAGAAACCCGCCGTCGACGGCGACGACGCCAGGCATCGCGTCGCCGACGCTCAGGTTGCCGGTGAACACGAGCTGCGTCGCGGCGTCCTTGAGGAATATGGCCGCGGAGTCGCTGGGATTGGCGGGTGTTCCCGTACCGACGGCGCCGTGCACGGCGCGCACCACTGACCCGCCGTAGAGTTGAAACGAGGCGTTGCCTTCAACTTCCAACGATGCCGGCGACGCGGTAGTGCCAAAAACCTGCGCATTGCCGATCAGGGCGACGTCGGCCTGCCGGACGACGAAGCGCCCGGCTTTCGCGCCGACGGCGTTCACGCCGTAAAGGCCTGGTCCGCCGAAGATGGCGGTGTCGCTGACCTGCGCGTCATGCGTGGGCACACCTTGCGGATTCCAGTTCGTGTTGCGCGCGTACTCGCCGCCGCTGAAGTTGATCCAGTTGTATGTCTGGGAGGTCCTGCCAAACGTCACGCTGAACGTCAGGCGGGCCGCGCCCTGCTCCGTGTCGTTGTCCTGTTTCAGGCTCATCGCGAGTGACAGGCGAAAACTCACTACGTTCCCGGGCCGCAATACGCCGGTCAGGACCAGAGGGAACTCGCCGCTGGCACATAGGCCCAGGGTGCATTCCGATCCGATGCACTCGCACCCGTGTATGCCGGCGCTGGACTGCACGCTGACCTGGCCTTGTACGTCGCCGCCGATGGTGGGCTGCACGGAGAGAACAAACGGCGTTTCGGTCGTGACGTCAAACAGGCAGTTCAACTGCAGGCCGCCGCTTGCTCCCCCGCCGTTCGTTCCCGAAGCGTCCAGCGCGGCGGACACCGTCATGGATTCCACGCCGCGTGGACCGTTGACCAGGCTGCTCGACGTCTGCACGGACATTCGGGCTGACTCGCCGCCGCTGAAGTCTTCGCAGCTATCCGAAATGCTGTCGCCCAGCTCGAAGTCGCCCCGATGAGGCGCGGGACACGGGTTGGTGATCTGATAGTGTCCGAAGCTGCTACTCAATTGCACATCCGCCCGAGTCGTGCCCGCCGCCAGCATCGCGCCGAGCAGCACTCCGACAAACCATCGCAGTTTTTCGTGCACGGCGGATCCTCCTCGTGCTCACATCTGGCAGCGAAGTCAGTGGAGCTGTGTATCCTTATATCCATAATCTCGCCCGGCCTAAAGCCCATCCCAGAACCGGCGGCTCGCGTCGACGCCGCGCGCCCGGAGCGCCATTTGCCCATATCCCGCCTTTCCGTCCACGCCGTGGCGCGATAAGCTCAGCTATTCGGCCCGCGGCGTGGCGCGGCGTGCAGGGGCCGAACAATCAGCGCGATCAGCGCCCAGGCTGGACCAACCATGAGCATTCTGGTCAATCGCAATACCAGGGTCATTTGTCAGGGAATCACCGGAAAGGCCGGAGCATTTCACACCAGGCAGTGCCTCGACTACGGCACGCAGATGGTCGGCGGTGTCACGCCTGGCAAGGGCGGCTCCAAGTCTGAGCACGGCCTGCCGGTCTTCAACACCTGCCATGAAGCCGTCGCCGCCACCGCCGCCGACACAACCATGATCTTCGTCCCTGCGGGCGGAGCGGCGGAAGCGGCGATGGAGGCGGCCGACGCGGGCGTCAAGCTGGTCGTCCTGATCACGGAAGGCGTCCCCACGCTCGACATGGTGAAGGCCCGCAAGTACCTCGACGACAAGGGCGTCCGCCTGATCGGCCCCAACTGCCCCGGCATCATCACCCCCGGCCAGTGCAAGATCGGCATTATGCCCGGCTACATTCACAAGCCCGTCGGCAACGGCACGAAGAACGTCGGCATCATTTCGCGCAGCGGAACGCTCACTTACGAGGCCGTCTGGCAGTGCTCGCAGCACGGCTTCTCGCAAACCACGTGCATCGGCATCGGCGGCGACCCGGTCAAAGGCCTGAATTTCATTGAACTGCTCGACCTCTTCAACGCCGACCCCGAGACGCACGCGATCCTGATGATCGGCGAGATCGGCGGCGCCGACGAGGAAAAGGCCGCCCAGCACATCAAGAGCAATATCCGCAAGCCGGTGGCCGCGTTCATCGCCGGCCAGACTGCCCCGCCCGGCAAGCGCATGGGCCACGCCGGCGCGATTATCTCCGGCGGCGAGGGCACGGCCCAGTCGAAAATCGCCGCCCTGCGCGAAGCCGGGATTGCGGTATCGGACAGCCCGGCGACCATGGGCGACGCCGTCGCCAGGCTGCTGTAGTCAGCTCAGTCGCCATTCGCCATTCGCGATTCGCGACTCGCCATTCGATATTCCCGCTAGATATCGACGATGAAATGCGCTTCGACGCCGCCGGGCGTCTCGCGCAGCGCCAGCTCGTGATATGTCACGGCCTTCACCTCGCGCTCGAGTTCGCTCGTTTGAACATCGACGGCTGCGAACGTCGCCTCGGCCGCCAGGCGTCCGGACGAAAAAGCCAGCGGCTCGATCCGAACGGCCACCTCGCTCCGCGTCTCGAACCGGTAGAGCAGGTCAGCCAGAAAATCCCGAAATAGCGCCGCCAGGTCCGAGCCCTGATATTCGAGCCGCTCGCGCCCGACAACCGCGCCCGGGCGCACGTCCCCAATCGTGGCGTACAGCGCCTCAACCGCGACCGGCAGCAGCGCCAAAAATGTCGGGGCCGTCACACGCACGCCCAGATCGGCGGTGTGGTCTAGCAACTCGTAACCCGTGCGTTGATTCATGTCCGACGGCCTCGACGCATCGTATCACAGGTCTCAGCGTCCAGGGACTGAAGTCCCTGGCAATGGTCGTGCGCCATCGGAGATTTCATTTGTCATCCCGGCGCCCGGCGACTATCGCTTCCGGCTCATCGCAACGGACAACGGCGGGCTGGGAAAGTCTGATGCGTCGGTCATCATCATCTCCGTCGCCGGCGGCCCGAACTAGTGGCTCTCCCGACGCTCTTTCCGAGCCGCGCGCGTAAGCAAGCGGTTCTGCAGGCTCCGCTCCCTCACGGTCGCGGCTCGGAAGGACGCAGAATCGCACCAGCCGATTGCCGATGCTCCCCACAGTGCGCACGGCGGTCATTTTCCCGTAGTCGCTGTATGATTCGCGCATTCGACGTTGTTCGATCCGTGCCGCAACCGCGTTTTTCGCGACAGGTGCCGCCCATGAAGATCGATCCGGATGATTTCCGCGTCGGCGATGGCCAGGAGGTCGACCTCGACAAGTGGCCGACCAAGGTGAAGCCGTTCTACGAGTCGCGGGAGGAATACGAGGCGCTCCTGGCGGACGCGGTCGCGCAGCTCAGCAAGCTCCAGGACGTGCTCTACGCCTCCAACCGCTACGCCCTGCTGGTCATCTTTCAGGCCATGGACGCGGCCGGCAAAGACAGCGCCATCCGGCACGTCTTTTCCGGCGTGAATCCACAGGGTTTTCAAGTCTTCGGCTTCAAGCAACCCAGCAACGAGGAGCTGGAGCACGACTTTCTCTGGCGCACGACGCGCTGCCTGCCGGAGCGCGGGCGAATCGGCGTATTCAATCGTTCGTATTACGAGGAAGTCCTGATCGTCCGTGTGCACCCCAAGATCCTGGATGGCCAGAATCTCCCGCCGGACGCGGCCGGTCCGCCCGCAATCTGGAAGGAGCGCTGCCGCTCGATCGTGGACATGGAGCGGCACCTGCATCGCAACGGAATGCGGATCGTGAAGTTCTTCCTGCACGTCTCGAAGCAGGAGCAGTGCAAGCGGCTGCTGGCGCGGATCGATGACCCCGAGAAGAACTGGAAATTCTGCCCCGCCGACATCGAGGAGCGCGAGCTTTGGAAAGAGTACATGAAGGCGTACGAGGCTTGCCTTGGCGCCACCAGTACACCGGGGGCGCCCTGGTACGTCGTGCCGGCCGACGACAAGCGCAACGCGCGCCTGATCATCTCACGCGTGCTGCGCGAAACGCTCGAGGACCTGAAACTGAAATACCCGGAAGTGAGCGACGAGCAGCGCAGCGCCCTGCGCAACGTCCGGCAGCGATTAGCGAACTGATCCAGAGGACCGCCTAACTGGTGTCGTTCGGATGCACTCGGTACTCGTTACTCACCCGCAACCCGCAACCCGCAACTCGCTACTCTGAACTCGCTACTCTGCACTCGTCCCCGTCCCCCGTGTCCGCGCCTCCGCCAGCCGCACCGCCGCGGCTGTGAACTCCTCGATATTCGAGATGGTCGCCTTCGCCGCCAGCCGCTGGATGAACGTATTCGCCAGCGCGTTGAAGCGCTCCTCCCCCAGCTCTTTGCGGATCACCTCCTGAGCCTGTGAAAACGACACCGACCGCTCCGGCTCGATCTTCCCGCACTGCACCAGGTACCACCCGCGCGGCGTCTCGATCGGCTCGCTCGTCTGCCCCTCGCTGTATTCAAAAATCAGCCTGCTCAGATCATCGTACGGCGGCTGGAGCGGCTTGCCGATCTGGCCCCACGACCCGCCCTGCTCGGCGTGCAGCCCGCGCGAGTACTCCCGCGCCACCTCGTCGAACGGATGCTGCTTGAGCGTCTCGGCGGCGGTGCGAATGTGCCGCAGCGCCTTGAGACGCGCCTGGTTGCGCAGCGCCTCGGTCGCCCCATCCCAGGTCGTGTCCTCCGGCAGGAACCTGGCAAACGGCGCCTCGATCAGCCGCAGTTCCCGCGTCGCCGGCGACTGGAAGCGCGACAGGTGCTGCTCGTAATACTGGAGCAGGTCGTCGCGCGACAGCGTGACCTGCGGATCGAGCCGCTCGCGAGCGTAGTCGCGCACGACCAGATCCCGCTGCAGCCGCGCGTCATACTGCGCCAGCGTCAGCCCGCGGAGCTTCAGCTCGCGCTCCAGCTTCGCCGAGCTGCCGCCGAATTCGATCGCGATGCGCCGCTCGCGGGCCTGCCCCACGGCCTGCTTGAGCGCCTCCTTGTGCCGCTCCTCGAGCCGCGCCAGGGCCTCGCCGTAGATCAGGATCGAGCCGACGTCCTGCTGAATCTGTACGCGAATCAGGCGGCGGGCGGATTCGAGGAAACCCTCCGGCGTCTGCCTGCGCCGGGACTCTTCGAGCCGCCCCCACAGCGGATAAAGCACCTCGACTGCGGTGAGGGTCGCCTCGTTCACGACCAGCACGTCCGCGGCAATCGAGCGCGGACCCTCGCCGCCGAGCGAATCCGCCGCGTCGAGCATCGCAACCTGTGTCGCCGACGCGCTGCTCGGCTGCGACGCCGTTCGCCGTACCGGCGAGGGCGGACGCGCTCCAGCGCTGTCGCGGCAGGCTGCGAGGACGACCAGCGGAAACACGAGCAGCGTTACGCGAAGAGGGTGCACAGGCGGGATTATGCGAACAATCGCCGTGACCTGACAGGCCGCCGCGCGGAATTCCGTCCGAACTATCCCAGCACCGGCCTGGAATCCGAGCCGCGACCGTGAGGGAGCGGAGCCTTGGGAGCCGCTTGCTTACGCGCGCGGCGCGGATCGTGCGTGCTGTTCGGGGAGAGAATCGCTCCCTACACTTCGTGCATGGCCGGCGCACGCGGCGACGACATTCAGCGTCTCATCGTCTTTCTTCCCAACTGGGTGGGCGACCTGGTGATGGCGACGCCGATCCTGGAAGCCCTGCGCCGGCAGCTTCCCGCCGCCCGCATCGCGGTCCTGCTCCGGCCGCATCTGAGCCCGGTTCTCGCCGGAGGCGGATGGCACGATGCAGAGTTGCACTGGCCCGCCCGCGGCCGAATGCTGGGCCACGACGGGCTGATGCACTTGGCCCGCGCGATTCGCAAGCAGCAATTCGACGCCGCGCTCATGCTCACCAACTCCTTTCGCTCCGCGGCGGCCGCCTGGCTGGCCGGCATCCCGCGGCGGATCGGATACGCCCGCGACGGCCGCGGGTTGTTGCTCACGGACCGCCTGCACCCGCCCAAGCACGGCGGACAGTTCGTCCCCACGGCGCTGATCAACTACTTCGCGCCGCTGGCCGAGCGGCTGGGCGTCGCGGTGAGCGATCGGCGAACGCGGCTGGGCGTCACCCCCGACGAGGAGCGCGCCGCACGCGAACTGTTGCAGCATTACGGCTTAATGACTTCCGCGGCGGATGGGCCGGCGGCGTGCGTTCAGCCCTACGCCGTCATCAACCCGGGGGCCGCATTCGGCGCGGCGAAGTGCTGGCTGCCTGAGCGCTTCGCGCAGGTGTGCGACGCACTCAACGAGCAATGCGGCCTAACGTCGCTGATCTGCGGAGCCCCACGCGAGGCGCCGCTGATGCGGCTGATCGCGTCGCACGCCCGCCGTCGCGTGATCTGCTGCGAGAATCCCGGCACGTCGCTGGGATCGCTCAAGCCGCTGATTCGCGACGCGGCCGTGCTGGTCTGCAATGACAGCGGCCCGCGGCACTACGGGATCGCATTGGGAACGCCGACCGTGACGATCTTCGGGCCGACGCATCAGGAGTGGACGCACACGGACGGTGCAGGCGAGATTCGCCTGCAGGAGCCGGTGGAGTGCGGACCCTGTCAGCTTCGCGTCTGCCCGCTGGATCATCGCTGCATGCGGGGCGTGCGGGCCGAACATGTCATGGCAGCCGCGGCGGCGGTGATGCGGCAATCGTAGCGAACATGCCTGGAGAATCGGGGAATTATTTCAAGGGCGGGCGCGAGATATTCCGCCCTGAGAGTTAGACGGCGGCGCTCCGCGCCGGGCCCGGTCCGGCGCCGCGCCGCCCCCACGTCCTGCCGGCCTTGCGACCGGCTGCCTCCGAACCCGATTTCCAGGAGAAACTCATGAAGTCCTGCGCAAACGCGCGTGCGTTGTTCCGTTGGGCTGCCGCACTGGTTGCGGTTTCAGGCGCGTCCGCCGGCGACCTGCTTCCGCCGGCGGGGCCGATTGCTTCAACGATGAAGACCCTGGCCCAAGTTGAGCCGCGCACGCCGATCTCGTCAGCGACGACGCCCGGCGACGGCGACTCGCTCTACAAGATCACCCAGCCGGGGTCGTACTACCTGACGGGCAACGTGCAGGGCGTGGCGGGTAAGATGGGCGTCGAAGTCGTCGCGAGCCACGTCACAATCGACCTGCGCGGCTTTGAGCTGGTCGGCGTCGCCGGTTCGCTGGCGGGAATCGACATTAACAACGGCGCCGTCGGCACGCTCTTTGGCATTACGATCCGTAACGGCACCCTCCGCGGCTGGGGCAACGACGGCATCAAGGGCGACCAAAGCGGCTCGGACGAATTCAGCGGCCTGGTCATCACGCAGATCACCGGCAACGGAATCAGCGTCAATACCAGCTCGCTCATCGAGAACTGCCGGATCTCGAGCTGCTCGATCAACGGCATTGCCACCAGCAACAACGTCCTCATTCGCAACACCGTTGCGGGCGGAAACGGGGCGAACGGTATCGCCGCCGGCACAAACTCGAACATCATGAACTGCGAGGGCTACATCAACAATGCCGGCGGCATCGTCGTATTGGGCGGGCGCGGCACCATCTCCAACTGCAACGCCACGCTCAACAATGGCGACGGCATCAGCGCCGGCGACGGCGGAATCGTGTCGAACTGTCATTCCAATCAGAACAACGTGGGCATCGTCGTCGGCGAAGGCGGGCTGATCGCGCAATGCTCCGCCAACGACAACCGCAGCAGCGGATTCAGCGCCGGCTCGACGTCCACCGTCGTCTCCTGCTCGGCCTGGAGTAATGACATCGACGGCATCAGCGTGGGCGAGAGCACCGTCAGCGGCTGCACCGCGCGCGAAAACGGCGATGACGGCATCTCGGCCACCGGCAACTCGCTCATCGAAAACTGCACCGTGACGGCCAACAGCGACGACGGAATCGTGACCACCATCGGCGGCACCGTCCGCGGCTGCAACGTGGTAAACAACGTGCACGACGGAATCCAGTGCTCGTCCGACTGCCGCATTGTCGACAATCACTGCGACAACAACGGCAGCGGTACAAACGACGGGGCCGGTATTTTTGCGACCGGCTCCGACAATCGCATCGACGGCAACAGCGTCACCGACGCCGACCGCGGCATCGATGTCAACGGCACGGGCAACCTGATCCTGCGCAACTCGTGCGCCGGCAACACCATCAACTACGAAATCGCCGCCAGCAACAAGGTCGCGCCGATCGTCCTGGCGCCGGACAGCGTCGCCATCAGCGGCGATACCGGCGGCGCGGGCGTCGGTACCACGAATCCGTGGGCGAACCTCTCGTACTGACCGACACAGCAGCCGACCACCGAGTCGGCCGTAGCGTCGGCCCTCTGTGGCCGACGGCGGATCGCTGAATCTGCAAATACCGGGGACCGCCACGTCGTCGCCGACACGGCAGCCGCGGCCAGCAAGGAGCAGCCATGAAGACGATCCTCTCTGCAACGTGCGTCGCGCTGCTCGCAGCCGCCGCCCCGGCCGATTCAAACATCGACACGACCGACAGGTTCGCCTGGAGCGAAAACGCCGGCTGGCTGAATTGGCGCGACGCGGGCGATCCGGCCGGGTCGTCGGGCGTCCGCATCGGCGCGACGTTTCTGTCGGGCTTCATCTGGGCCGAAAACGTCGGCTGGATCAACCTCGGCGATGGGGCCCCGGGTTCCGGCGGCGGAACCAGCCAGCACTACGCGAATCTGGACGGCGCCGACTTCGGCGTCAATCGCGATCCGCTCAGCGACGAACTCTTCGGCTACGCCTGGAGTGAGAACGGCGGCTGGATCAACTTCGACGGTGGAGCCGCCGCAATGCCCGCCAACCCCGCTCGAATCGACACGGCCGGGGGCGCCTGCCGGCTAGGCGGCTTCGCGTGGGCAGAGAATCTCGGCTGGATCAACCTCGATGACGCCGCTCATTTCGTCGCGCTCGATCCGTCCGTGTGCGGAAATCTGCCGGGCGACATGAACTGCGACGGCGCGGTCAACGTGCTCGACATCAACCCGTTCGTCCTGGCCCTCTCCGATCCGATTGCATACGCGGCCATGTTTCCCGGCTGCAACATCAGCAATGGCGATATCGACGGCGACGGCAGCCTGACCGTGCTCGACATCAACCCATTCGTCGCCTTGCTGAGCGGCGGATGATGGGCTCGGACGCTTCATGCTGAGTTTCGGAATTTTCCCAAGGGCCTGGCCTTCGAAATCCGCCCTTAGGGGTAGGGCATGATCCGGCGTTTGGGGATTCGCAAATCCGCACCGCGAATGGAGCAAAGTCAGGAGCGTTCCATGAACACAGTGAGCCGACTAGCGCTGCCGATGTCCCTGGGAGCAATTCTCGCCGCCGCGATGAGCGTCTCGCAGGTCCGCGCGCAGTGCCCCGACCAGTGGCGCCCGATCTTCGGAGTCCCGCCGGGAGCGGACGGACAAGTTCGCGCCGCGACGCTTTGGGACCCGGATGGCGACGGTCCATTGACCGCGCAGCCCGTAATTGGCGGTGAGTTCACGAACGCCGGCGGAATCTACGCCGGGCGCATTGCGCGATTTGACGGCGTGACCTGGCTGCCGTTTGGCTCTTCGCCGGCGGTCGGGTTTGGCGGGACGGTTCGGGCGCTGACCACGTGGGATCCGGACGGCGCCGGGCCGCAGCCGCGTCAGCTCATCGCCGGCGGAGATTTTCTGGGTTCCGGGTCAACCACCCTGAATCGCATCGCCCGCTGGGACGGCGCCGTGTGGCAGCCGATGGACATGGGCTTTGATGGCAACTTCGTCACGGGCGTCTACTCGCTCATCGCGTGGGACCCCGACGGGACCGGCCCGCTGAGCGAGCGACTCATCGCCGGCGGCAACTTCGCCGCGACGCCCGGCGGGACAACCGTCGGCCGCGTCGCCATGTGGGATGGCGCCGCCTGGCAGCCGATGGGCGCTGGATTCGTTAATGGCAACACGACCGCACTGGCGGTGTACGACTCCGATGGGAGCGGCCCGCAAACGCCGCGGCTGGTCGCCGGCGGAAACTGGTCCACGTCCGGCAGCACGACGGTCAACCGCATCGCCCAATGGGACGGCGCGGCGTGGCAGCCGATGAATGTCGGCTTTAATTCCGGCTCAGTCGTCGGACTGACGGCATGGGACGACGACGGCCCCGGACCGCACGGCGAGCAGGTCGTCGCGACGGGCAGCTTCACGATGTCCGGAACCACCGCGTGCCAGTTCATCGCCCGTTTTGATGGCGCCGCGTGGCAGCCGCTGGGCCTGGGCGTCGGCAGCAGCAGCAACGGCGTCGCGACGTGGGATCCGGACGGACCGGGCCCGATGAATCCCGAAGTCGTAGCCGCCGGCAATTTCAACTGGGCGGGCGGAAACACGGTCAGCAAGATCGCGCGCTGGAACGGCGTGAGCTGGCAGGGGTTCAACACCACGATTTCGACCAGCATCCTGGCTTTGACGATGTGGGATGCGGACGGAAGCGGCTCCGCGGTCGCAACGCCGCTGATTGTCGGAAACGTGCCGACCGCCGGGACGCGAACCGTGAACAATATCGCAACCTGGAATGGAAGCGATTGGCGGCAACTCGGCGACGGCTTGTGGGGGCCGACCACCGGGCAGGTGATCGCATTCACCACATGGGATCCCGACGGCGCCGGACCGGCGATGAAACAACTCGTCGCCGGCGGAAGCTTCACCATCGCGACCGGAAAGACGGTCAACCGCATCGCCCGATTTGACGGCGTCGAATGGCAGCCGCTCGGCACCGGCCTGAGCAGCACGCTGTGGGGACTGACGACCTGGGATCCAGACGGCGGCGGACCGCTGCCGGACGAAGTGGTCGCCGTCGGGGACTTCGTTACGGCCGGCGGCGTCACTGTGAACCAGGTCGCACGCTACGACGGCACGCAATGGCAGGCATTCGGCGCGGGCATCGGCAACCACGTGAAAGCCGTCACCGTCTGGGACACCGATGGCCCCGGCGGCAATCCCGGCGCTATTGTTGTCGGCGGGCACTTTACCGAGGCGGCGGGCAATCCCGGCAACTTCGTCGCCATGTGGAACGGCGCTTCCTGGCAGGGCATGGGAAGCGGGTTTATCAACGAAGTGTTCTCGCTGGCAACGTTCAGCCCGAGCGGCAATCCGGCCGACACGCGCGTCTACGCGGGCGGCTCCTTTGGCCTTGGCGGCGCGCCGCCTTATCAGCTCATTGCACAGTGGGATGGGGCGAGTTGGCAACAACTGTACCAGGGCGTCGATTCATACGTTCAATGTATGACCGTCCGCAGTGCGCCATCTCCGGCGCTAGTGATCGGCGGCGCCTTTGGTCAGGCATATAACGCGACCATTGCGTATCGCATCGCGGGATGGACCGGATCAAGCTGGATCGAAAATGCGTTCGAACCAGGGCTGAGCGGCCCGATCGCGGCCGTCGTTTACGGCCTCACGACGTGGGATCCAGACGGCGGCGGGCCGCTGGGCGAGCAGGTCGTCGCCGGCGGTCTCTTCGCGAACACCATCGGCGGCCCGGAGCCGGCCCTGAACAACATCGCCCGCTGGGACGGAAACTGGCAACCGCTCGGCGATGGGCTGAACCAATTCGCGAACGCGCTGACGACCTGGGATCCGGACGGCTCCGGGCCGCAGACGGAGGTGCTGGTCGCCGGCGGCGCGTTCACCCTGGCAGGCGCCGTTCCCAGTCCGTTCATCGCCGCCCTGTATCCGTGCGGTCCGGCCGGCGTGCCAGGCGACATGGATTGCGACGGCGATGCAAACGTGCTCGACATCAACGCCTTCGTGCTGGCGCTGATCGATCCGGCCGGTTATGCCGCAATGTTTCCGAACTGCGACATCAACAACGCCGACATCAACGACGACGGGTTTGTGGATGTGCTCGACATCAATCCGTTCGTCGCGCTGCTCGCCGGCGGATAGCGCAGCCCGCATTGAGCTGTGAGTGGGAAGCGTCGGCGTCCCGCCGGCGCTCTCATACCGTAAACCTCTTCGTCAAGGAGACGAACATGCGTAAGTCCGTGACGTTTGGAAGTGCCTGCCTTGCGACGCTTCTTTGCAGTGCGGCCGTCGCGCAGACCCCCGCGACCACCGCGTTCACTTTCCAGGGCCGGCTGACCGACAGCAACAACCCGGCCAACGGCAACTACGACTTCATTTTCCGCCTCTTCAATGTCTCCGCCGGCGGCTCGGCGCTGGCTTCGATCACACGCAACGACCAGCCGGTCAACAGCGGACTCTTTACGCAGTCGCTCGATTTCGGCGCCGCTAACATCAGCGGCAACGCGCTCTGGCTTCAGGTCGAGGTGCGCCCGGGCGCGAGCGTCGGCGCGTACACGATCCTGCCGCGACAGCCGCTGACCGCCGCTCCCTACTCGGCGTTCGCGCTGAACGTGCCCTGGACCGACGCAACTGACATCTACAGTCTGAACAGCGGCAACGTGGGCATCGGCACCACCAACCCGCTGGCCAAGCTGCACGTCTACGGCGAGGAAAACACGGCCATCAACGACGGCACGCTGCTCATTCACTCTCCCGGCGGGTTCCTCGGCCAGTTGATGAGCTTCGACGGCGACGAGATCAATGCCTGGTCGCACCTGCACATTAATCTGCATGCCACCACCGATGTCGCAATGTGCGAAGGCGGCGGCAATGTCGGAATCGGCACGACCGCTTCGACTTATCGCCTCGACGTTAACGGACGGGTGCGCGTGCGCCAGAACGGCACGAGCTCCGCGGGCATCTACTTCTTCCAGGACACGCCCAACGCTGACCGCGGCTTCGTGGGAATGCGCAATGATTCGCAGATCGGGTTTTATGGAAACGCGGGCGCGAGCTGGGGTTTTGTGATGGATGTGGCGACCGGCCGCGTCGGCATCAACAACACGGCGCCGGCGGTGGACCTGGACGTCAACGGCGTAGCCCGGGTGGACATTCTCGAAGTCGTGGGCGCGGATCTCGCCGAGAAATTCCCGGTCAGCGACGCCGAAACGCCCAAGGCCGGAATGGTGCTGATGATCGACGCCGACAACCCCGGCAAGCTCTGCCTGGCGCGCGGCGCGTACAACCGAAAGGTCGCCGGCGTCGTGAGCGGCGCCAACGGTCTGAACGCCGGCACTGTGCTCGGCCACCTGCCGGGCTGCGAAGACGCTCCGCCGGTCGCGCTGTCGGGCCGTGTGTGGGTATCGTGCGACGCCAGCGAACGGGCGATCGACGTTGGCGACATGCTGACGACATCCGACACGCCCGGCCACGCGATGGCCACTGCCGACCACGACAAGGCAGCCGGCGCCATCATTGGCAAGGCGATGACCGCCCTGGCCAGAGGCGAAAAGGGAATGGTCCTCGTGCTGGTGAATCTACAGTAGCTTGGCAAACGCAAGGGTAATCGCCATGCGCACCACACAATGCCTTGCTGCACTCGCTGCACTCGTCGGCGGCGGCGCCGCGTCGGCCCAGTTACCCGTAACCGGCCGGGCAGTCTCCCTGCTGAGCTGGGCCGACGCCAATATGCAGAGCTTCATGCAGGCCAACGACATCCGCGGCGGATTGCTGGCGATCTCGCACAACGGCGTGATCGTCTATCAGCGCGGATTTGGATATCACAACGAGTCGGAAACGCAGCCCATGCCGGAGAACGCACTGGTGCGCATTGCAAGCTGCACCAAGCCGTTCACCGGCGCCGCGATCCAGCGGCTCGCCACGCAAGGCGTCATCAGCCTCGAAGATTTCGCCTTCGACCTGGGCCAGGCCGGCGGCGGGCTGCTTTCAATTACGCCGTTCCCTTCCCTGGGAGACGCGCGGCTGCGGAACGTCCGCGTCCGCCACCTGCTGACGCACACGGGCGGTTGGGACCGCGGCGAAGTTGGCGACTGGACGTACGAAGAATGTCAAATCGCCGGCGACATGGGCGTCACCAGCCCGCCGGGCCGGACGAACACGATGCGCTGGATTCTGGGCCAGCCGTTGCAGTACACGCCCGGAGTGCTCGGCTGCACGGATTCCGACGGCGATCCGACGTCGTGCTACTCGAACATCGGATACCTGGCGGCCGGGTTGATCGTCGAGGATGTGTCGGGCGTCGGGCTGCTGACCTACCTGCGGCAGAACATTCTCACGCCCGAAATGTGGGTCCCCAGCACCGACTTGAGACAGGGGCGCACGTTTCACGCCGATCAGCCGGCGCGCGAGGCATACTACGAGGGCTTGCAGAACTGGTGCGTGTTTCAGAGTGAATGCTCCGGGCTGCGCTGCTCGATCCTGGTAGATTCGCCCTACGGCTCATGGGACCACGAGGCTCGCGTTGGACAAGGCGGGCTGGTGATCAGCGCCGCCACGGCGCTGGAGTTCATGAACCGCTACTACGTCGGCTCAGGCTCGGAGTCCATCGGCGCCCCCGTTGAGCCGGACTGGAGCGGCTCGCACGGCGGCTCGCTGGTCGGCGTGAATTGCCGCTTCTGGCAACGCGGCGACGGGACCAATGTCTTCATCTGGTTCAACAAGAGGAACGGCGACGAGAGTGAAGCCAATTTCGCGTCGCAGTTCGCCGCCCAGATCGATAACGAACTCGACGCGCAATCGACCTGGCCGACAACGGCCGTCGACGGGTTCTGGGTTCTGCCGGGGCCGACGCAATTGTCGTATCTGGGCAGTTACAACTATCCATTCCGCGGATTCGCCTTCGCCCTCACGCAGTTGACCGCGGGATCGAAAGTCAATCTGAAGCCCGGGACGGACACGTTCGTCGGCACGATCTCAACAAGGATGCGACTTTCCGCGCCGCTCGGCCTCGCCCGCATCGGCGGGTGACGCCGGCCGGCAGCGCACTAGGTCACTTGGAGTATTTGGCATGCATACAAAACTGGCATTCGTGTGCCGCCTGCTGCGACGATGGACGGCGCCGTCAGCCGCACTCGGCATGTTGACCGCGCTCCGCGTCGCGGTCGCCGCCGGGCCGCAACCGACGCCGGCCGGCGGCGCGCCGGGTTTCATCGACGAACGCCCGGCGGAGCTGCTGCCCGAGGGGTTCTTTCGTCGCAACGCCTTGCCCGTCCCGATCAGCACCGGACTGCCCGAGGCATTTCAGCGCGGCGGAAACTTCGTCGAGCTCGACAGCCCCGCGCCGCAGGAAATCGAGGCCGCGGACGCCGCGGCGCAGCGACGCTATCAGGACAAACGCCCCGCTCCGCCACGCGTCGGCCTGGCTCGGACGCTGGCTCAGCCGCTGCAAATGCCCGACGACGCGGTTGTCACGCCGCTGGACGACGGACGGCGGGTCTGGACGCTGGCGGTGCGATCCGCCGGCGCGCTCGAAATGCGCGTATTGCTTCAACAATTCGACGTCGGCGCCGGCCGGGCGATCGTGTATGGCTTTGACGATTCCGGCCGGCTGGTCGCCCGCGGCCCGCTCAGCGGCGCCGGGATGGAAGCCGACGGCGAATTCTGGTCGCCCAGCGTCCCGGGCGAGACTATGTTCATTGAGGTAACCGGTGCGGAGGAGCCCCATTTCGTGCTGAGCCGCGTGATTCACTGCGACCGCGATGAAGACACGATCCCCAGTCACCCGGAACGCGGCGACTGCGTCGGCGTGTGCTCCTGTCATCTGGACGTGATGTGTGAATCGGTCAGCGTGGCCGCACGCCAGGCGACCGGCCGCATGCGGTTTCTCGTCGACGGCGAGTACTTCGTCTGCACCGGCACGCTGCTGGCCGACAACGACTCCGCCACCTATGTGCCCTATTTTCTGACGGCCAATCACTGCATTGACAGCCAGGACGTGTTCAACACGCTCGAGGTCCGCTGGAACTACCAGACGCTGATCTGTAACGGTTCGCTCGACTCTAACCTGTGGGAATACAGCTACGGCGGTGTGCTGCTGACGACCTCCGGTGCGAACTTCGGCAATGACGCGACCTTCGCACGACTGAACGGCAACCCGCCCGCAAGTGGAGGCTTCGCCGGCTGGACGACGAACGAAGAAATCGGCGACGTGGGCATTCACCATCCGCAGGGGTCGCACAAGCGCGCAGTGTTCGGCCACTACGTCACGTTTTGCGACACGGATTGCAGTTGCTTCTCGCAGACCAACTACGCCTACTACACCGCGGACGACGGAATCGTGCAGGGCGGCTCCAGCGGCTCGGGCATGTTCACGACTTCGGGCCAGATCATCGGACAGTTGTACGGTCATTGCGGCCTCTGCCCCGACGCCGAGGATTGCACACACACCGGAGACTGGTGCCTGCTGTACGGCGAATTTGCTCAGACCTATCCGGACATCATCTACTGGCTGAACCTCGGCGGCACGCTGCATGTCGATGACAGCAATCTAACGCCGCCGTGGGACGGCAGCGCCGCCAATCCGTTCCTTACGGTCGGCATGGCGTACAACGCCATCTGGCAGGACAACCTGCGCATGATTGTTCACCCTGGAGCCTACGTGGAGAACATTACGTTCAACCGGCCATTGCGGATTGAAGGCGCCGGCGGAGTGGCGCGCATCGGCGTGCCGTAGCGTCGGACGGCCGCGTGTAGCCCGGCCGCCCCGGCCGGTCCGTCGGGTCGGACCGAGGTGTCCGGAGGCGAATGGTGGGCACGGCCCACCCTACGAGCGGCGTATGGTGGGCAGTGCTCACCCGACAAAGAATCAAGAAATCACAAATGGGAGATTGGAAATGAGAAGTGCACTTGCATTGCTGGCGTTCGTGGCGTTCGCGTGCGCGGCTCCGCCGGCCGTCGGGCAGCTCGCGATCAACTGGTACACGATCGACGGCGGCGGGTTGACGTTCAGCTCGTCTGGCAGCTACACCCTCGGCGGAACCATCGGACAGCCCGACGCCGGAACGCTTGCCGCCGGCTCGTTCGTGCTCCAGGGCGGCTTCTGGCCCGGCGCCGCCGTCGCCGGCGATGTCCTGGGCGACATGAACTGCGATGGCGTGTTCAACCTGCTGGACGTCAATCCGTTCGTCCTCGCGATCCTCGATCCGGCGGCGTATGCGGCCCAGTTCCCCGGCTGCAACCGCGACAACGGTGACATCGATGGCGACGGCAATGTGAACGTGCTCGATATCAACCCGTTTGTGGATCTGTTGATCGGCGGATGAGCGGCGCGCGAGTGGGCCCCCGCCCCAAGCCGCCATTTCGATCCGAGCCGCGCGCGTGAGCAAGCGGTTTTCAAGCCTCCGCTCCCTCACGGTCGCGGCTCGGAATGAATCCTAACACCCCTTTAAAAACGCCTGTAGCGTCGGACCTCCGTGTCCGACGGCGTGAAAACCGCTGAAACACCGTCGGACGCGGAGGTTCGACGCTACGATCGGTCAAGCACGCCCTATTTCAACGGCCGGCTAAGGCAGCCTCTGGCGACCGGCTGCTACGTCCCTCCGCTCAGCGCCGCAAAGATGTCATCCGGCAGCGGCGCCGGCTTGCCTTCGCGGCCGACGCAGACGATCGTGGACGTGGCCTCGGTCAGCAGCGTCTGCCCGCGCGAAACGCGATAGGCGTGATCAACGCGAAACGGCGAGAGCCGCGTGGTGGACGTGGTCAGCGTGAGCAGGTCGTCGTAGCGAGCGGGGGCGCGGAAGCGGCACTCCAGCTTGGCAACGACGTAGAAGAAGCCGCGCTCCTCCATTTCGCGATACGTCAGCCCGTTGCGCCGCAGCAGCTCCGTCCGGCCGATTTCGAAGTACACGAAGTAGTTGGCGTGGTGCAGGTAGCCCATCGCGTCGGTTTCGGCGTAGCGCACGCGAATCTCGACGTCGCACGTGGAAATCGGCGTCGGCATACCGTCGGCGTCCTCCAAGCAGGCTTACATCCGGCGGCATTGTAAACCACGTCGCCGCCGGCCGCGCGGCCGAAGCAGCGGCACGCCCGCTAGGAAGCGGTCTGTCCGAGCCGCGACCGTGAGGGAGCGGTTCTTCGAACTTGTAGCGTGGGCATTGCCCACCATTCGCCGCGATTGCGCGCGATTTCCGCCTCCCGATCGGGTACAATTCAGGCGTGCGGCGGAGGGCCTTGCGAGTGACGCCGGTGGCATCCAGTTCGGTTTTGATCGTGATTTTGATCGGCAACATCGCGATTTCCGACGATGGTCGCGTCGTGGCGGGCGTTTTCGACAACGACAACCCATTCCGATGGGCCGTCGGATCAGGGATCGTCGCGCTGGGCGATTTCGACGGGCAGCCGATATCGAGTGAGGCAATTGGCCTGTCCGCCGACGGCTCGGTTGTCGTCGGATATGCCGCTGACGGCGGGATGGAAAAGCCCTTTCGCTGGACGGCGGAAACCGGCCTCGTGAACTGGCATCCGTGTTGCGACGGCGGCTGGGCGACGGCAATCCCAGCCGACGGTGCGCGAGTATTCGGGCGATTGATATCCGCCGACCTGCTCCGAAGACCGGCCCGGTCCCCGCACGGCGCCACCGTACTCCGCGCGACTACCGCCTGTTCGGCTGGCGACGCGGGCGACGCTTCATTCCGAGCAGCGCCGAGAACATCAGCGGCATGAAGGCGCTCACGCCCGCCCCGCACGCGCCCGCCCCGCAGGCGTCCGGCTGCATGAGATCGACCGGTGACTCGTCGTCGGGCGCTCCCGCGGCGGTGTCCGTTTTCGCCGGCGCGACGCGACGCGTCGGCGGCTGGACGACTTCGCCCGCCAGCGCCGTAATCGTGACCAGCGACGGCTTGCTCTGCTGGCCCCCCTTGCTTACGACCAGCTCGAACAGGTATCGACCCTCGGCCGCGGCGGTGAAGGTCGGCGTCGCGGCCGTCGCATCCGAGAGCTCGACGCGGTCCGCCGTCGGTACGCCCACCGTACGCCACTGATGGGTCAGGACGGCATCGAGATCGGAAGTGTCGCGACTGGCGCGGCCATCAAGCGTGACCTTTGCTCCGACCTTCACCTGTTGTCCGGGGCCCGCGCTGGCCAGCAGCCCGGTGCGTCCGGAGCTCTCGCCGCTGCCGGTGATCGTGAACGGCTGGGTGGTAATGTCAAACGTGTTAACGCCGTCGGTCGCGAAAATGCGGATGAGGCCGAAACGCGTCGGCGCATCCGGCGCCGTCCAGTCGAATTCGGGCTTGTCCAAATCGACAACGACGGGAGACCAGGTGGCGCCATTGTCGTCGCTGAATGAGAGCGCGTAGTGAAGCGCGTCGCCGTCGGCGTCGCTGCCCTTCCAGCTCAGCGTGAACGATTTGCCGGCGGCGAGCGTCTCGCCGCCTTCCGGGGCGATTACTTCGACGACCGGCGCGCTGGCGGTCACGTCACGTTCGAAGACGATCTCGTCGCCGGCGACGATCTCGATCTGTGCCAGCCCGCTCGGCCGTTTGATCGCCATCGTGACCGCGGTCGCGTCCACCGTCGGATCTTCCATAGCCGGCTCAGTTTCACGAATGAACGTCGGCGAGAACTTGTGCTCGGCCAGCACCCGGCCCTCGGCGTCGAGCAGGCGCACCGCGTGCGTGCCTTCGTCGTCGCTCTCAGACAGGTCGCTGGTCCAGAACGTGTACCACGGCTGCGGGGTCACTTCGCCGGCCTGCGAGATTTCGAAACTGATGAGCAAAGCCTCGGGATCGCGAAACAGGCTGCGCATCTTCGACAGCAGGTGCTCGTAATCGTCCTTGGCGACCCACGTGAAGATCTTCGGCCCGTCCCGGAAGAGCGGATTCACACCCATGAAGTTTCGCGCGCTCGCCGGAATCTTGATCTGTTCGTCGGTCAGGCCGAAATCACGGCCGCGCACCCAGACGCCCTCCCCCGCCGCTCGGCCGCCCTCGCCGAAACGCGCGTACTCCTCGCACGTCGTGAACACGCCGCAGGGCGAGCCGTTCTGCGGAAGCGGCAAGCCGAAGGTGTGACCCAGCTCGTGCGCGACGATGCCCGGCGTGATCGTGCGCGTATTCCCGGGGATCATGTAGGGCGTGACCATTCCAGCCTTGCCGTTGCGTTTCGCCTCGCCGGTGGTGTTGGCGTCGTCGCCGCCCAGCCCATCCCACAGCGTCGATTTACCAATGACCTTACCCGTGTGGTACTTGGCAAGGTCGGGCGTATATGCGATCAGCTTCTCCGCATAATTCAACCTTCCAAATTGGCTCAGGTAGTTGAGAATCCTGCTGGTCACCGGAATCAGAATGTGCCGGCCGCTGACCTCGACCGCATTCGGGTAGAACAGGCCGGCCGCGTTTTCGAACGCCGGAAGTGGATAGACCGCGTTCAGGAATTCAATCGCCGCCTCGGCCGAGGGCAGAACGGTGGCGAGGTCCGGCGCGATGGCGGTCTGGATGACCGGCTCGCCGGTGAAAATGTCCAGCGTAGAGACGTTCGTAACGGTCATCCGCGCCAGGCGCAGCCCGAGCGGCGCAATGACATGGACCGCGGGGCTTTCCTCGCGCTTCTTGCTCTCCTGTTCCTGCGTCGCCGTGTTCTCGGGATCGAGCGTGACGGTGATCTTGCCCGGACCGCCCAGCGCGAAGTGGCCGGTTCGCGGCAGCAACACGGCGTTGTCACCCGGATCAAGCTCGATCGTGACTCGCTCGCTGAATCCCGCTCCCGCCGGGTCTTCGACTTCCAGCAACACGTCGATCGATTTCTTCTCGACAAACCCGCTCACCAGCGTGGCGCGAACCAGCGTCGGCTTGCCCGCGACGAGATCGACGCCGTAGACAACCTGCACCGGCTCCAGCATCCGAACTTCCAGACCCTGCACCTGAATGTTCTCGGTGGCGGCGGCGTTTGAGCGAATGGCCTGATCGCCTTGCATGCCGGTCGCTTCGCCGGTCAGGACCACCGTGCCGGCGCCCTTGGCTTTCAGGCGATAGCGAACGTCCGCCGACGCGCCCGCCGCGAGTTCGTCGATCAGCGCCGGCTCCGGACCGGACAATGTCTCGAATTGGGCGTCGCCCGCTTCGATCAGCTTAACCGGCGATGTAACCGCCTTGATCGGGCCCACGCCGCTGTTCGTCAACCGCAGCACCACGTCCATTTCATCCTTGATTTCAAGCTCGGTCGGCGTGGCGGTCAGCACGGCGACCAGCGGCGAAAGCTGGATATTCACGACGGCGCTCATCGCCACGTTGGAACTGATGTTGTCGTTGGTGATGTTGGCGACGCCCGTGGCCTGCGCACTGAACGTCACCGGACCGGCCTGAGACGCCACGTAGATGTATTGAAACGTCTGCTGAGCGCCGGGCGCCAGCGCCATCGGCGCCAGCGGCGGCGACGAAACGCTCTTGAACGCCGTCCCTTCGCCGGTGCGGGTCAGCTCCGCGGGAACCATCAGGTTGTTGATCGTCAGTCCGCCGGGATTGCGAACAACCAGCGTCAACTCCACGTCATCGCCAGGCACGACCGCGGTCGCCGATGCTGTGAGCGTCGCCGTCAATTGGGCCGGATCGCCGTCAATCACGATGTCGTCGAACAGCGCGAACGTACCGTTGACGCCGCCGCTGGTGGCGCGGAATTGCAGCCGCACCGTCTGACCGTGAAACGACGAGAGGTCGACGCTGCGGCTTCCGGGAACGCTGCTGACGCAGGCGCAGTCAAAAAAGCCCTGGCATTGAAAAAGAGAGGGCGGGCTGAACGAATCGACCAGGGTCGAGCTTCCGCCGGCGTTGACGATAAACACGGTGACATCAGTGGGATCGTCTTCCCCCCAGGTTTTGAACGTGAGCGTCACAGTTCCTTCCGGCAGCGTGACGGTCTGCTCGATATAGCCGACCGCGCCGCTTGGGACGTTGATGTTGGCCGAGTCTCCGTACGATGCGGCGACGCAGTGGCCATGTCCGGTGGCGCCGAACTGCGGAAACGTCCCGCCGAATGAAGTCGTCACGATATGCGTTGTCCAGCCGCCGAGGCCCTGCGAGAAATCGCCGTTGGTCACGGCATTCTCCGCGACGGTCGACGAGACGAAAGAAGTGGCGAACCCAAGCGCGAGACAGACCGATAACAGCCTACGAGTACGCACGGCAATCTCCCATGCACAACAAGAAAAGGGGCCTTCGGCGGCAGTGCAGAGCAGCGTGAACACCCTGCCTAACCAGAATAGTCAGGCAACGGACGAACCTGACACAAATTTCGCAAAACCGCTGACAACGGGCCGCGCGGCGACAATTCCACGGACCGAACTTGAATCTCGCCGAAAAGCGATCCTAGCATTCTCAGCACAACGTCTTTCACAGAGGACTCCCGCAGCGAGGATTTCATGCGCATGTATCGGACCATCGCTCGCTCCGCGCTTCTGCGCGCGGCGGCCCTCAGCGCCGCCGCCGCCTCATTCACCGTCGCCCGCGCCGACGTGATGCTGGTGGCGGGGACCGACTCCGGCGTCCCCGGGCAGTTGCGGGCGTTTGACGCCAGCGGAAGTCCCGTGCTCACGCTCTCGCCCTTCGGCGGTTTCTCGGGCGGTGTGCGCGTGGCCGCGGGCGATCTGAATGGCGACGGCCATCCCGACGTACTTGCCGGCGCGGGGCCGGGAGCTGCGGGCGGAAACGTGCAAGCCTATGACGGCGTCAGCGGCGCGCTCTTTCGAAATTTCTTCGCCTACGACTTCGGCTTCTCGGGTGGCGTCTTCGTCGCCGCCGGCGACGTGAGCGGCGACGGGCGGCCCGATATCGTCACCGGCACGGACGCCGGCGCCGCCGGACACGTCAAGGTCTTCGACGGCGTCAACGGCCAGGAGATTCGCAGCTTTCTGGCGTATGGCGCGTCGTTCACCGGCGGCGTGCGCGTCGCCAGCGCTGACGTGAACGACGACGGCTTCGACGACATCATCACCGGCGCCGGCGGCGGCCCGGGCGGACACGTCAAGGTCTTCGACGGCAGCACCGGACAGGAGCTGCGCAGCTTCTTCTCGTACGACGGATTCAGCGGCGGCGTGTACGTCGCCGCGGGCGATGTCAATGGCGACGGCCTGGCCGACATCATCACCGGCGCGGGAGCCGGCGCACCCCACGGACACGTAAAAGTCTTCGACGGCGCGACCGGCCAGCTTTCCGCAAACTTCTTTGCATTCACCGGTTTCACTGGCGGCGTCCGCGTCGCGACCGGAGACGTCGCCGGCGACGGCACGCCCTACCTCGCCGCGGCGCTGGGCGAGCCCTCCGCCGGGCAGCTTGGGATCTTCTCGACGGGAGGCACGCCGCTGGACGGCTTGCTGCCCTTCGGGCCGTCCTACACGGGCGGCATTTTCGTCGGCGCGGCGGCGATTCCGGAGCCGGCGACGATCACCCTTCTCGGCCTTGCGGCGTTGCTCATGCGCCAGCGGCGATAACCGCGGCACGAGTTGTTGCACGCGTAGCGCCTCGTTGCGCGCGTAGCGTCGGACCTCCGTGTCCGACGGCGAGAGGCGAGGGGGTGAATGAAACCACGCGCGCCGGCCGCCCACCCGTTCCGCCCCGTCCCGCCGCGCTGCGTGCGGATCTGTTGCTGTTGGCTCGGAAAGAGCGTAGCGTTTCAACACTGGGCTGACCTCCCCGTGATTCGCGTCGCCTGAGGTATTTTTCAGGGGTTGAGAATCGTCGCTGGCGTGCGATTCGCGCCGACCGCGGCCGCCTCAATCGCCGGACGCACGGGATTACCGCGCCGTTCTACGTATATGAGGGCTTAATCCATGCCTCGACGACTTCTGGCTAGTGGTTTTGCCCTTTCCGTGCTCTGCCTTCTTTCGATCAACGGCTGTCCGCCGTCCGACGGCGCAACCGACGACACGCCGGCGCCCTCGAATTCCAACTCGAACGCCAACGCGAACGCAAACGACAACACCGGCCGCGGCGGTTCAGCCACGTCGCCGCGGGCTGAGCCGATCGTCGCGGACGCGCCTCCCGCCGCGCCGGACGAGCCAGCCCCGCCGCCGATGCTCGCAGCGACCGCGCTGCTGAATGAAATCCGGTTCTTGCCGCGCGACGGTGAATCTGCGTTTGCCGAATTGAAGGCGCCGACCGGCGCGTCGCTTGCCAATCTCAAGCTGGTCAATGAAGCCGGCGGCGAGTTCGTGGTTCCAAACGGCGCGAAGACGGATGATGCAGGTATCGCCATCGTCGTTTTCGACGGCCGCACAGTCGTGAATGAAGACACCATCAGCGCCGCACCCGCGGATTTCCTCAATCCGGTCTCCGGCTCGCTCACGCTTCTGGACGTCGCCGGGGCCGCGCTCGATCGCATCGCCTGGGGCCCGGAGCAGGCCGAAGCCGCCCGGCTTTCAACCGGCGGCGGGGCCGGGCCGGAGGATCCGACCGTGGGAATGACGATCGGCCGGTATCCGCAGTCGCTGGTGATCGGCTGGGAGGGCTGGACGAGCTTTGCTCCGCCGCAAGCCACCCCCGGCCTGCCGAATCCGAACCCCGGGGCGGCGGTACTGCTGCCGTTGTCGGGGTTCACCGTCGAAGCGGGCGAAGTGCAGCTTTCGTGGTATCCGGTGGAGAACGCCGACACTTACAAGTTGCAGGTCGCGACGGATGCCGATTTCGCCTCGGTGGTGATCGATGTCATGACCGACACGTCCGTGACGACGCAGACGCTCGCCGAAGGCACGTACCACTGGCGCGTGCAGGCGATCGACGCGGATGGCATTGCGGCCGATTGGTCGCCGGTGAACGTCCTCTACGTCGCGACGGTCGTGGACACGAGTGCGACGGACGACGCCGACACGTCCAAGCCGCGCGGCCGCGCGCAAGGCCGCGGCATGGTCACGCGCGTGAACCTCGATGCCCACGCCCCCGGCGGCGCGTTTCCGAGCATCTCGCAGAGGAAGGATTCGCCGCTGCTGTTGCTCGAGTCTGACAAAACGGCCGCGGGGCACGCCTGGGACGGCCCGCATGTGACCTGCGACACGAACGACCCGGCCGACAAGATGAACTGCACGCTGGCGTCGACGCAGATGATTAACCACTTCTACGGCGGCGACCTGACGCAAGACCGCATCGGCTACGACGCGCATCACGCCGACGCCGCCGGGCCTGAGACGGACCTGAACTTCAATGAGGGGAACTGGCCGGACAAGCCGCTGCGGTTTGCGCTTGGCGCGCCGGTTGGATACACGACGCCGGCAGTCTACAGCTACGCCTCGCTCTGGACGGCGCTGACCGGTGCGATCGACGACGACCGGCCGATGCTGCTGGTAATTGTCGCCGGCGCCGGCACGCACAGCATCGCCGCCCACGGATACGAGATCGACACGACGGTCGTGCCCCACAAGTATTCGATCATCGTCAACGATCCATGGAACCACGGCGGCGCGTCGGCCAGGCGCGGGCCGATGGAGTTCTACGCTCTGGCCAACCGCCTGGTGCGAATCTACATCGTTCCCAAGGGCGTCGCCGGCAAGAAGCAGGAGAAAGAGGTCACGACCGACACCGACAACGACGGCGTCTTTGATTTCGACGAGAAGAGCCGTTTCGGCACGCTCTGGGACGGGCGCGCCGTCGGCGACGTTCCCTCGCAAGACTCGGACAAGGACTGCCTGCACGACAAGATCGACATCCAGCGCAGCGTACTCGACGAAAAGCACGGCTACGCCATCAAGCTGAATCAGAAGAAGGGCGACGGGAAGGCCCGCGGAAATCCGCCGGGAAACGCCTCGCCAGGAGGACGAAGGCCGGAGTTGCTCATGGACACCGACGGCGGCGGATTGCCGGATGGGGTGGAGGACTGGAACCTGGACGGCAAGGCGCAGACGGACAAGGGCGAATCCGACCCGTATGAACGGTCAGACGACCCGCGCAAGATCACCGGCACGCGGCTTCGCACCAAGGACCGCGACGATCCGCCAAACCACAACGTCCAGACCATCAAGACCGAGTACACGCTGCAAACCGCCGCCGGCGGCAAACTCACCGGCAGAGTGAAATTCACGTACAACGCCAGGTACGAGTTTCAGGCATCCTCGGCGCCGCCGCAATGCCCCGAGCCGCGCGAGATCGTATGGCAATTCAACGAAGTCATGGGTGAGGCCGAAGTGGAGGGCGAATTTGTCTGCTTCGGCGAAAAAGGCCTGGCAATCTTCCTGCGCGACAAGGGCGAACCTTTCAGGGCTTCGGCGTCCGGCATCCAGACCGATCCCTGTCTCGGCGGTGGGCCAGTCACAGAGAGCGAGCTCATTCACTCCGGCGCCGGTCAGTTTTTTCCCGAAATGACCGATGCCCTCGGAGTAGTCAGCAATGCTTTTTTCCCCACGATGAATCGCGTGCAGTGGAAGACCAAGCACCGCTACTCGAGCTTGCCGACGGAAAGGAACTTCATCCTTGAGTGGGATCTGGTCATGACGCCGAGGTAGTCGGCGCTGAGTCAGCAGGGTAAGTTGGCGTCGCGCCGATGCGGCGGCGGCGTTCGAAGCCGCTTGTCGCGACGACGGCGCACCGTTCGTCAGATTTTTCAACGGACTACGAAGGTGCGACGGCCGCTTCGGCGTTCGTCGCGCCGATCGGTGCGCGGCGGATGCGATCGCGGCGCCGGCCGAATGTCCAGCCGACGAAGAACTCGATCACGCCAATCAGCGCGTACGCCCAGCCGGCGATCACAACCATTCGCCCGCCCGCGAACACCGCCGCCAGCAGGCAGGAGATCAGGCCCACCAGCGCCAATCCGAGGAAGCGCGTCACCGACTCAAGTGTGTCGCAGGTCTCGACCGCGTCCAGCCGCAGCTCCCCGCGGCGGCGGTAGGCGTGCCAGTAGAGCCCCGCCACCAGCAGCCAGACCAGCGCGAAGCCGAGACCGTAGATGATGAAGATATTGTCGAGCTTGTCCGTCGGGCAGCGCTGATAGAAGGGCACGCTCGAGCGCGGTCCGAAACCCGTCAGCACCTCGATCGTCAGCAGGCACAGAAACTTGAGCGGGAAAATGTAAACGAGCAGCAGGAAGACCAGTCCGCAGTTCAGCACGATGCAGGTCATGTCCGCCAGCCCATAGCGACGGCAAAACGTGTAGTGGGCCAGCCAGATCTGGAATAGCAGCAGAAAGCAGACGGCGAACGCCGGCACGCCGCGGAGCGTATCGACCAGCTCGTCGTAGGTTGCGGGCACCTGCAGCGAAACGACCATGAGCGTGACGGCGAAAGCGAAGGCGGCGTCGAAGAAGGCTTCGATGCGGGAGACGTCTTTGCCGCGAGGGCGGAAACGCGCGGAGGCGACGGCCGATTCAGCGGCGGCGCCGACGTGCGCGGGCCAGGCGTCGGCATTCGGGGGTTCGGCCATGTGCGGGTTATTGGCGCGATCCGGCCGAGGCGTCAAGCTCGAACGGGTCCGTCGGCGTCGCGCTTGGTGCGGCGACGGAACGGCAGGGTGGGCCGTGCCCACCTTGCTTGTGCTCGAACACGGCGGATGACGGGCGCGGCCCACCTTACGAAAACTACTGCCTGGTCCGTTCGGTGCGTTGCCGCTGGGCACGCGTCGGGAGGCGGTTCAGGCGGGGCTTGAGTTCGGCTTCGAAAATCTTGTCGATCGGCTCACGGAGCCTAATCGCGCGAGCGCTTCCCGCAGGCGACGAAGCCGGCGCGCCTGTAGCCGCGCCCGGTTCGGCGTCGTCGAGCTTTTCAAATGCCAGGCGCTCGCGTTTCAGGTAGCGCGCCGCCTGTTCCTGGCAATCGCGCAGGATTCCCCAGGCCTTCTGGCACTGCTCGCGGTCCAGACTGAAATCGGCAATGAACTTGCGCGTGTATCTCGCCCATTCCGAGTCCGTTTGTCGCCGCAGCGCCGCGGCCGGCTTTGGCAACTCCAGTCCTGTGGGAGTCTCGTCCGCGGGCTGCGCGTTTTCGGCACGTTCGGCGGCGCGGTGCTCCTCGAGTATCTCAGGCGTCAGGCGCGGAAGGCGTTCCATCGCGGCCTGGACGCCCGGGCCGCGCACCAGCTCTCCGCTATGGAGCTTTCGAAAGAACTGATCGACCGGAATGACCTTCTCGCCATCCCAGTATCCGTCTTCCTGGGGACGGTCGTTGAACTGCACGTCTGTGCCGACCTCGACTCCGATGTCCGCCGGCGTCAGTGCGGGCGGCTGGTTTGATCGATTGAACTCAGCCTTATGTATCTGAAGAACTTCGATCGGCCGATCGCCTCCTGAGTCCAGTCGGAACCGCTCGACGCGCGTTGGGAACCAGATACCGTCGATACGCTCGACCTGATAACGCACCTCCCCCAGAAGTTGACCTTCACGCAAGGTCTGAGATTTCACGACGTTGAAATCTCTTGTTCGGTCGATCCACCACTTGATGGTCCAGCCCTCGTTTGTCGTTTCAACAACGTCAAGCTCCCCATCCGTCGACGTTGTGTAGGTTGCTGGAGGCAATCCCGCCGCCATTCGGAGATTGTCCATGGTCCCGCGGGCGTTTGGAGTGGCGGAAAAACTGCGCAGATCGAGCACTCGCCCGGATTCGGAGTGGCGTCCTTGCACACTCGATACCGTCGCACCCGGATCGCCTTCAGCATGGATCCATATGCCGCTCTTGTCCGACAGTACATGGCGCGGGCCGATGAATGAATACTGAGTCGCCGGCCTGCCGTCGCGACCGCGAAGCACGACACCCTCTTCGTCGCCTAGAATGCGGGTTATAAATCGGTCACCGGCGCACTGGTACAGGAAGAACTCCGTGTGCGGCGGCTCGTCTGAATCGAGTTCCCGAATCCAGTGCGAGTACGAGATGCGCGCCGTCGAAATTGAGTCTCCGACGGACTCCGCAGCCTGGAGCACGGCAGGCTTCTCCGCCGCCGCGCAGGCAGCCCCGCACAGCGCCATGGCGACGGTTCCCCGCGCGACGCGGCGCGACAACTGTACGTGTCCATGTACCGCGGCGTTCATGTCCCGGAATCCTAGCGCCACAATTCACCAATGCGCTTGCGCAACCGTCCCTGGTCTGAATGAACACCGTTCGCGAATTCTGCCGTATCGAATCTCCTGTCGAGGCGCGCACCAATTGCACAAATATCCAATCTATAGTACTTTGGAAATGAACCGTTTGGCGTCGCGGGTCCGGTGAGAATGCACGGATTTGTCTGCGGATGGCATCCACCTGGGTAGTTCTCCGGCGCACAGGGCGTGGAATTGTAGCATGGCTGTGGCGTGTACGTAAGATCGTACAGGCCGCCGGTTACCAGTTTTCGCTTATTACATTGCCAGTCCTCCTGCGGACACCCAGCCCCGGGGAACCCCGAACACACGCAATCGATGGTATAGCAGCAGGTTTGGACCTGATCTTGCGAAACATCGAAGCACTGCGCATACGCGGATTCGAACGGCAACGACAACAAGATCGTGACAGCCGCCAGCTGAATTCGTGGCATCTTTCACTCCTGTAAGTAACACTGACACGACATGATAATTCACATTACGCCAAATTTCGGACGGAGCATATCAGAAAAAAAAACGCAAGCAGAAAAAGGAGACGTCCGAGCCAGCCGGCCGGTCAGCCCCCGCCGGGCGAGTGAGCTCGAGGGCGAGAAGCAAGCAGAAGAACGCAGAGCCTGTGGTTCCTGTGACCCGCACGAATTGCCGCGCGAGACCGGACAAAATCCGACAATCTGTCATCGGGGGCGCGTCCAGCATGAATCGGTGTAATACTCTCGGACGCCGGCGACGGGGCGCGGCGGGCGCCGCCGTCGGCGAGTGGACCGGTTTGTACGCTGAGGGCGGATTGTGGCCCAATCGCCGCACGTCATGGAGACCAGCCGCGACCGCGCGTCGCGACGACGCCGGACGCGCGTCGTCACGGCCGGCCGCGTCGCATGCGCCGCCGCGCTGCTCCTCTGTCCGGCGCTGCTGCCGGGCTGCGCCTCGTGGTACGAATCCTCCGCCGATCGCGACGTCTATCGCGCCCTCGACAAGTACGGCCGCCGAACGCTCGGCGGGCGGCAGCAGCAGGTCAAGCGGCCACAGCCGTTGGCGACAGAGTCGCAGCCGACCAGCGACGCCGTCGCATCCGCCCAGGGCAGCGCCACCCAATCAGCACCCACCGACGCCGACACGCCCCGGCCCGCCGACGCGGCCGCCGCATCCGGCCCGCCCGCGCCCCAGCCCGGCGTGCTCCCGCTGGACCTGGCGACTTCGCTGCGGATCGGCTTCCGCAGCGGCCGGGATTTTCTGGATCAGCGCGACGCGCTTTATCGCTCCGGCCTCGACTACTCGCTGGCCCGCTTCAATTTCGGCCCGATCCTCGACTCGACCATCTCGTACGTGTGGCGCAACACGGAAGACCAGCCCAGCAGCGACGACGGCAACGCTACGCTCAGCGCGCGACAGATTCTGCCCACGGGCGGCACGCTCACCGGCACGGCCCAGGCGTCGGCGGCGCGCGTCAACGACATCGCCACGCCGCTCTGGCAGCAGCGCTTCGCGTGGGATTCGTCGCTGCAGGTCAGCCTGCGGCAGCCGCTGCTGCGCGGCGTGGGCTACGAGGCCTCGCACGAAGAGCTGACCGCGGCGCAGCGCGGCCTGATCTACGCGGTGCGCTCCTTTGAGCTGTTCCGGCAGGATTTTGCGATCAACGTCGCGCAGGTGTATTACGGGCTGGTGAGTCAGCAGGTGCGGCTGGCGAACGATCAGCAGAACTACCTGGACGCGGTCTATGACCGGCAGAAGGCCGAAGCCCTGAGGCAGCTCGACCGCAACAAGGATGACGACGTGTTCCTGGCGCGGCGGCGCGAGATTCAATCGGAGGACGCCCTGCTGGTTTCCAAGACGGATTACCGCCTGGCGCTGGACAACTTCAAGATTCTGCTGGCGCTGCCGACCGCGACGGAAATCGAGATCGCGCCGCAGGAGCCGGAGTTCTCGGCGGTGAGCTTTGACGCAGCTTCGGCGGTGGACGTGGCGCTGACAAACCGGCTCGATCTGCACACGCAGCGCGACCGCGTGGACGACGCCGCCCGCCAGGTGCGCATCGCGGCCAACCGGCTGCTGCCGAACCTGGACCTGGCGGCGGACTATCGCGTGAGCAGCGGGCCGGACGCGGGCGACGACGCGACGCCCAGCGTGGGCGATGGTTCGATCGGCATGACGCTCAACCTGCCGCTGAACCGGCAGGCGGAGCGCAACGCCTTTCGCTCGGCGCAGATTACGCTGGCCCAGGCGCGGCGCAACCTGGAGCAGACCGAGGACGAGATCGAGCGCGACATCCTGAACCAGCTCCGCGTGCTGACGCAGATCGAGAAGAGAATCGCGCTGCAGCAGGACCAGATCGCGTACGAGACGCGCGCCGTGGAGGTGACGCGGCTGCGTTACGAATCCGGCGACGCCGAGACGCGCGACCTGCTGGATGCGCGGCAGGGGTTGACCAACGCCCAGAACGCGCTGATTAATCTGAAGGTGCAGCATTTCGTGGCCCGGCTGCGGCTGATGCGCGGCCTGGGCGTGCTGTTCGTCGTCGAAGACGGATTGTGGTGGCCGACATGAAATTGACGGTGATCATCGGCGCGGTGGTGCTGCTGGGCGGCCTGGGCGTGCTGCAACTGGGCGGGTATTTCCGGCCGTCGCGCGCCGAAGGCGACGAAATGCTCTTTTCCGTGCGGCGCGGCCGGCTGACGGTGACCATCACCGAGAATGGCTCGCTGATGGCGAAGAACTCGGAGAAGATCGTCTTTCGCGGGCGGCGCGGCGGGAAGATCACCATGCTGATCGAGGAGGGCAAGACGGTCGCGGCGGAAGAGGTGCTGTGCAAGCTCGACACGATGGACCTCGAGAACCAGAAGCAGCAGCTCGAGCTGGACATCGTGAAATCCGACGCTGATCTTGTCTCCGCCAGAACCGAGTTGGACATCCAGAAAACGGACAACGTGGCCAACATCGAGAAAGCACAGATCGCGCTGAACAAGGCCAGGAATGAACTGGAACGGTATCGCGACGGCGAGGCGCCTAAGGAACGACGCAACCTGGAAGTGCTCATCAAGCAGGCCGAGACCGATCACAGCCGGGCGAAAAAGAAATACGAAGACTCGATCAAGCTGCTGGAGAAGAACTACATCAACAAGTCGCAGGCCACGCAGGATGAGATCGAGTTTGAGCGGGCCGAGATCAAGCTGGTCGGCGCGCGCCGTGATCTTGAGCTGTTCGACAAGTACACGCTCCCCATGACGCTGGTGGACAAGGAAGCGGCCGTCGCCGACGCGCAGCGCGGGCTGAACAGCGCCGAGAAACGGGCCGCCTCGACGTTGGGACAGAAGCAGGCGGCTGTCGCCGGCGCAGAGCAGCGACTTTCATCGCAGAAGAAGAACCTCAAGGAGGTCAGCGATGAAATTGAACGCTTCACCATCAAGTGTCCGTCGCCGGGCATCGTCATCTACGGCGAGCCGAACCAGCCTTGGCAGCGCGAGGACATCAAGCTCGGCGGCCAGATCTGGGGCGGCTTCACGCTGTTCACGATTCCCGACCTGCGCGTGATGCAGGTGCAGGTGCAGGTGCACGAGGCGGACATCAACAAGATCAAGGACGGGCAGAAGACCACCGTCACCATGGACACGTATCCCGGGCTGGTTCTCAAAGGCGAAGTCACCAAGATCGCCACCATCGCCGGCGAGGGCGGCGGCGGCTGGCGCGGCGGCGGCAACGAGGAGGTGAAGAAGTTCACCGTCGACATCGTGCTCGACTCGACCGAAGGCCTGACGCTCAAGCCGGGCATCAGCGCCAAGGCGGAGATTTTCGTCGATGAGCGCGACGACGTGCTCTATGTCCCCCGGCAGTGCGTCTTCATCGAGGAGGGCACGCATTACAGCTACGTCATGCGCGGCCGCCAGCCGCAGCGTGTCGCGGTCAAACCCGAACTGAGCAACGACACGTACATCCAGATTGCCGAAGGCGTAGCGGAGGGCGACCGCGTGCTGCTGTACAACCCAACGATTCAGACGGGCGCCGCGAGCGGCGCCTCCGAGTCATCGTCCGCGGCCGTGCCGGCGGCGACGCAGGCGACGGGCGGCGCTCCATAGCCACCCCGTGTCCGTCGCTCCGATCCGAGCCGCGCGCGTAAGCAAGCGGTTCTCCAGTCCGCTCCCTCACGGTCGCGGCTCGGACAATGCGTCACCAGCGCGAAGCGCGAGAGTGGCTACGGCGTTCGGCCGGTCCCACGGCGGCGCAGCGCCGCGTTACAATCCGCTGATGCCAACCGAAGAAATCACGCTCGAAGGCCACATCATCGACTCGCTGGTCTTCACGCGCGTGCTGGACGACATCATCTCGTTCGGCGGCGACTTCAGGATCCTCGAAGTCCACGTCGGCCAGAGCCGCAACGACCGCAGCCACGCCCGGCTGGAGGTCAGCGCCGAGGACGAAGCCGCGCTGGGCGAGCTTCTGCACCAGCTTCAGCAGCACGGCGCGCTCATCCGCAGCGTCCAGGACGCCGAGATTTCCGCCGCCGACATGGACGGCGCGTTTCCCGAAGATTTCTACTCCTCGACCAACATGCAGACCTTCATCCGCCACGGCGGCCAGTGGGTTGAGGTCCGCGATCAGGAGATGGACTGCGGCGTCTCGCTCGGGTCCGACGGCGGCTTTCGCTGCGTGCCGGTCGCGAGCGTGAAGCGCGGCGACCGCCTGGTCCGCGGCCATCGCGGTGTGCGCGTCGTGCCCTTCGAGCGCTCGCGCGAAAAGGGCGTGTTCGAGTTCATGGCCTCCGAGATATCAACCGAGAAGCCCAAGAACGCCATCATCCGCCAGTGCGCCAAGCTGATGGTGCAGTGCCACAACGACGGCAAGCGGCTGCTGCTGGTCGCCGGGCCGGCGGTTGTGCACACGGGCAGCAGCGATCACGTCGTCCACCTGATCCAGCGCGGCCTGGTCAACGTGCTGTTCGCCGGCAACGCCCTTGCCGTTCATGACTGCGAGCACGCGCTCTATGGCACGAGCCTGGGCGTCTACATCGAGAAGGCCACGCTGGCCGACACCGGCCACGAGCATCACCTGCGCGCGATCAACACCATCCGCCGCGCCGGCGGGATTCCCGCCGCCGTGCAGAAGGGGCTGCTCAAGAGCGGCATCATGCACGCCTGCGTGAAGCACGGCGTCGAGTACGTCCTGGCCGGATCGGTGCGCGACGATGGGCCGCTGCCGGACGTGATTACGGACATGCTCGTCGCGCAGGATCGCATGCGGGCGGGAATCAAGAATGTCGGCTTCGTGCTGATGGTCGCATCCGGGCTGCACTCGATCGCGACCGGCAACATTCTGCCGGCGTGGATTCCGGCGGTGTGCGTGGACATCAATCCATCGGTGCTGACGAAGCTCTCGGACCGCGGCTCGTTCCAGACGATCGGGCTGGTGACGGACGTGGAGCCGTTTTTCCGCGAGCTGGTGCACGAGGTTGATCTACTGATGCGCTGACGAATCCGCGCCTCGTCCGCTTGAGCAGGAGCCGCCATGCCCGTCGTTCAGAAAGTCGCCGTCATCGGGCTCGATTGTGCCGAGCCGAGCCTGGTTTTCGACCGCTGGGTCGAGGAATTGCCCAACCTGCGGCGGCTGATGCGGTCAGGCCTGCACGGCCATCTCGAAAGCTGCATGCCGCCCATCACCGTGCCGGCGTGGAGCTGCATGGCCACCAGCAAAGACCCCGGCACGCTGGGCGTCTACGGCTTTCGCAATCGCCGTGACTGGTCGTACGAAAACCTCGGCATCGCGACCAACCTCGAAATCCGCGAGCCGCGCGTCTGGGACATTCTCGGCAAGACCGGCAAGCAGTCGATCACCGTGGGCGTGCCGCAGACGTTTCCAATCACCCAGCCGCCGCCGGGCGTGCAGATCACGTGCTTTCTGACGCCTTCGATCGACAGCCCGTACGCTCATCCGCCGCAGCTCAAGGAAGAGATCGCGAACCTGGTGGGCGAGTACTACTTCGACGTGAAGGGCTTTCGCACGGACGACAAGGCCTGGCTGCTCAAGCAGATTTACGAGATGACCGACAAGCGGTTCAAGGTGTGTCGCCATCTCCTGGCGACGCGGCCGTGGGATCTGTTCTGGATGGTCGAGATGGGGACCGACCGCATCCACCACGGCTACTGGCAGCATCTGGACCCGCAGCATCACCGCTACGAGCGCGGCAACGCCTTCGAGAACGCGATTCACGATTACTACGTGCACCTCGACGGGAAAATCGGCGAGCTGCTGACGCAGTTCGATCCGCAGACGACGGCCATCTGGGTCGTATCCGACCACGGCGCCAAGCGTATGGACGGCGGCCTGTGCTTCAACGACTGGTTGATCCGCGAGGGCTATCTGAAAATGAAGACGCCTATCGCCGGAAAGCGCAAATTCGAATTCTCCGACGTGGACTGGACGCGGACGCGCGTCTGGGGTGAGGGGGGCTACTACGGACGCTGTTTCATCAACAAGGCCGGCCGCGAGCCGGGCGGCATCGTCCAGCCGGGGGAGTATGAGACACTGCGCGACGAGCTGATCGCCAGGCTCGAAGCCGTGCCCGATCCGAAGGGCCGGCCCATGGGCACGCGCGTCTACCGGCCGGAAAACGTGTACAAAAAATGCAACGGCGTTCCGCCGGATCTGATCGTGATCTTCGGCGATCTGCACTGGCGCAGCGTGGGGACGATCGGCAATCCCGACATCTACACTTATGAAAATGACACTGGCCCGGATGACGCGAATCACGCCCAGCAGGGGATGTACATCCTGTCGCATCCGTCGCTGGCCGCCGGCCGCCGCGACGCGTCCATTTACGACGTGGCGCCGACGATCCTGAAGCTGATGGGCCAGTCGCCGCCGGCGGACATGCGCGGCAGAGCGCTCGTCTGACGGACGATTGGCGCTTCGGGCGGTAGCGGCCGGCCCCCGTGCCGGCCGTCGATCGTAGGAAATCCGTTCAGAGGTTCAACAAAAGCTCCCCCGCTGTGCAGAAGCGCGGCACCGGATGTTCCGCGGCGTCCGACGGCCGGCGCGGGGGCCGGCCGCTACCAAACTCGCACGCGGGCCGGGCGCGACCGCCTCAATGCAGCGGCAGATCGCCGGCGCTGCGGGCTTCCTGGGCGTCGCGCGGGGCTTGCTGCTCTAGCTGCATCAGTACGCGCGCGCACGCGTTCCAGCGCAGGGCCGCGTCTTCATTGCCGGCGGGGCTGTGCTCGATGGCATCTTCGAAGGCGCTCATGGCGCTGCGCAGCCAGTCGCGCGCCGCCTGTCCCGGCACGCCACTGGCGAGCAGGTGTCGCCCCCAGCGCTCCGAGATTACGCCGGCGAAATAGGCGCGCTCATATTCGCCGCGAAGCCTGGGGATGATGCTCCGGGCCGCCTCGGCGCCGACGCCGAACCCCTCATGAAACTGGTCGGTCAGTGACAAGAGCAGCGTCGCCAGCGCCTGCTGATTCTCAGGATCAGTGCGCAGCACATCGCGACAGATGCTCTCCGCCTGCCGCGGCTCATTCAGCAGCCGATAGCGCTCGGCCTTTTCCAGCGCCCGCGGCAGGGCTTCGGGCGAGATGGGTTTCAGGTCAAACATGGTCCGCTCCGGCGAAGTTCAGAGTAGCGAGTAGCAAGTAGCTAGTTGAAAACAGAAGCCACAAGCGTCGCCGGCGTCTTCAACTCGCTACTCGCTACTCGACACTCGCTGCTCCCCCTACACCGTCTTCTTCGGCTGATGCACCCGCAGAAACATCCGCAACGGATCGTAGTAACGGTCCGCCACGCGCTCCTTGAGCGGAATAATCGCGTTGTCCGTAATGTGAATCTCCTCCGGACACACTTTGGTGCAGCACTTACCGATGTTGCAGTAGCCGATGCTGGCCGCCTGACGCAGCTCCGGCAGGCGGTCTTCCGTGTCGAGCGGATGCATCTCCAGCGCCGCCGTGTAGACCAGGAAGCGTGGTCCGATGAACTCGTCGTGCTTGTGGTGGTCGCGCAGGACATGGCACGTGTCTTGGCACAGGAAGCACTCGATGCACTTGCGGAATTCCTGCACGCGGTCCACGTCCATCTGCTGCATGCGGTGCGTGCCGTCCGGCGCATCGGCCGGCCGCGGGCGAAACCGCTTGATCTTCTGTTTCACGCGGAAATTCCAGGACACGTCCGTCACCAGGTCCTTCACCGGCGGAAAGGCCTTCATCGGCTCGACCGTCACCGGCTCCGACAGGTTGAGCTGGTTCAGCCGCGTCATGCACATCAGCCGCGGCATCCCGTTGATCTCCGCCGAGCAGGAGCCGCACTTGCCGGCCTTGCAGTTCCAGCGGATGGCCATGTCGGGGGCCTGCTGGGCCTGAATCTGGTGCATGGCATCGAGCACGACCATGCCTTCGCCGGCCTCGGTCCGGTAGTCGACATACTTCCCGCCGCCACCGTCGCCGCGCCAGACACGAAAGGTCGCCGTCGCCATGAAGGACTCCGCTCGGAGATTGGTCGCGTCGGCGGAGATTATGCGGGGCGGGGGGCGTTGGAGAAAGGGGCGCGGAGCGACCGGCACGGGTCCGGCGGGGGCCCCCGCCTGCGACGGGCGGCACGACGCGCGCGTCAGCGCCTCAGGAGATTGCGGGCGATCACCAGCCGCTGAACTTCGCTGGTCCCCTCGTAAATGGTCGTGATGCGCGCGTCGCGGTAAAGCTGCTCGACGCGAAACTCGTTCACGAATCCGTAGCCGCCGTGGGTCTGGACGGCGCGATACACGATTCGATTGGCGGCTTCCGACGTGTAGAGCTTGGCCATCGAGGCTTCCTGCGTGAAGCTGCGGTCCTGGTCCTTGAGCCAGGCCGCCCGGTCGATCAGTTGCTGGGCCGCCATCAACTCCGTCTTGCTGTCGGCCAGCATCCACTGAACGGCCTGAAAATCGGCGATGCGGCGGCCGAATTGCTCGCGCTGTTGCGAGTAGCCGGTCATCAGGTCGAGAGCGGCCGAGGCGATTCCGGCGGCCTGCGAGGCGATGCCGATGCGTCCGCCGTCGAGCGCAGCCAGAGCGATGCGCATGCCCCAGCCGGGCTGGCCGAGCAGGTTCTGCTCGGGCACGAACGCTCCATCCAGGCTCATGTCGGCGGTTTCGCTGCCGCGGATGCCGAGCTTGCCGTGGATCGGGTTGCGCCTCACCTCGTGCTGCTCGGCGTCGATCAGGAACATGCACAGGTCTCTGGGCGGGCTGCGATCGACCGAGCTGCGGCCGCCGTCGTCGCTGCCGAAGCGGTCGTCATGGGCCATCGGGGCGGCGGCGCGCGGGACGTCATTGAGGCGCGCCAGGACGACGAACCAACGGCCGGTGATGCCGTTGGTCACCCACATTTTCGCGCCGTGCAGCCGGAAGCCGCCGGGGACGCGCTCGGCGCGCGTGCAGGCGGAGGCGGGGTCAGAGCCGGCGTTGGGTTCGCTGATCGCAAAAGCGGCCAGATTGCCGGGCTGAGCCAGCTTCGGGAGCATCTCGTCGCGGACGGCGGGCTGGGCAAACTGCCGGACGATTTCGCAAACCATGTTGTGCACGCCGACCGTCACGGACACCGATGCCGAGGCATAGGCCAGCTCGCGGATGATGTGGGCGTACGGGACAACCGGGCAGGCCAGCCCGCCGGCTTCTTCGGGGACGCGCAACGCGAGCAGGCCCAGCTCATAGAGCGGGCGCAGCTCGGTGCAGCAAGAGGATTCCTCCCGGTCCCAGCGGCGGTCTTTTTCGATCAGCTCCGCGCGCGCGAAATCGCGAACCGTATCGACGAGTACCTGATAGTCGGCCGCGGCGGTGTCAATCATGGGTGACGAGCTCCGGGTCGATTGTACCCGCCGCCAGCGTCCGGCGAACGGGCCAGTTTGAGCGATCGGGGCGTGGCCAGAGTTTTTGGCAGACGCCGCAGGCGGGCTGTTTTTCCGAACCCGCCGCGCCAAGCGGCGGGTTGACGTCTCCGGCCTGTGTGGCGCCGTTTGCGGAGGATGGTCGACCCGCCGCTTGGCACGGCGGGTTCCGACAGAAATGCCCGCCGAGACCATTCCAAGACCGGCCGGAGGCGCCGGAGTCCGGTCCCCCCAATTGACGCGCTACGGGCCGGGGTTCAGGGACTCGGCGATCTCGGACGCACGCTGCGGCGAAAAGCGCCCGTCTATGTGCGCGACGCCGCCCGCGATTTCGGCCTGGATCAGCGGCGCCGTCAGCAGCTTGTCGTCAATCAAAATGGCCAGGTGCTTGCCGGTGTTTTCCGCCGTGGCGCGCCGCAGGCGGTCGCCGCCGACGCCGCTGCACCGCAACCGCACGATGCTCCGGGCGGCCCCGTGCAGGGCCTCGGCGGAGACGATGTCCGCCTCGGTCAGCAGCGGTTCGGGCGAGACGAACAGGCGCTGGCCGGACTCGTCCTTCATCTCGCGCCACCCGGGGTGAGCCTCGGTCGAGGCGATGTGAAAGCGGACGGTCATCGGACCCGGGCGGGCGGCGGGCGCCAGGTCGTCCTGCGGCTCTGCCGCGGACTGCGTGCAGGCCGCCTGCAGGGCGACGGCGGCGATCAGAAAACAGAAGGCGAGCCGGCGGATCATGGCATTTCTCCCGGCGACTGCGGCAGCGTCCGCAGCAGTTCCTGCAGCGCGGCGGCGGCCTGCTCCCGAGTCTGCAGCTCCTCGTTGAGCTGCCGTCGATACAGTTCGTCCAGCACTTGCTTGTACACCGGCCCGGCCCGCACGCCCAGCGCCAGCAAGTCGTCGCCGCGCACCAGCGGCGGCGGCTGCACGGATTCCGGGCGGATCGACGCGATTCGCGCGGCGAGGCGCGCGCGGCGCGCGTCGCCGTCCCGCAGGAGCGAATAACGGGCGTCGGCGATCGCGGCCAGATCGCGGAAGGCGCGGTGCGCCATCACGGTTTTGAACTCAGCCAGGCTTGGCGCGTCCGCATCATCCAGTACGGCCTGTTTCTCCACCAGCCACCCGACCGCCTCGCGCTGCTCGTTCGAGAACGCCAGCGATCGCGCGATGCGTTCGAGTGTCGGCGAATCGTGCCGCGCCGTCAGCATGGCGAAAGCCGCCTCGAAGCCGGCCTGCGGCGGCAGCGCCGCGAGTCGCTCCACGGCCGCGGGTGTCTGGGTCGGATCCCAGCGCGGCTGGGGCCAGAGGTGCTGCAGCAGGCCGGTTTCACCGAGCAGCCGCAGCGCGCCTCCCCGGCCGGGATGGGCCAGCATCTTCTCCAGTTCCTCGCGAATGCGCTCCGCAGCCACCCGGCCGACTTGCGACGCGGCGGCGACGATCGCATTCCATGTCTGCGGCTCGATCTCAAAGCCCAGGCGAGCGGCGAATCGCACGGCGCGGATCAGCCGCAGGTGATCCTCGGCGAAGCGGGCCGCCGGGTCGCCGATGGCGCGGATGATGCCGCGCTGAAGGTCGGTTTGCCCGCCGACGTAATCCACGATGCGCCGCGCGAGCGGGTCCAGGAACATGCCGTTGATCGTGAAGTCGCGCCGCCGGGCGTCATGCTCGGCGTCGGAAAACGTGACGTGCTCGGGATGACGGCCGTCGGCGTACGGTCCATCGCTGCGAAAAGTGGCCACCTCGACCCAGACGCCGCGCTGCTTCACCAGCACGACGCCGAATTGCACTCCGACCTTGCGCGTCGCCTTGAACAGCGAGCAGACGCGATCCGGAAGGGCGTCGGTGGCCACGTCGAAATCATGCGGCTCAGCGTCGCGGAGCAGGTCGCGCACGCAGCCGCCCGCCAGCAGTGCCACGTGGCCGGCGTCCGTCAGGCGGCGAATCACGCCGATCGCCGGATCGGCATCCGGCGGGAGCGGGCGGTCAACTGCCAACAGCGGGCCCATGCGACGAATACTACTCGCGTCGATGTTCCGGGGGGGGTTGGGGCTGCGCAGAGAGCCTATGAGCCCAAGAACTTCTTCGGGTGGAACGGGCATCTTGCCCGTTTCGCAAGACCGCAGCGACGGGCGAGACGCCCGTCCCACCCGCGCGTTACAGTCCGCCGACGATCAGGTCCACGAACGCGTTGACATCCAGCACATCCACGCTGTCGTCGCCGTTGGCGTCGGCGTTCAGGATGTCGCACAGCGGATACAGGGCGCGATAGCTGTCGGCGTCGAGCAGTGCCAGCACAAACGGATTCACATCCAGCACGTTGACGAACCCGTCGCAGTTCACATCACCCAGCAGCCGTGACGGCGGGACGATTCCGCTGACGACCAGGGCGTAGTCCGCGTCGACGCCGGGCGTTTCGACGTGCGAGTCCTGCACAACTTCGTCCGCCAGCACCTGGACGGTCCAGATGCCCGAAGTCGGCAGCGAGACCCAGACATTTTCGACGGTGTCGATCGTGTTGGCGACGCCGCCGGCAGTGGACGCGTTGCCTTCAAGCAGGCCGCGATTGCCCCAATAGACCGTCCCGATCGGCGACGTGACCTTCAGCGTCAGGTCGTTGATGCGGTGCTGCGTGGAGTTCGGGACGCCGGGTGGGTCCGTGTAAACGAGCGTGGCGCGGAACTCCTCCGAATCAAAGAGCACCACGAACTGGTAGGTGCGAACCTGGAGATTCGTAAGCACATCCGTCTCATCGACCACGAAGAGCGAATTCCGCGAGTCCCACAGGCGCTTCACGTCCGCACGGCCCCAGCCCTGATGCGTGCGGGTCAGGTCGGCGGCGGCGCCGGCGAAGGGATAAGGCGTGCAGTTGTTGATCATCATGGCTTTCGAGGTCGCCATGTGCGGGCGGTTCTGAAAGACCGTCCCGCCGGGCGCGACGTGATTGCCGAACGCGCCGGTATTCCACATCTGGAAAAACAGCCCGAAATGACCCGCGGTCGTAGGGGTCGCGGCGCTCGTGCCGCCGAAGCCGGTGGTGTACCCGCCGCCGTCGGCCGTCGTCAGGATGCTGTCGTACCAGAAGGCGAGATCGGGCTTGATGCGGCCGTCGCTGGCGGGGCCGATGCTGCCGGCGTTGGACCAGTTGTCGTCCGCCAGCGTGGCCGTGTTGATATGCCGGATGCCGCCCACCGAGACGATGTTCTTGGCGAAGGCGATCGCGTCCGAGCTCTGGCTGCCGCTGTTGGCCTGCGCCTGCAGCAGGACGATGTCGTGGTCGAAGACGGCGTCGTCGATCGCCGCCGCCGCCGTGCCGTACGCGGTTGTGCAGCAGGAACCCCAGCTATTGGTCTGGAACACCGCCTCGTACGGCGGTTGCACCAATTGGCCCGTGTGCGTGTAGCGATCGACCAGGAAGCCGTAATCGGCAAAGATGCCCTGGGCCGCGGGGATCAGGCCGCGGCCGGCGGCGTTGCCGGCGCCGCTGCCGAAGCAGATGCCGTAGACCGATGTGCCGTGCGACGCGCTACCGCTGTGCGAGCCGTGGAAAATCGGTGGGATGGCCGCGAAGGCCTGGTGCGCGTCAAACAGGTTCGAGTCCATCACCTCGCCACGCACGCCGGCGCCGGTGAATCCGGCGACGGACTCGACGTAGTTGGCGCCGCCCACGATTCGGACGATGTCCAGGTAATCGACGACCGGCAATACGCGGTCGATGAAGAGCACTTCATCATGGCGCGCCACGGCCAGCAATTGCTCCGGCGTCAGGGTTGCTTCGAGAACGACGCCGCCCGCCGGGAGCTTGTTCACGACGCCACCCAGCGCCTCGATGCGGTCCGCGATTTCCTGTCGGGCGTCGAGGCCGGAGCGAATCGCGAGGATGCTGTACTCGCGCGGCATGGGGTCGGCCGGTTCGGCCAGCACTTCGTCCAGGATGTAGGTTTCGAGGCGATAGGCAGGGTGCAGCGGCCCGACCCAGCGAACGAAGGGAAGAGCGGCGACCTGGTCGATCACCCCCGGCGCCGCGCACACGATCACCGTCTGGCCGCCTACTGCCTTGTGGACTCGGCCGCCCAGCGTCGCGATAACGTCGAAGTATTCGGCGATCGGCTGCGTAACGAACTGCACCAGGTGCAAGTTGACCGATTCATCGGCCGCGAGCGCCGGCCGCAACACCGGCGTTTCGCGCAGCGGATCGAACGCGCGAAAGAGCAGGGGGATCACGTGCGAGGCCGGACGGACGACGGCCGGGCCGCCGTCGAGGCTCAAGGCATACCAGGGCCGGCCGGCTTCATTCCACCAGGCCACGACCGCCGGCGAGCCTTCGACCTGAGTCCAGTTTACGTCCGTGACGGCCGTGGTGCGTTCGATTCGCACGTCACCTGCGAGGATCTCGACGGATGCGGCGTCGCGGCCATTTTTGTCGGCCGGTTCTGCCACGGCGACGAAAGCGGTAACGATCAGGGTCGTGAGGACGGACGCAATCCGAATGAGCGTTGCCATGCTCGTAGCTCCGGGTTGGAGTGCTTCTTCATCCGGGGAAGATCGCGGAAGCGCCCGCCCAGCGCGGTGCGAGCGTCGCATGCAGTTTAGCGGGTCCCAACCGCCAAAAGAAGCGGAGTTCCGAAAGAGGGACTGGTCAAGTTTGACTCCCGGCGCGGGGAGCATCGGCGTCCCGCCGGTGCGAGTGCAGAATTGCACCGGCGGGACGCCGATGCTCCCCGCGAACTTGACCAGTACTCCGAAAGACGCCGCCGATTGCCTCAGCCCCCCAACCCACGCCGACTCCCGATACACTTCGCGCGATGCTTACGAAAGCCACCGTCGTCGGCGCCGGCGCCATGGGCACGGTCGCGGCCCAGATTCTCGCCACCAACGGCGTCCACGTTTCTCTCCTGCTTCCGCGGGCCGGGCGCGTTCAGGAGCTGATCGTCTCGCGCGAGAACCGCCGCTACCTGCCGGGCATGCGGCTCTCCGAGCGCATCCTGCCGACCGGCGACGCGGACCGGGCGCTCGCCGGGGCGGAGCTGATCATCTCAGCGGTTCCGTCGCAGTTTCTTCGCGCGACGTGGCGGGTGCTGGCAGAGCATACGCCCGCGGATGCAGCCGTGTGCAGCGTCACCAAGGGTATCGAGATTGCCACGCTCCTGCGGCCGTCGGAAATCCTGGCGGAGCTTCTGCCGGGGCGGCCGGTGGCGGTGCTTTCCGGACCGAGCATCGCCCCGGAGCTGGCGCGCTGCCTGCCGGCAACCGTCGTCGTGGCATGTGATTCGCAGGCGGTCGCGGGCAGCGTGCAGGAAGCCATGAGCACTTCCTGGTTTCGCATTTACACGAATCCGGATGTGCTGGGCGTCGAGCTGTCCGGCGCCGCCAAGAACGTGATTGCCCTGGCGGCGGGAATCCTCGACGGCCTTCACGCCGGCGACAACGCCAAGGCGGCGCTCATCACCCGCGGGCTGGTCGAGATCACGCGGCTGGGCGTGGCGATGGGCGCGCGGGCGGAGACGTTCGTCGGGCTGGCAGGCGTCGGCGACCTGGTAACCACCTGCGTTTCACCCGTGGGCCGCAACCGGTCCGCCGGCCAGCGCATCGGCAGCGGCGTGAGCGTCGAGAAGGTCGTCTGTGAGAGCAAGTCCGTCATCGAGGGCATCCCGACCACGCAGGCCGTGCTGGCCCTGGCCCGCCGTCATCGCGTGGAGATGCCGATCACCGAAGCCGTCAGCAGCGTCCTGTTCGACGGCGTGCCGCCGCTGTCGGCGATTTCCACGTTGATGACGCGCCCGCCAAAGGCGGAGGACCTGCACTGAGCGCGGCGCCGCGCGTCAATCCGTCCGGCTCAGAAACCGTGACGCGCTGCCCAGGATCTCGCGCAGCTTCTTCCGCGCCTTGTGACACAGCAGGTGCACGGCGCCTTCCGAGCGATTCATCTCCGCCGCCACCTCCGCCACGCTGCGCCCGTCAATGTGAATGGACTTGATCGCCTGGTAGTAGTCCGGCGCGAGCTGCGGCAGCGCGGCCTGGAGCGCCGCCACGGCCTCCACACCGGCGACAACCCGGCTGGGCGTGGCTTCCTCCGTGGCGATCAACTCGAGCAGTGTGACGATCGAGTTCTGCTGCCACGCGGCGGTCGGGCTGACGGCGCGACGCTCGCCGCCGCGCCGCTGCGCACGCTGACGCCGGATCATGTCGCGAACCTTGTGCAGAAGGATCGTCCGCACCCAGCGGTCGAAGGCCTGCGGCCCGCGCGGCTCGAAGCGGCTGACGTGGCGGAAGATCTCGACGAACCCCTCCTGCACCAGGTCTTCCGCGTCGAGCCGCCCCTGCACGTCCGGCGGCAGGCGCGCGGCGACGTAGGCGCACAGCCCGGGCCGCCGCGCGGCCAGCAGGGCCATCAGCGCCGCTTCGTCGCCCGCGACCGCCGTGCGGATCAGTAGATCATCGATATCGCTCATACCGCCGTTTCGAATCCGAGCCGCGCGTGTAAGCAAGCAGTGTTCAAGCCTCCGCTCCCTCACGGTCGCGGCTCGGAAGACGCCGCGGCTTGGAAAAACCTGTAGGCCGTGCCCACAACACCTACGTCGCGGCGCAGCGCGCCGTCCCGCTGACCTGGCCGGCGGCGTAGCGGATCACGTCGATTGCATCTTCCAGGCGCGAGTAAACCGTCGGCGTGCATCCGACCGCGAAACGCCACACGTAGCGCGTTTCCTCGGACGGGCAGACGATCATCACTTCCTTGCCCAGGGCGACGGCCATTCCGATCTCAACCGCCGTCCCGTGGCCGGCCTCGATGCGGTCGCAATACGCCAGCAGGACGTCGCAGCGTTTCACCGCCAGCCGGTCGGCCGGGCCGTACAGTTCGGTCCGCCGCTCCGGATCAGGGCCGGGGATGGCGGCGCCGGGGTGCAAGAAGCAGACGTTGTCGATCCTGGGAATCCGGTCGCGCCAGCCGCCGTGCGTGCCGCGCACGGCGCCGGCCAGGTAGACGTGAAGCATGCTGCGCTCTCCGCTGCGGGTTTCTCGGGGGCGAAATCGTGGGTATGGTAGCGGATTCTGGCAGTCTCGGCGGGCCTGCCTGTCCGAACCCGCCGCGCCAAGCGGCGGGTTGACGTCCGCGGCCTGTTCGCGTCTCTGTGGCGCCGATCGCGCTCGATCGTCAACCCGCCGCCTGGCGCGGCGGGTTCGGAAGAACGGTCCGGCGGGTTCGGAAAAACGGCCCGGGCCACGTGCGACGCCCACCCGGTGACCGGCAGCGGGCGCGGCGTTCGCCCCACTCTGCATGAGGCAACATGATCGACATCAAGCTGATTCGCGATAATCCGGAACTGGTCAGGAAAGCCGTCCGCGACAAGAACATGCGCTGCGACATAGACCAGGTGCTGGCAGTCGACGCGCGGCGGCGGGCGCTGGAGACCGAGTTCAACGACCTGCGCCACCAGCAGAACAAGATCGGCGAGCAGATCGCCAAGGCTCCCAAGGAAGAGAAAGCCGCTCGCATCGCCGAGATGGGCGCGATCAAGCAGCGCGTCAAGGAGCTGGACGAGCAGCGCGAAAAGGCGGACGCGGAACTGGCCGAGCTGATGCTGCTCGTGCCGCAGATCCCGCATCCCGACGCGCCGATCGGACCGGACGCCTCCGGCAACGTCGAAGTCCGCCGCCACGGAACGCCGAAATACAAGGCCGATTTCGGCTTCCCCTTCCGCGATCATCTCGATCTGGGCCTGCATCTGAACATCGTCGACATTGACCGCGGCGTGAAGATCGCCGGCTCGCGGAACTATGTGCTGCGCGGCGCGGGGGCGATGCTGCACGAAGCCGTCCTGCGCCTGGCGTGGGACATCATGCTGCGGCAGCGCTACGGCCGCGACGCCGCGGCGCTGCCGACGGACGCCCGCGGCAAGGACGTGCTGAATTTCGTGCCGATGAGCGTGCCCGTGCTGGTGCAGGACAAGCTCATGTACGGCACCGGCTTCTTCCCGCTGCACCGCGAAGAGGTCTATCTCTGCGAGCGCGACGGGCAGAGCCTGGTCGGCACGGCCGAGGTGCCCGTCACCGGCTATCACATGGACGAGATTCTGGAAGAGGCCGAGCTGCCCAAGCTCTACGTCGCCCGCAGCACCTGCTTTCGTCGCGAGGCGGGCGCCGCCGGAAAAGACACGCGCGGGCTGTACCGCATTCACCTGTTCGACAAGCTGGAGCAGGTGGTCCTGTGCCGGGCGGACGCGGACGAATCCGCCCGCTGGCACGACGTGATCATCGCCAACGCCGAAAAGGTGCTTGCGGCGCTGGAGCTGCCTTACCGGGTGCTGGAGGTCTGCACCGGCGACATGGGCCAGGGCAAGGTCCGCATGTACGACATCGAAACGTGGATGCCCAGCCGCGAGGCGTTCAGCGAGACGCACTCGGCCAGCCGCTTCCACGATTTCCAGGCCCGCCGGCTGAACATCCGCTACCGCAGCGAGAAGAGCGGCAAGCCGGAGGTGTGCCACACGCTGAACAACACGGTGATCGCGTCCCCACGGATCCTGATTCCGCTGCTGGAGCTGAATCAGAATGCCGACGGCAGCGTCCGCGTTCCGGCGGCGCTGCGGTCATACATGGCCGGCATCGAGGTGATCAATCCGTAACGGATTCCCGCACGTGCGGTCCACGGCGGACGGGCTATTTCGGCCGTCCGTTGCTCGAGCGCTGCGGCGCCAGAAGAAACACCGCCCCGCATCCGGCGCGCGAGCAGCGCACCGTCATCGTCGGAACCGCCGCAAACTCCTGCGCATCCGTCTTGAGCATGGCGATAATCGTGGGCAGCAAGGCGCCGGCGGCATGCACGCACATCGGCGTTGGCAGCACGTGCCGGCAGACGATCGGCTCGACCATCCACGAACCGGCCGGACACTGGCCTGGCGCGCGGTCAAGTGTGATTCGAATCGCCCCCGCCGATACAGGTGTTGGTTCCGGCGCCCCCCGCGCGGCTTGCGCGTCCGCCGCCGCCGTGGTGGGGCCAGTCAGCGCGACCTCGCCGGGCGCTGCGCGCGGATCTTCGTCGGCGTCGAACACGATCACATCGCGTCCGGCGTCCATCGCCAGGTTGGCCAGTTCGTCCGCGCGGCGATTTTCCTCGCGGCGGACGTGCTTGATGCTCCAGCAGGCGAATCGCAGGAGCATCATCTGCGCCTGGCGGAAGAGTTCCGCCAGGCTCGGGCTCTTGACGCGATATTCGCCGGTCACCTGCCGCACGAGCAGCTCGCTGTCGGAGTGAATGCTCAGCGGCTCATGGCCCATGCTCTTCACGCGCTGCAGCGCCAGCAGCAACGCGCGGTACTCGGCCGAGTTGTTCGTCTGCGTCCCGAGAAAATAGCCGGCCTCGTGCAGCGCCCGGCCGTCGTCGCGCTGAATGACGACGCCCGCCCCGGCCGGACCGGGATTGCCGCGAGCGCCCCCGTCAATGTGGATGAGCAGTCCCACGAAGGCCCCTCGCGTGCCTAGCTGCCGCGGATCATGTTCAGAATCCGGCCGCAGTTCTTGCAGGTGATGACGTCGTTGCGCGTGAGCAGCGCGTTGGCCACCTCGGTTGTCAGCCCCATATTGCAACCGCCGCAGATGAACTCGTCGCGCCGCGGGTGGATCCGCTCCACCGCGGCGATGGCCTCGCCGTCATGCCGCTCGGCCAGCCGCTCAAAGATGACCAACTGGGCCGGCTCAACCTGGGCCGCGGCCTCGACGCGGCGCGTCTGGAGACCGGCCAGGCGCTCGGCGAAGAGTTTCTGGGCCTGGTCGGCCTGCGCCTGGAGGTCGCTGAGCCGGGCGACTTCCGCCTCGATCGCCTTCTCGCGGTCCGCCATCGAGCGGCGCTGCGTCTCGATTCCGGACATCATCTCCAGCGCGCGCGTTTCGACCCGCGTGCTGTCCGCTTTTTCCGTATTGAGCTGCGAGAGAACCGCCGCGTATTCCTTGTTCGTTTTGACCGAATTGAGCTGCTCGCGCAGCTTGGCGATGTGCGTGCTGCGCGATTTCAGGTCCAGGTCGAGCTCGTCCACCTGGACCTGCGAGCGGCGGAGCTGTTCTCGCTCGTGTTCGACGCTGCTGCGCAGCGTCTCAACTTTCCGCGCCTGCTCAGCGACGATCCGCGTGCGCCTCGCAAGCTGCCTGCGAATATCAGCAATCTGGAGTTCGAGATCCTGCAATCGGAGCAAGGCATCGAGCGCTGCGCCCATTCACGCTCTCCCGCGTTCACCTCAGAGCCCATGCGAACCCGGGATTATGCCGCCCCGCGCCTTTCACGGCAAGACGCCCGTCCGGTAACGCCTGCCGGCGGGGCCTTCACCGGCCGCGACTTCGCTCGCGTCGCCGGCGAATTCCCGAGATTGCAGCCGCCGGGTTGACGAAGAGGCGCCGTATTTGGAACGATGGGAGAGCGACAGCCCACCCAAGGCAGGGAGAGAGAGTATGAACGCCTGCAACGTGTATCACACGCTCGTCCGATTCTTGCGCGACGAAGACGGTCCCACGGCAACCGAATACGCGATTCTGCTGGCCATGCTCGTCCTCGTGGCAGTGGCGGCCATCCAGGGAATCGGGTCGCGGATGATGAACATTTACCAGAACATCGACGGATCGCTGCCCGAGGGCTTCTAGCCGGCGGGCGAAACCATGATCGCGCGCGGATTTCTATTCTGGATGCTTACGCTGACCGGCGGCATCGCCGCCGGATGGTGGCTCACGGTGCGGCCGGGGTCCTCTTTCCGCGCCGTGGCCACGCCCGTTTCATTCCTCACCATCCTCATGGCCGTGCTCCTGTGTCTGCTGGCGGTGTCGGGGCAGGACCTTCAGACGGTCGCGAGCGACGCCTATTTCCTCGCGACCGGACGCTGATCAGCGCCGCGCGCGGCAGACGGCGGCGATCCGTCCGAACCCGCCGCGCCAAGCGGCGGGGTGACGCCCGCGGCCGGTGGAGCGCCGAGCGCTAACGATTGTTGACCTGCCGCTTGGCACGGCGGGTTCGGACAGGACGGCAGCCCCTCGCGCGTGACAGCCCGGCAATCCCGGACTACGCTTCGCGGCGAATACCCGCCCGGCAGACGTGATCAGCCGCCGCGGGCGCTTCCGAGGCGACAATTTCGTTCCATGCGCGTCACGATCATTACCACCGGCGGGACCATCGAAAAAGTCTACGACGAGGGGACTGGCGCCCTGCGCAATGTGCGTTCCGTGCTGGACGAAATCCTGCGCGGGCTGCGGCTGCACGACGTGACGCACCGGCACGTACCAATCATGAGCAAAGACTCGCTCGAGATGAACGACGACGACCGCCGCATGATCCTCTCGGCGGTCGAGTACGCGCTGGTCAACGACGACGCGGTCATCGTCGTGCATGGCACCGACACGCTGCCCGTGACCGGCGAATATCTGCACGCGAAGCTGGCGGAGCTGAGCCGGCCAATCATCCTGACCGGAGCCATGCGGCCTTATATCTTCCGCGACACCGACGCATTCCAGAACCTCACCGAGGCGCTGCTGGCGGCGCGGCTGCTGCCCGCGGGCGTCTACTGCGTCATGCACAACCGCGTCCTTCGATTCCCCGGCGTCCTGAAGGATCGCGAGAACATGACATTCGCCGGCGGCAGTGATTTCGCCTGATTCGCGAAGGCCCGCGGCCGGCGCTACGCAAGCGCCGCGATGTACCGGCGAATCTGGTCGATGTGCGACAGGTCGTGCCCCGCCAGCATCTTCAGCATCGCCCCCAGCGATTCCTCGCCGCGCTCGTTGTGCCGCCCGTAGCGCGCCATCTGCTCCGGCCGGACGCCGCGCCACAGTTTCAGATTCACCGCGCGCAGCGACCGGAAATCCGCCAGCAGCTCGCCCGCGTCGCGCTCGTTATAGCGCTGCCCCAGCACCCACAGGTCCTGGTCCATGCTCAGAATCGTCGGTTTCTCCTCGCACAGAATCAACCGCACGCGATAGCCGTAGACCCACTCCGAATCGCATAGGTGCCCGATGATCTCGGTCGGCGTCCACTTGCCCTCATACGGGCGGCGGCGGAGCTTCTCCGCCGGGTGCGGCGCGAAGAGTTTTCCGATCTCGTCGGCGGTGGACGCCAGGACGCTGAACGGATCGCGCTGACCGAGCAGGCCGGCCAGCTTGTCGCGATAAGCGGCGGTGGTTCCCTTATCAACAACGGCGGTGGCAGCGGCGGCGGACATGTGGGCTCCTTGGGCTCGCGATGCGGATGGTACGGCGGAGGATACCGCGGGTTCGTTCACGGGGCGTCGAGTCAGGTCGTGTTCGGTGCGCGGCTACGTGATTTCCGCCAGTATTTGATCGGGCCGGCGGATGTGCACGCGGAAGCGGCGGTAGATGCATGCGTTGGTCCCGAGCATGGGCTTTTCCTCCGTCGCGATCCAACTTTGCTCGTTTTCAAGCATGGCCGTTCGCAGCACATGCTCATCATGTTTCGGATAGCGGCATTTTCGCGCAGCGGAACGATCGCGACCGCTCCAAGGGGTTTTCCAGTTGATGCGCGCCCGGTTCGGTTTGGGATCAACCAGAAGCTGGAGCAGGAGTTGAACCAGGTCGTTCACCGGCTTCTTGAGCGTCGCCATGTACTCGTTCAGGAGCATGCGGCTTATGAGCACTACGACGTCGCCATCTCTGACGGCTTTCAGAAACCGGATTCGGCGCGCAAACTCGGAACCGGGCCGCGGCTGTTCTGCCGGCGATCGATTCGCCTTCCACAACACGTTGGTGTCAATCGCGCACAGAAGGCTCATCTGCGCGACTCGGAGCGTCGTGCGATTGCCTCAAGGAGCGCCATGCGTTCATCGCCAGCCTCGTCCATGAAATTCGCTGGCCAGCGGTCAATCTGGCCGAGTTCGTCAATCTCCATGGCATTTGTGCGACTAGCACCACGTTCGTCCTTGGTTACGACGACGATGCTCACATCGTGGGTCGCCAGGGCATTGCCGACGCGGCCATTGCCGCGCCGTGAGTCGGCCAATCGGCGCCGCAATCGCAAGAGCAGCGCCTCGCTGTGTGTTTCGACGATAACGCGCCTTCCCGATTCAGCCAGGTAGATTAGAAAATCAGCCATGCCGAGCTGAGCATCGGGGTGCAGGTGGATTTCCGGTTCCTGAACGAGAAACGTCCCGTCCGGCGGTGTGCGCAGCCCTTCGACGATTACCGGGAACATCTGGCCGATTCCGAACCCCACGTCTGCAAAGTGCGCCCATCGCCCCGAGTCGACGTCGCGAAGTCGCACTTCATACTTCTTGGAGCGCTGACTGATCGGCTTGAAAGGGCAGAGCTTGACGCGTCCGACTTCCTTGAGCCACCGGTTGACGTTCCGAATTAGCTCGCCCGCGTGGCGCTTGCGCGTCGCGTCATCGATGAGCGCGTTGACCACGTTTTCACCCAAGACGTCGACGATTTCGGCTGCGCGGCCCTCGAAGTCGTAGCTGCGCTCGGGCGGCCTGCGGAATGCGCCGACTGCTCGTAACCCCTTGAGCGCGGACTCGAGCTCATCCAGCGCATCCCGGGCGTACTCCCTTACCTCATCGTGCCTCTCGCTGGGGCGTCCACCCCGAGGCGGCTCTTCGCCCAACAACGGGAAGAAGCGATTGACGGGAAATCGGAAGTTCGCCTTGTGCTCGTTCCCTTTCGACTTCTCGTCGATCCACAATTCGTACGGACCGCCGCGCCCGCGCCCGCGCCGAATCTCCAGATCGGCCTTCAGAGCCTTGTCCAAGACATGCAATCTAGTCAACGGAGGCGGCCGAGGCTCATCCAAACCGAACTCCAACCTGACCTCCGTCGCGGGGGCGCGCCCTCGGCCCGACGGGGAGGGACGCGCCAGACTTGGCCGAGGGCCCCTTAGGGGGGCACTGGCAGACAACGATTCTCGGAGGGTCGGAAGCGTGACATGAATGCCGAGTTTCAGTTTTGAGTCGTGCGCGAACACAATGTCCGAATAGCTTCCCGCCGTGTATAGGCGACCACGCAGATCCAGATGCGGTCCGTACGATGATGAGTCCAACGTCTGGCGAAGCAAGAGCAAACTCTGCAGGATCGAGGACTTCCCCGAGTTGTTTTTGCCAAAAATAACTGTCAACGGCGCGAGGCGTATCGTGCCGCTATCTTCGAAGCACTTGAAATTCAGGAGTCGCAGGCTCGAAATCGACATGTGCTCGATTCTCCGAGATAGCACCAGCGCCGGCAAGGGGCGGCCAGCGGATCCCCGTGGAGCGGGGCCGCTCGGAATCACCGAATCGTGACGGTACACTCCCGTTCGATGACCCGCCGCGTCCTCCTTCTCGGCTCCACCGGCTCGATCGGCGCCGCCGCCCTCGATGTCGCCCGCGCCCTGCGCGACGAGATTGAGATCGTCGGTCTCGCCGCCGGCAATTCGTGGGAGAAGCTCGCGGCCCAAGCCCTGGAGTTCGGCGTCCGCAGCGTCGCCATTGCCGACGCCGCCCGCGCTAACGACCTTCGCCGTCGTCTCCCGGCGGAAACGCGCGTCTTCGCCGGCGCCGCCGGCCTCGTCGATCTGGTGCGCGAGACCGACGCGGACTTCGTACTGGCCGCGATCGTCGGGGCGGCGGGACTTCCGGCGACGCTGGCCGCCGTCGAGCGCGGCCTCGACATCGGCTTGGCGAACAAAGAGTCGCTGGTCGTCGCCGGCTCCATTCTGATGCCGCTTGTGAAGAGCAACGGCGGCAAGCTCATCCCGATCGACAGCGAACACTCCGCGATCTTTCAGGCCATGCACGCCGGCCGGCCCGAAGAAGTCCGCCGCATCTACCTGACGGCCTCCGGCGGTCCCTTCCGCACGTGGAACGCCGAGAAGATCGCCGATGCGACGCTGGAGCAGGCGCTGGACCATCCCGTCTGGTCGATGGGGCCGAAGATCACGATCGACAGCGCCACGATGATGAACAAAGCGCTCGAGATCGTCGAAGCGCATCACCTCTTCGGCCTCCGCGTCGATCAGATCGAAGTTCTGATTCACCCCGAGTCGATCGTGCATTCGATGGTCGAGTTCGCCGATGGGTCGCTGATCGCCCAGCTCGGCACGCCTGACATGCGCACGCCGATCCAGTATGCTATGACGTTTCCGCACAGGAAAGCGGCCGTGGCGCCGACGCTGTGCTGGAAACAGGCCCGCCGGCTGCATTTCGAGCCGCCGGACGCGCAGCGGTTCCCCGCGCTGCGCCTGGGCTTCGAAGCGGCGCGGGCCGGCGGGACGAGCGGCGCGGTCTTCAACGCGGCCAATGAAGCCGCGGTCGAGGCGTTCCGCGCCGCACGGATCGGCTTCGGGCGGATCACGACGCTGATCGAACAGACGCTGCGCAGGCACGCGCTGATCGCGTCGCCGACGCTGGAAGAGCTGCTGGCGGCGGACGCATGGGCCAGGCAAGAGGTTGAGCGATGCATCGAGCGCTAGACGGGTGCGGGCTGCTGGCGGCCATCGACCTGGCCGCCTGGGCCTACAACGCCCTGATGTTCCTGTACGTCCTGATCGGCTTCTCCTTCATCATCTTCATCCACGAGCTGGGGCATTTCCTGGCCGCCAAGTGGGTCGATATCCGCGTCGATCGCTTCGCTGTCGGGTTCTTCACGCGCGTCGTCGGCTGGCGCAAGGGCGAGGGCCTCACTTTCGGCGAGCGCCCGCACCATACGCCCGAGCAACTGGCCCAAAAGGGCTGGGGCGAAACGGACTACTGCCTGAAAATCCTGCCCTTCGGCGGATACGTGAAAATGCTCGGGCAGGAAGACGTGGACGTGAACGAGCAGACCGGCGACGTGAAATTCACCACCGATCCGCGCTCCTTTGTGAACAAGTCCGTCGGCCGGCGGATGCTGGTCGTCTCGGCCGGCGTCATCTTCAACATGCTGCTGGCCGCCGTGCTCTTCATGTGCGTCTTCCTCGTCGGCAAGCAGATGCCCGCGCCCGTGCTGGGCGAGCTTCAGCCCGGCGGGCCGGCGGAGAAAGCAGGCCTGCTGCCGGGTGACCGCGTGATCGAGATCAACGGCCGGCACGCCGATTCCTACATGGACCTTCGCAACGCCGAGATTCTCACATCCGGCCCGATTACGCTGCGCGTCGCGCGGCATGGGAAAGAGCTGGACACGCCGCTGGTGGTTACGCCACAGAAGCTCCGCAACGAGAACATTCCCAGCATCGGCATCAGCCCGCCTATGACGACGCGCTTCGAGGCGGAGCCGACGCCGGTCGGCGACCTGCCGGCGCCCCGGAAAGGCGACGAGGTCACGCACGTTGACGGCGCCCCGGTGGCCAGCGCGATCGACATTCTGCGCGTCGTACAGGAGAGCGGCGGGCGCGTGATGAAATTCACCGTTCAGCGGCCGCGCAACCCGAGCGACCCGAACTCGCCGCGCGAGACGATTGAGACGTACCAGCAGGGCCGGCTCTACGCCCGTCCGTCGATCGACGACGGCGACGAAAAGGACGCGCGCGAAACGCCCAGCATTCTCGGCCTCGTGCAGCGCCGCTGGATCAGCCAGGTTGAGAAAGGCTCGCCGGCGGAGAAGGGTGGAATCCTCCGCGGCGACGTCATCGTGGAATGGGGATCAGTAGCGAACCCGACGTACGCCGAAATTCTCGCCAGCATCGCCGCCGGCGCCGGAAAGCCCACTCCCGTGACGGTCGAGCGCAGCGGCAAGCTGATCAAGCTCGAAGTCACGCCCAAGCGGGCCTTCAGCCTGTTCAGCTCGCCGCCACCGCGCGTCGGCGTGAGCCTGACGCTGGGCGAGACTGAGCGGCCGATCGTGGCGGCAGTGGCGCCCGGGACGCCGGCCGCCGCCCTCAACCTCCCGCGCGGCGCCGAGCTTCTGGCGCTCGACGACAAGCCGGCGAAAAACTGGAACGACGTGGCCGACATCCTGCGCGCCTCCGCCGGCCGCACGATCGCGGTGCGCTATCGCGCCGGGCCGGACGAAGCCGGCGGCCGCCTCGCCGTCCCCAGCAGCCTGGTGAATGAGATACCGCTCTCGCCTGCGGCGAGCGTGACCGCGGTCGACGGCGAAACCAGCATCAGAAATGAGAGCGGTGAGACGCTGCGGTTGCCTGGGTCGGCGGCGCTGCGGGCCCTTCTGTCCGAGCGCATCGGCCGCACGGTGAAAATCCGCTACGCCGTGCTCGGCCAACCGGGCGAGAAAGAGGCGGCGTTTGCGGTCACCAAGGACAACATTGACCCCTGGCAGCTCAGCGTGGTGGTGGTCTATCCGCCCGAGCAGTTCGGCATCCGCATGGAGCGCGTGCACGCCGGCGGCAATCCGATCCGCGCGACGTGGATGGGAGTCAAGACCACGCACTACATCATGGTCAACGTCTACCAGACGCTGAACCAGGTCGCCAAGCGCAACATCGGCGCCGAGAGCGTCAGCGGCCCGATCGGCATCTTCAACGTCGCGATCGACCGAGCCAAGGCGGGATTGGGCGAGCTTCTATTCTTCCTCGCGTTTCTGTCAGTGAACCTGGCCGTGCTGAATTTCCTGCCGCTGCCGGTGGTGGACGGCGGGCTGATGGTTTTTCTGCTGATCGAGAAGTTCAAGGGCAGCCCGGTGAGCGTGAAGACGCAGGTGGCCACGACGCTGGTGGGGCTGGCGCTGATTGCGATTTGCTTTATCTACGTGACGTTTCAGGATATTACGAAGCTCGTAAACGGCTGATGCGGCGAGCGTGCGCCGCCGCGATCAGAGCCCGTCGGGTCCTATTACGGCTCGCGGAGTTCGACGGTGGCGTAGGCCCTGACGTACACATTGTCCACGTTGGCTGCGCTGAGAACGTAGCGGACAGTCGCCGGTCCGGATGCGGTGTCGGGAATGACGGTTCGCGATCCGTCCGCGTTCTGGACAATCTCCGCGCCGGGCTTGGGCATCGTGTGCGGCGCGACGATTCTCAACGTGCCGTCGGGGCGGCGAAGCGATCTCGATCCGCCGGACACCGTTTCGACCTTCATGCTGATCGACTCAACGGCGCCGAGCCCTTCAACGAGCGGCACGATGTCGCGCTGTTCGCCAAGCTGTAGAATTGTCGGCAATCCCGTGTTTTCGACACGCGGCATAACGGCAAACGAGCCGAGCGGCGCCACGTCGCGGTTGTTTTGAATCAATTCATCGATGCGCGTTGCGAGAGCAACCGCGTCTTCCACGGGTCCGGTCCAAGAGAGGCCCACAAACACGTTGCCGCGCAGAAAATCCAAGCTCCCGCCTCTCGCTCGGTTTACCACGAAGAGGCTGCGCTGATCGCCGAACGACGCAGGCAAGTCGGCGGGCTGGGTCGCCGGAATCTGGCGCGTGCGCGCGTTGAGGCGGTACGTTTCCAGGGCCTGTTCAAGCGTCCCATGCACGGCGAGGACAATTCTGTCGATCTTGATAGAGCGCCAACGGTCGCCCACGACATACTGTTGGCCGAGTTCATAGACGCGCCCATCGGGGGCATGAAGTCCGAGAGATTGAAAAAAGGCCTTCGTCCGAATGGCGGTGACGACGTCGTCAGCATGTGCGAAGGTCGGCATCAGCGCCAGCAGAACGAGAAGTGCCGTCCGACGATTGCGCATACCGCGCTCCTTTCAGTTCGTAGGCTCGGCTGAGTACTCGAAGCCCAGCGATTGTGCCGACCCGCGCTTCTCGCCAACTAACTCAGCCCGCCGTGAATCTCCCTCATTCCGAAACCGAACGCCTCGTCGATGAACGCGCGAAGGAGTGTGCTGTCCATCTGCATCGCTGGTGATCCACAACAGTATACAATGCCGCCCATGGTGAACTTATCCCTTCACGACAACGCCGTCCGTTCGAGTGTGACCGTGGATTCTGGCAGGCTCGACGGGCGTTTCTGTCCGAACCCGCCGCGCCAAGCGGCGGGTCGACGTCCCCGGTCTCTGCGGCGCCACTCGCCTACGATCGTCAACCCGCCGCTTGGCGCGGCGGGTTCGGAAAAACGGTCCGGCCCGCGGCGTCTGCCAAAAACGCTGGCCACGCCCGTCTGTTCCGCCGACACACCGACCCCAAGCCGCGCCCGCGCCCCGCGCCGCGTGCGCCGCCTCTTTCTACTCCTCTTGGCGATTCCCCTCGCCCCCGCCGCCGCGCAGCAGTCCGCCCCGGCCGACGCCCCGCCGCCGTCAACCGCGCCCGCCGACAAGAAACCGCTCACCCTCGACGCCATCTACGGCCCCGAGGGCAAGGTCGATTTCTCCGGTCCCATGCTCATGGGCCTCACCTGGCTGCCCGACGGCGAGCACTACCTCGCCCGCCGCGACGGCGCCCTGATGGCCGTCGACGCGCTCACCGACGAGGCTGAGCGCGCCTGGGACGCCGACGCCCTCGCCGCCGCGCTCAAGGAAAGCGGCGAGTTCGACGAGGCCGCTGCCCGCCGCTTCTCGCGCTCGCCGGGCGACTTCACCCCCGACCGCGCCCACGTCCTGATCGAACATCAGGACCGCCTGTACGGCTACAGCTTTGTCGATGGCAAGCTGACGCGCTTCACGCCCGACGCGACGCCACGCCGTGAGGCCCGCCTCAGCCCAAAGGGCCGGCTCGTCGCCTACGTGAAAGACAGCAACCTCTTCGTCGCCGACGCCGCCGGACGGCAAACGCAACTGACGCGCGACGGCAGCCCGACCCTCCTGAACGGCCTGCTCGACTGGGTGTATCAGGAAGAGGTCTACGGCCGCGGAAGCTGGGCTGCTTTCTGGTGGAGCGCCGACGAGCAATCCATCGCGTATCTGCAACTCGATGAGTCAGCCGTGCCCAGCTTCACGCTGCTCAACCAGCTCACTACTCGCCCCGCCGTCGAGCAATACAACTACCCCAAGCCCGGCGATCCGAATCCCAAAGTGCGGCTCGGAATCGTGCGCGCCGCCGGCGGACCGACCACCTGGGTCAATATGACGAAGTACGGCTCGCAGGAAACGCTGATCGTCAACGCCTGCTGGGCGCCCGACGGCAAGCTGCTCTACCAGGTGCAGGACCGCGAGCAGCGCTGGCTCGACCTGAACGAAGCCGATCCGCAGGGCGGCAAGAGCCGCACGCTCATCGCCGAACGCACGCCCGCCTGGGTGAACCGTCTCGAAAACCCGACCTTCCTGACCGACGGATCGTTCCTCTGGCAAAGCGAGCGCGACGGCTTCCGCCATCTCTATCACTACAACCGCGACGGCCGGCTCATCCGCCGCGTCACCGGCGGCGACTGGGAGGTGCGCAGTCTGCACGGCGTCGATCCGAAGACGGGCTGGGTCTATTTCAGCGGCACGCGCGATTCGTCCATCGAAGAGCACGCCTATCGCGTCCGGCTCGACGGCGGGCCGATCGAACGCCTGACCGAGCCGGGCGCCTGGCATCGTGCCAACTTCGACCCGCAGCTTCGCTATTTCTTCGACACCTTCAGCAATGTCAGCCGCCCGTCGCAGGTCGTGCTGCGCTACGTCGACGGCACGCCCATCCGCACGATCAGCGAGAACAAGCCGGCGGCGCTCGAGGAATACGCCTTCGGCGCGGTCGAGTTTCACCGCGTGCCGACGCGCGACGGCTTCCTGATGAACGCCATGCTCATCAAGCCCCACGACTTCGACCCGCAGAAAAAATATCCGGTCTGGAGCCTGGTCTACGGCGGGCCGCAGAATCCGATCGTGTCGAACCGCTGGGGCGGCTCAGGCAATCTGCTGCATCACTACGTAGCGCAGCATGGCTACCTGGTGTGGGTCTGCGATCCGCGCTCCGCCAGCGGCGCGGGTGCGATTTCGTCCTGGCACGCGTACAGGCGGCTGGGTGTCACCGAATTGCAGGACCTCGAAGACGGCGTCACGTGGCTTTCGCTGCTTGAGTACGTCGATCCGCAGCGCGTCGGCATCTGGGGTCACAGCTACGGCGGCTTCATGACCGCCTTCGCGCTCACGCACAGCACGGCTTTCAAAGTGGGCATCGCCGTGGCGTCGCCCACCGACTGGCGGCTGTACGACACGATCTACACCGAGCGCTACATGCAGACGCCGCAGAACAACCCGGAGGGGTATGACGCCTCGTCTGCGGTGAAGGCGGCGGCGGAGCTGAGCGGCAAGCTGCTCCTGATCCACGGATTGATGGACGACAACGTCCATTGGCAGAACTCAGAGCAGCTCATGTACGAGTTGCAGAAGGCCCGCAGGCCCTTCGACCTGATGATCTATCCGCGCAACGGCCACGGCATGCAATTCAACTCGCGCCACTGGATCGAGACGCGGCTGCGGTATCTGTTCGACAATCTCTAGCAGGTCGCGAAGAAACTGTAGCGTCGGACCTCTGTGTCCGACGGCGATTTCAGCGTCGGACACGGAGGTCCGACGCTACAGAAAGGCCCGGACGCGTCATCCGGCGCGGGCCGCCCCGGCCACGCGACTCCCGAGCGCCTGCGCCGCCATCACGAACGGATCCGCCCCTGAGACGGCCGTGGCCGCAAGCGTCTCGAGGCTCGGACAGGCGCAGCCCTCGCCCTCGTCGCGGACCGTGGCCGATTCACCTCGCGCGGCGCCGTCCGTCGCCGCCGACGCGACCTGCGCCGCCGCGCCGCGCGCCCGGTAGTACTCATCCGCCCAGCTCTCATTCGGATAGTTCCACGCGGACGACTGCGGGCTCAGGAAGTCCGAAAAACGCGGCACGGACCGGTTCCGCCGGCGATAGTAGAAGCGGATGCCCTGCCAGATCGCCAGGTTCGCCGCCCAGGCGCGCGACTTGAACGGATACACCCCGAGCCGTCGCAGGGCCGAGCGCGGCGAGTAGAACTCCGCAAACGCCGCCATCTGCGCATGGCGAAGCTGCTTGGGGCTGACGCGCTTCGGCTCGTAAACCACCGACGCGCCGTTGTAACGCTCCCAGTCGAACGTGCGAATTCGCCCGGCTCTCTCGAACTCACGGAAGAAATCTGTGCCGGGATAGGGCGTGAGAATCGGATAACACGACATGCCCAGGTTCATCCGCTGCGCCCAGCGGCAGGTCTGCATCAGGTCCTGCCAGTTGTCCGTGTCGAAGCCGAAAATGAACGCGCCCCAGAGCGTGATCCCCGCCGCCTGAATCCGCCGAATCCGCCATTCGTACGTGTCGCTCTTGACGAATCGCTTGCCGCTCTCCGTCAGCGTGTCCTGCTTGCGGCTCTCCAGCCCCAGAATCAGCCCGGCGCACCCGCTCTCGCGCATCGCCGTCAGCAGCTTCTCGTTGCGGCTGATGAGAATGTCGCACTGGCTGGCCCACGCGATCTTCAACGGCTTCAGCGCCGCGCACAGCTCCAGGGCCCACTTGTGGTTTCCGCCGAAATCATCGTCCGCGAAGATGAAGCACCACGAGTTGTGCCGCTCCTTCGCCTCGCGAATCTCTTCGACGATATCCTCGATCTTCCGCAGCCGGAACTTGCGGCCGAAAACGCCGGGCGTGGTGCAGAAGCTGCACGTGTGCGGGCAGCCGCGCGTGGTCTGGATCGGGTTGGCGATCAGGTAATCGGAGGGATTCAGCAAATCCTTGCGCGGCGTCGCGATCGGCGCTTCGGGATAGGACGCCCAGTCGTAGATGCGCTTGAGGCCGCCGCATGTAGCCCGGCCGCCCCCGGCCGGGACGGCGTCACGACCAGCCGCGGCCGGGGCGTCTGGGCCGAGGGTAATTTCGTCCCGGCCGGGGGCGGCCGGGCTACAGGCGGCCGGGCTACTTTCGGCCCGCTCCCAATCCTCGATCAAGTAGGGCAGCGTCGATTCGGCGTCGCCTTTGCAAACGCTGTCGCAGTGCTGAAGCGCGTCCTCCGGCATCGCGCTCGGGTGAATTCCGCCCATCACGACTGTCACGCCCAGCTTTCGATAGGCATCCGCGATCTGGTACGCCCGTTTGGCCTGCGTCGTCATCGCCGTGATGCCGACGATATCCACGTCCGCGCGCGGCACATGCGGCGACTCGAGCGTGCACTCGTCCACCACCTCGACATCCCAGTGCCGCGGCATAACCTGGGCGCAGATCGTCAGCCCGGTCGGCGCAAAGATCGCCTTGCGCGAAAACGTCATCCGCCGGATCAGCGCCGGCATCGTGATATTCGTCAGGGCCGCGTTGGGGTTGATGAATCGAATGCGGCGATGGACGGCGGCGTGCGCAGAAACCACGTCAGCACCTCCACGGTAAGACGATCCGGGGGGGACAAACACCACTGGAGCCAAAGACATTTTGCTCGCGGCCGGGTTAGCCGTCTACCGTCGAATCTGATCCGCAACGGGTCCTCAATCCTCCGCCGCGGGTGTGCCACAGATTTGGCAGGCTCGACGGGCATTTCTGTCCGAACCCGCCGCGCCAAGCGGCGGGGTGACGTCCGCCGCCGTGAGGCGCCAATCGCTGACGATCGTCAACCCGCCGCTTGGCGCGGCGGGTTCGGAAAAACGGCCCGGCCCGCGGCATCGGCCAAAAAGCTTTGGCCACGTCCCCCGCAGCTCGCAAGCCGACGCGGCGTTGACGCGCGCAGGCCGCACTCATACCCTCACCCCATGCTGCACCTGGCCCTGGCCAACCTGCTTCATCACCGCCTGCGAACGCTCCTGAGCATTCTCGCCGTCGGCATCGGCATCGCCTTGATGCTGGTCTCCGGCGGGCTGGCCGACGGCTCCATCGCCGAGGTCGCCCAGCGGATGCAGAGCGTCGACGCCGAGCTGGTCGTCCTGCCACGGCAGGAGAACGTCATTTTTTCCGGCGGCGCCGTCTTTCCCGGCAGCTTCGAGAAAGCACTGCGCGAGCTGCGCGATGAGAACGGCTCGCTCGCGGCCGCCGTGATACCGGCGTTCTTCGGCCAGGTGAAAATGGGCGGGCAGCAGCAGCGGCTGTTCGGCATCCACCCGGATCAGATGAAGCTCTTCCTCGGCCCGCGAAAGCTGGTCGACGGCAAGCTGTTCGACCAGGCCGCGGGGTTCGAAGATCGCATGGTGCGCCGCCTGGCCGCGGCGACCAGCGGCCCGGCGCCGGCCGAGCTCTCGCCCGACGAATTCGCCGGCGGGCTGGAGCTGGTGATCGACGAGCGCCTCTGCCGCGTCGGCGACCGCAAGCTGGGCCGCTCCTACCGCGTGGGCGACACGATCGAAATCATGGGCCGCGCGTTCCGACTGACCGGCGTGGTCGAGGCCGGAGTCGCCGGCCGCGTCTTCGCGCCGATTCAGACGCTGCGCGAGATGCTCAACAGCGGCGAGCCCTTCTCGAGCATGTACTTCATCAAGCTGCGCGGCGGCGTGGATGCGGCGGCGGTGGCCGACCGCTTCGAGGGCGCCATCAACGGCGCGCGCGTCGAACCCAAGAGCGAATACGGCAGGATGCTGCGCGACAGCTTTGCGCAGGTGAACCTTTATCTGAATGCGTCCAGCGGGCTGGCGCTGGTCGTGTGCTTCCTCTTCATCCTCCTGACCATGTACACCATGGTGGTCGAGCGAACGCGCGAAATCGGAATCCTGAAATCGCTCGGCGTCACGCGCGGCGGACTGCTGCGGCTGTCGGCGACCGAGGCGCTGATCATCTCGCTGGCCGGCGTGCTGGTGGGTTTTGCGCTGGCGTGGCTGGCGAAGTTCGGCCTGGCCACGTTCATGCCGCTGCTGACGGTGGCGCTCGAACCGGGGCGGCTGCTCTCGGCCTTGGCGGTGGGGCTGATCGGCGGCGTGCTCAGCGCGCTGTATCCCGGATGGCGCGCGGCGCGGCTGGAGCCGGCCGCGGCACTGAGTCACGAGTAGCGATATCAACGAGCGAGGGATTTGCGAATAGCGGATGGCGAATAATCCTGCTGAGACGATGGTCGATATTCTCGGGGTCGAGCATTCATACACGCATGCCGGCGTAATCGAACCGGTGCTGCATGGCGTGAATCTGACGCTGCGCCGCGGGGAGTTCGTCGTGCTCATGGGGCCGTCCGGCTGCGGGAAATCGACGCTGCTGAACGTGCTGGGGCTGATGATGTCGCCGACGCGCGCCCAGCGATTCGCGCTGGCCGGCAACGATGCATTGCACATGTCCGACGCACGCCGGACGCTCTTTCGCCGTCGGCACATCGGCTTCGTCTTTCAGCGCTTCAACCTGTTGCCGACCATCAGCGCCCGCGCGAATGTCGCCCTGCCGCTGCGGATCGCCGGCGCCGGCGTGGACGGCCAGGTGGATGAACTGCTGCGCGCCGTGGATATCCTGCCGCACGCACGCAAGAAGCCCCGGCAGCTCTCCGTCGGCCAGCAGCAGCGCGTGGCCATCGCCCGCGCCATGGTGACCCGCCCGGCCCTGCTGCTGGCCGACGAGCCGACCGGCAACCTCGACTCGGCCAACGCCGACGCCGTCCTGCGGCTGCTGTCGCGCTTTCACCGCGAATTCGGGCAGACCATCCTGATGATCACGCACAACGAGCAGCTCGCGGTGGAGGCCGACCGCGTGCTGCACATGCGCGACGGACGCATCGTCGGCTCTTGAACCGGCTACAATCCTCGCGTGAATCTCCCAAGGGCCGAAAAACCGCTTCCCCACTCACGCGCCTGGTTCGTCCTGTACCTTCTTTGGCTGGGCGGACTCGCCGCCCTGTCCATTTACTTCTTCCAGCGCTACGACGGCGGCGACGGCGCAGGCATGCGCGGCTGGCTGCTGGCGCTGATGTGCTTCTACCTGTCTCTTTGCAACGTGATGTTTCCCCTGCCGACGTCCTGGATCGTGCTCCTGGCCGCATCGAGCGAGTTCGGCGTCGTCGCCGACCCGCTGCGACGCATCGCGCTGATCGCCGTTGCCGGCGGGCTCTCAACCGTCATGGCAAACCTGAACGAGTATCACGTGCTGGGCGTGCTGATGCGCTACGGCGTCGGCGAGCGAATCCGCGCCTCGCGCGTCTACGCCTGGGCCATCCGCTGGTTCAACGTCTCGCCATTCCGCACGCTCCTGCTGGTCTCATTCGTTCCCATTCCCATCGACGCCGTCCGCTGGCTGGCGATCCTGCGGCGTTACCCGCGGCTGCGCTTCGCCGCCGCCTATTTTGCCGGCCGCTGCGCGAGATACGCGCTGCTGGCGGGCTTGTCCGTGCAACTGCGCCTGACGCCCGTGCAGATCGTCATCATCCAGATTGCGATTGTGCTTTTGCTCGCGGCGCGGCTGCTCTACGCCGCGCTGGGCGGACTGCTCCGACGCCGGCCCGGCGTCGACCGGCGCGTCGCGCTGGACGCGTCGTCCGCTGCGCCGTCGACGCGCACTTAGTCAAGTTATGTAGTTAGTTAGGTAGGCTGGGCTGAGTACTCGAAGTTAGGTAGGCTGGGCTGAGTACTCGAAGCCCAGCGACAGCCCGGGCTGGGCTTCGCAAGCTCAGCCCAGCCTACGACTACGACTTCGCAGGCTCAGCGCAGCCGACTACGACTACGACTGCGATGCTGAGCGCGCGCGAGTATTCCAGGGAGTAACTCGATGGTCGATTTAACCACCGTACGCACGTTGCTGGTTCACAACGACTGGGCCAACGGCGAGCTGCTTCGCTGCGCCGCGCCGCTGCCAGCCGCGCCGCTCGACCGGCCGATCGACATGGGCGTGGGAAGCCTGCGGCGAACGCTGCTGCACATCTACAACGGCGAGCACGTCTGGCTGCAGCGCTGGCGGCGGCAGAGCGAGACTCCCTGGCCGTCTGAGGACGAACTCGTGGCCATGGCCGACCTGTCCAGCCGCTTCACGCGGCAATACCAGGAGCGAGACGCGTTCCTCGCAACGCTGACGCCGGCGGACGTGGCCCGCGCGCAGGTCTATCGCGACTCGAAGGGCGGCCTCTTTACGGCGACGCTGGGCGACATGCTCCTGCAAGCGCTGCACCACTCGGCGCATCACCGGGCGCAGGCGGTCAACATGCTCCGGCAGGTCGGGGCGGAGGCGCCCGAGCTGGACTACATGGTGCGCGTGCGGCGGCCGGTCGCCACATGAAAGCAGACGCACGATCGGGCCCGCGACCGTGTCCGTGGTCGGCCTCTGGTGCCGCCACGACTCGGCCAACGAGTTCGACAACTTCACGGTCCGTGACATCGCGTTTGCACGCGCGTAGCGAG